>NZ_CP102265.1:2088333-2450000 GCF_025147765.1 Blautia obeum ATCC 29174
AGCGCCTTCCTGACCACCGATCAGATCCACACCTGCACGATTTGCCCACTGTGCAAGCTGTTCTCCCGCTGCTGCACGAAAAGTATCTGCTGCAGCAAGAATAACCTTCTTACCCTGATCCTTTAATTTTCCAGCAAGTTTTCCGACAGAAGTCGTCTTCCCTACACCATTTACTCCGATTACAAGAATTACAGATTTACGGTTCTCAAATTCATATTCTGTACTGTCTACACGCATCTGTTCCTTAATACTGTTGATCAGAAGCTGTTTGCATTCCATAGGATTTTTGATATGTTTCTCTGCCACCTGTTCTTTCAGATGTTCTATGATTGCAGAAGTCGCATTAATACCTATATCACCCATGATCAGAATTTCTTCCAGTTCTTCATAAAAATCTTCATCAATACTGGAGTAGCCACTGAAAATAGAATCAAAGCCAGCCACGATATTATCGCGTGTTTTGGTCAAACCACTGACCAGACGTTTAAAAAAGCCTTTTTTTTCTTCTGACATACTATGTCCTCCTCGATAGTTACATTGCTGTTCACTCTGTTACCAGCAACTTATTTGCTCAGCTGGTTTTCTACCAGATCAACAGATACAAGAGTTGAAACACCCTTTTCCTGCATGGTGATACCATATAAGCGATCCGCAGCATTCATAGTGCCACGTCTATGCGTTATTATAATAAACTGTGTATTTTTCGTCAACTTCTGTAAATACGATGCAAAACGTCCAACATTTGAATCATCGAGTGCAGCCTCTATCTCATCCAGAAGACAGAATGGAGATGGTTTCAGGTTCTGGATTGCAAAAAGAAGAGCGATCGCAGTCAAAGCTTTTTCTCCACCAGAAAGCTGCATCATATTTTGGAGTTTTTTGCCAGGTGGTTGAGAAATGATTCGTATTCCGGCCTCAAGGATATCTTCATCTTCTGCAAGTTCAAGAGTTCCCTTTCCTCCGCCGAACAGTTCCTTAAATGCCTTATCAAATTCTCTCTGGATATCACGAAATTTCTCGGTAAACTGTTTTCGCATTCCTTCATCCAATTCCAGAATAATTCCTTCCAGCGTTTCCTCAGCCTTAACGATATCATCGTATTGACCGGACAGGAATGTATGACGTTCCAGAAGCTCTTTATAATCTTCAATCGCATTTACATTAACAGAACCAAGTTTACGGATCTCATCCTTTATGCGTGTAACATCCGCTTTGATTGCCTGTCGGTCGGTAAGTTCTTCTTTTCGATACTGAAGTGCATTGTTTGGCGTGATCTCATATTCTTCCCACATATAGGAAATCTGACCTTCCCTCTGCTCCTCAATTTTTTCTGTCTGACTTCTCAGACGGAAGCATTCTTTATCCAGAAGAGAAGTCTTTTCTGAAAGATGATCTCTTTTTTCAAAAAATGTTTTGTGGCTGGCACTTCGTTTTTCTTTTTCTTCCTGCCACTGTGCTCTCTGGCTGCCATACTGTTCTTCTTTTAAAAGGCATTCCTGTGCCGCATTTTTCAGCTCCTGGATACCTTCTTCTTTTTTATGTATCTCTTCACGACTCTGTACAAGATTTTCTGTAATTTCCTGTGATTCCTTCTGAAATGCAGCAATCTCAGAATTCAGACGACTCAGGTTTTCCTGCAGGAATTGATTCTGCTGTTCAAGAGAAGATTCTTCCAGCCGGATTTTTTCCAGTTCATGTGTCTTCTCTGTTTCTTCTGCCTTCCATTCCTCTAGTTCTTTCTGTTTGGTCTCAATAAAGGTTTCCAGTTCCTTTTCGTCCTTCTGCGAATCCTCCAGTTCTCTGGCAATGCTGCTATGATCCTGTCTGATCTCACCTGCCTGATGGCGGAGTTCTTCCTGTTCACGATCAATCTGCCGATAGCTGTTCTGAATTTCGCCTTCTTTTTCTTTGAGCTGTTCAAGATTCATCTTTGCAGTATTCTGTTCAACATACTGTTGACGGAGTTTCTGCTGAAAATCGGCGATCGTATCGCGAAGCACATTTCGCCTGCTACGGTTTTCACCTATTGATTTCTGCGTTTCTTCCAGTTCTTTCCTGAGAATTCCTACACTTCTTTCCAGTTCTTCAATTTCACGGCGTCTTCCGAGAAGATTGCTGTTATTTTTAAACGCACCACCGGTCATGGAACCACCGGGACTTAAAGACTCTCCTTCAATCGTAACCATACGCAGACTGTGACGATATTTTTTTCCGATTGCAATTGCATGATCAATATTATCTACAACAAGGACACGGCCCAGAAGATACATGACCAGTTCACTGTATTCTTTATCCGCATTTACAAGAGTATTGGCAGTACCCACAACTCCCGGTTCACTCAACACATCCCTCTGATTCAGTCCACCTCTTCCGCTGATATTAGACAAAGGAAGAAATGTAGCACGGCCAAAGCGGTTTTTCTTCAGAAAACCAATCATACGTTTAGCTGTCTGTTCATTATCTGTGACGATATTCTGAATACTTCCGCCCAGTGCAGTTTCAATCGCAACCTCATAGTCTTTCTGCACATGAATGATATCAGCCACAACACCTTTAATACCGGGTTCACGGTTTTTCTGTTCCATTACACGACGGATACTGTTTCCATATCCATCATAACGTTCTGTAATGTTTTTAAGAGATTCCAGGCGGGAAGCCTCACGATGGTATGCTGTCTGACCGATTTCCATCTGAGAATTCTGTTTTTTCAATTCATCCTGTAACTTCTGCACCTCTCCGTCCAGACGTACACATTCTTCATTTGTCGAATGGATCACAGCCGTTACTGCATCATATTGTTTCTGTGCATTAAGACGTTCTTTCTCCAGAACCTCTTCTTCGCTTTTCAGGCGAAGAATTCGCTGACTGATCTCTGCTTTACGGATATTCAGCTGCTCCAGCATCGCATCAAAACGTTGTACTTTTCCTTTGGTCGTTGCACGGCTGTTCAAGATCTCAATGATCTCGTTTTTGCCGTCTTCTACAGCCTGTGTACATTCTTCTACGTTTGAAACGATGTTTTCCAGAGCCTCTGTTTCCTTTGAAAGACTGGCCCGAATTTCTTTCAGTCTGCTCTGCAGTTCCAGTTTGTCTTCTGCCAGTTTTTCTTTTTCCTGCGTTCTCCGGTCCAGATCTTCCCCTAAAGCTGTCAGACGGTTCTGATAATGCTCACTGTTCTGTTTTCCCGAAGAGATCTGTTCTTCAAGAACCTGCACCTGGCCTTCATACTGCTGTTTCAGAAGCGCATTCTGCTGCTGCTCTTCTTTCAACGTATCGAGCCTGTGATTTAAATCTTCCAGTTCCTGTTCCAGACGGTCATACTCTATTTTGGTCTGATCATATGCTGCCTGAGCTTCATTTAGTTCTCTCTGCGCCTGTTCAAGTTTTTCTTCCAGTTCTTTCAGAAGTTCACCGGTTCTCTGATGATCAAGAAGAAACAGATTCACATCAAGTTCTTTCAATTCCTCTCTTTTGGCCAGATATATACGCGCTGTTTCAGACTGCTTTTCCAATGGTCCAAGCTGTTTGGTCAGCTCGCTTAAAATATCCGTTACACGGACCAGATTCTGCCGCTCTTCATCCAGCTTTTTCAGAGTGGTAGCTTTTCTTCGTTTAAATTTGACGATTCCTGCCGCCTCATCGAAAAGCTCTCGCCGTTCTTCAGGTTTACCACTTAAGATTTTATCAATCTGCCCCTGTCCAATGATGGAATACCCTTCTTTACCGATACCGGTATCATAAAACATTTCCTGAATGTCTTTCAGACGGCATCCACTGCCATTGATCAGATATTCACTTTCTCCCGAACGATACAGCCGCCTCGTTACAGTAACTTCATTGTAATCTACCGGAAGTTTATGATCACTGTTATCCAGCGTAATAGATACAGAAGCAAAACTTAATGGCTTTCGATTCTCTGTTCCTGAAAAAATAACGTCCTGCATGTTACCGCCTCGAAGCTGTTTGGCGCTCTGTTCACCAAGTACCCAGCGGACAGCATCTCCAACATTACTTTTTCCACTTCCATTTGGTCCGACAATACCGGTAATTCCGTTATGAAATTCAAAATTGATTTTCTGTGCAAAGGATTTGAAGCCATATACTTCAATATTCTTTAAATACATAGTTCACCTGCCAGTTTTTCTTTTCCTCATGTATCACGCATAAAATCAGAATTTCTTTTCCTGAATTGCCTGATATGCTGCTGCCTGTTCGGCAGCTTTCTTTGTATGACCGGTTCCATTTCCGACAACCTGTCCATTCACCTGAACACTTACCGTAAATTGCTTGTCATGATCCGGTCCGCTCTCTCCGGTCAGAATATATTCTACCGGCTGAATTCCTTTTTCCTGGACTATTTCCTGCAGAATTGTCTTGCTGTCATAAAAAAGCTGTTTATGTTCAATATCGTTTAAGATAAATTTCAGGACAAAATCCTTTGCAGGTTCAAAACCGCCATCCAGATAAATGGCTCCAAGAAGAGCTTCTGTTGCATCTGAAACGATAGAATCCCTATTACGTCCACCCGTCATATTCTCGCCTTTGCCAAGGAGAAGATACTGTGGAAGTCCAAACTGCCGCGCGCAGTACGCAAGGCTAGGTTCACAGACCAGGCTTGCACGTTTTTTGGTCAGTTCCCCCTCCGGAACCTGTGTGAATTTTGCATAAAGGAAATCACTGCTGATCAGTTCAAGAACTGCATCGCCAAGGAACTCCAGACGTTCATTACAGCCCAGTTTTCCCAACTTTTTTTCATTTGCATATGAACTGTGTGTCAATGCCTGTTTCAGAAGTTTTTTATTTTGAAATGTATATCCTATGATCTGTTCCAATTGTTCCATTTTATCTGCCTTCTTTTCTGTTATTCCTTATCTGGGGCCGGAAATTGCGCCGGCTGGATTTTTTCCGCAATTTTTTCGTTGATCCTCTGTTGTTTGAACTGTACGCACTGGAAAATTGCATGCTTAATTTCGATAGCTTTGGCACTTCCATGCGTTTTGACAACAAGGCCTTTTAATCCAAGGAGCGGAGCTCCACCATATTCTGTCGCATCAAAACTTTTGAGTGTCTGTTTCAGCGCCGGTTTGACAAGAAGTGCTCCTATCTTACTTTTTAAAGTACTCATCATTCCATCTTTGATTTTGTGAATCAGTTCAGAACTGACTCCCTCATAAAGTTTGAGAATAACATTTCCGACAAAAGCTTCGCATACGATAACATCCGCATAACCTGCCGGAATATCTCGTGCCTCAATGCTTCCGATAAAATTGATCCCTTCTGCTTCTTTGAGAAGAGGAAAAGTTTCCTTAACCAGAGCATTTCCCTTTTCTTCCTCTGCACCGTTATTTACAATCGCAACACGCGGATTTTTGATGCCGACTACATGTTCCATATAAATAGATCCCATTTTTGCAAACTGTACCAGATGAGATGGTCTGGCGTCAACATTTGCGCCACAGTCAATCAGAAGAGAAACTCCTTTAGCTGTGGGAATCAACGGAGCCAGAGGCGGACGTTCCACACCTTTGCTTCTGCCAACAAGAACCTGACCGCCGACAAGGACCGCACCCGTGCTTCCGGAAGAAACAAATGCATCGGCCTTCTGTTCTTTTACCATTTTAAGTCCTACAACGATTGAAGAATCTTTTTTCTTTCGAATTGCAAAAACAGGAGGTTCTGCAGTCTCAATTACTTCTGTTGCATTTACCACCTGGATTCTGTCTGTCGGATAATCCTGATATTTCTTAAGCTCTGAATGAATCACTTCTTCCTGACCGGTAAGAATGACCAGGATATCTTTTCTTTCTTTTACTGCTTCTACAGCTGCTTTTACAGGTTCCACCGGTGCGAGATCACCACCCATGGCATCTACAACAACTTTTACCAATTCTGCCATATTAATCCTCCTGTATATCTATTTTAAATCCATATTGTTATCAAAAAAACTTCAAACTTTATCATACTAAAGAATTATCAGAAAATCAAGAGTGTTCCCACGTCATCTATTTATTATTCTGAGCTTCGATCTGTTCTGCCAGGTCATTCAGATAAACCCAGCGATCCATTTTTTCTTCCAGAAGTGCTTCTGCAGTCTCTTTTTCCTTTGTAAGTTCGTTAAGTTTACCGGAATTTGTAGCATTCGCCATGATATCATTATCCAGCTTTTCAATTTTTTCTTCCAACCCAGCAATATCATCATCAATTGTTTCGTATTCCCGTTGTTCTTTATAACTGAATTTCAGTTTTGAAGAACGATTCTGTTTCCATGTCTTTACAGAAGATTTTTCTTCCTGAGGTTCTTCTATCATGTTCTTTCCGACAGAAGAAGCTTTTATCTCTACGGATTCATCAATATTCATACCTTCCCGACGTTTTTTTGCTTCGAGATAGTCAGTATAGCCACCTTCATATTGAGTCAGATTTCCCTCTCTGTCAAATTCAAAGATACGGTCTGCCAGATTGTCCAGGAAATATCTGTCGTGAGAAACAGCAATGACTATTCCGGCAAAAGAATCCAGGTAATCTTCCAGGATCGTCAGTGTTGGAATATCAATATCATTCGTAATCTCGTCCAGCAAAAGTACATTTGGTGCTGCAGCAAGTACTTTCAGAAGATATAATCTTTTTTTCTCACCACCGGAAAGTTTTTCGATTGGTGAATACTGCATGGCCGGCTCAAATAAAAACTGCTCGAGAAGTTTGGATGCACTGATGAGTCCGTCCTTTGTCGGAATAAATTCTGCTACAGCTTTAATATAGTCGATCACTCTCTGACTGGAATTCATGTCTTCGATTTCCTGTGAAAAATAGCCAATCTTAATGGTATCCCCAATTTCAACACTTCCGCTGTCCGGTTCAAGGATACCTGCTATGATCTTAAGCAGCGTAGATTTGCCGCAGCCATTTGGACCTATGATTCCTAGTCTCTGATTTTTCAGAACAATATAGTCAAAATCACGAATACATACCCGCTCACCAAAACGTTTGGAAATATGATGCAGTTCAATCGTCTTTTTGCCCATTCTGGTCTCTACAGAATCAATCTCTACATTTTTGTCCCGCACAGGCGCTGCGGAATTCTTCATAGCCTCCAGACGGTCCAGACGGGCTCTCTGCTTTGTACTTCTTGCCCGGCATCCTCTTTTTGCCCATTCGACCTCCATACGAAGAATACTCTGTTTTTTACGTTCTGAAGCCATTTCCATTTCTTCTCGCTGCGCTTTCATTTCCAGAAAATCAGAATATTTTGCTTCGTAAGTATAGATCTTACCATGACTGATCTCCAGAATCTTATTTGTTACACGGTCAAGGAAATAACGATCATGTGTTACCATAATAACAACGCCTTTAAAACGATTCAGATAATCTTCCAGCCAGGAAGCCATTTCGTTGTCCAGATGGTTGGTCGGCTCATCCAGGATCAGAACATCAGCCGGATTCACGAGAACGGCTGCAAGTGCCACGCGTTTTTTCTGTCCTCCGGAAAGATGTGCGATTTCCTCTTCATGGTCTTCAATACCAAGTTTATTAAGCACCATATGAGCCTCTGTCTCGGAATTCCAGCTCTGTTCTTTCTGTCCCTGTATCACGTAAGAAAGAATGGTTGCGCCCTCTGGAAATTCAGGATGCTGCGGCAGATATGTGATACGAAGGCCATTCTGCATAACCACCTGTCCTTCATCGGTTTCCTCGAAACCTGCCAGTATTCGAAGAAACGTGGTCTTTCCTGTTCCATTGATACCGATGATTCCAATTTTGTCACCCTGATGGATGCCACAGGAGATATCGTCAAAAATCACTTTTTCGCCATAAGTTTTACTGATATGTTCCAGATTTAATACGTTCATCTATATGCTCCTTACTGTAAAATCTGTTCTTCCGTTTTAGGAAATTTTTTGAAGTAATATATAATAAATAAAACTGCTGTAATTCCCCAGGATACCGGGTAACTCAGCATGATCGTCTTAATTCCTGAATAAACAGGAAATACCCCAAACATCCAGGCAATTCTGATCAGGCATACCCCACCGCAGGTCAACAGCATTGGTACCAATACTCTTCCCGCGCCTCTCAGCGCTCCGGACAATATTCCGATCACTACATACATAAAATATGACGGAAGAAGAAAATGCATCATGTCTGCGCCAATGCGGACAACATTGCTGTCCGTTGTAAACAATCTATATAACGGTTCTGCAAAACCATACAGTGCTGCACTTACCAGAATTGCAGCTCCATAAGACATAAGCAGACATACTTTGACGCTTTTTCGCATTCTCTGTATTTTCCCCGCACCATAATTCTGGCCGACAAATGTTGTGATAGCAATACCAAACGAATTGACAACCATCCAATAAATAGCATCAATTTTCGCAAATGTTCCCCATGCAGCAACGGTATCTGTTCCCAGGCCATTCACAAATATCTGAATGATCAGATTTGCAATAGTATACATAGTTGCTTCCAATGCTGCTGGAATTCCAATGCGAAGTACCGACTGCAGGGATGCCATATAAAAACGAATCTCCCTGATCTTTAACCGGAATAAAGAATTTCCCTTTATTAAAATCCACGTTACCATGCATGCACTGATTCCCTGACAGGAAACAGTCGCAATTGCAACTCCCATTACACCCATTTTAAGGAATACAACAAGCATGATATCAAAAAAAATATTCAAGCCACAGGTCATGATCAGCACATACAACGGTCTTCTGGAATCCCCAACTGCGCGAAGAATAGAAGCTCCCATATTATAAACGATATTAAAGATCATACCGCAGAAATAGATATGCAGATATATAACAGAATCAGCCATCAACTCTGAAGGTGTCTTCATCGCTATAAGAACTTTTTCTGTGATCCAAAAGCCAATCAGTCCCACTATGGCTCCTGTAACGATTGCAAAGGCATATGCTGTATGCAACGTTCTGTTTAGATTTTTATGATCTTTTGCCCCATAAAACTGTGCAATGATCACGGAAGCACCCGAAGTCAGTCCGACAAAAACTTCCACAATCAGTGTAACGATCTGATTCACTGATCCACTTACCGCAGCCAAAGCTTCTTTACCTACAAAACGACCGACAACAATACTGTCGGCCGTATTATACACCTGCTGAAAAAAAGTGCCTATTACAATCGGAAAAAAGAATATTAAAAGCTGTTTCCAGATTACCCCTTCCGTAATCCGATTCTTCTGCTCCATCTTTCCCTCCAAGACATAGAATTTGATTGAAAAAAACAGAATCCCGAAAAAGGATTCTGTTTCATTCGTTGTGATTAGTCTTCAACTTTCACGATTTCTTTCTTATTGTAGCTTCCGCATTCTTTACAAACTCTGTGAGGCATCATCAGGGCGCCGCATTTGCTGCATTTTACCAGATTCGGAGCACTCATTTTCCAGTTTGCACGTCTTTTATCACGTCTAGCTTTAGATGATTTGTTTTTTGGACATATGGACATAGGTTACACCTCCTTAAATTTACTAAATATATCACTGATGGCCGCCATACGGGGATCCTTCGGTTCCTCTGCACATCCACAGGGTCCCTCATTCAGATTCTTCCCACACCGGCTGCATATTCCTTTGCAATCTTCTTTACAAAGAACTTTCAAAGGCCAACTCATCAGTACCTCAAGATAGACCAACCGGTCCACATCCAGGTCCATACCAGTGAGATAGTCATTCTCATCCAGATTCTCAACTCGCTCTTTATCAGTCTGTTTCATATCCAACTTACGATCGATATCGTATGGGATAGTAACAGACACCTGCTCCAGACAACGGTCACAAGGAATGCCGACAGTTAAACTGCCTTTTCCTGTCAGTTCAAGAACTTTATTGCCTGTATTTGCAATCCGTAGTTCTACCGGAGATCTGTCCAATATCGGAAACTCTCCCATCTGAAATGAAATCTTATCTAACTCCACCTCAGAACTGAACTGTATGATTTTTCCTTCACTGTCTGTAATATCTGATAAATGAATCTGCATAGTTCTCTCCTATTCACACTTTATCAATTATACATAGGAGGTACCCGTTTGTCAACGACATTTTTACTTTTATTTCTATATTTTTCCGTTACTTTTTTCTTTTACTACTTCGCTGCGAAGAGGAATGGATGCAGTTGCGCCAGGTCTGGAAACTGCAATTGCGGATGCTTTTGCTGCAAGCTCCAGTCCGTCCTGTACAGGTAGCCCATCAATAATAGAAGAAATAAAATATCCTGTAAACGTATCACCTGCGGCGGTTGTATCAACAGCCTTTACTTTAAAGATTCCCTGGCGGTAGATCCCCGTTTCATCCTGATATACAGAACCATCTCCGCCGAGTGTCAGAACTACTTTTGCTTTTGGATAAAGTGCTTTCACTTTTGTGAGAATTTTATCTGGTTCTTTTTCGCCGGTAATCTGAAAACCTTCAATCTCATTCATCAGGAAGAGACTGATTTTCGACAGATCACAGTTTTCCAATGCATTGTCAAAAGGAGAAGGATTCAAAATGATCATCATATGTTTTTCGTATGCACGGTCAATGATATAATCCAGTTCATTGATCTCATTCTGCAAAAGAATGATGTCTCCCTCTTCAAAAGAATCCAACACAGTATCAACAAACTCCTTTGTCATACTTCTATTGGAGCCTCCAAAAAGAAGGATACAGTTCTGTCCATTTTCATCCACCTGAATAACTGTATGTCCGCATGGTCCCGGGATCTGTCTGATGAACTCTGTATTCACCCCATTTTCCTTACAAACTTCGAGAAGCGGTTCCCCGCCCTCTCCGATCAGACCGGCATGATATACAGGAATCCCGGCCTTTGCCAGTGCAATAGACTGGTTCAGGCCTTTACCACCACAAAAGATCTGCCTGCTTTTTGATGCCTGTGTTTCTCCGGGAATCAAAATAGATTCCACCTGGTACACATAGTCCAGATTGAGAGAACCAAAATTTAATACTTTCATGTTTCAAACCTCTAAAAAATATTTTTCATCAATTATATGGCAGTTAGATGATTCTTGCAATTATTATTTATTTTTTACCCCCAAAAAGAGTCGGATCATCTACAAGATCAAGCGGATAGTCTCCAAGATGTTTTACTTTAAATCCATTTGCCTTATATTCTTCATAATTAAATGCATTTAATTCATCACAGGCAAGTTTATGGAATTCATAAAAGTTTGGCCAGTATTCATATCCATCTCCAAGATTATGGCTCAGATAAGCATCTGCTATATCACAGCCCATTTTCGGAGCTACATAAAACGCACCCATAGCCAAAACGTTGACGCCATTTCCGGTAATTGCACGAAGAGCAGCCGGCACGCTTTCTACAACGCCTGCAGAAACACCCGGGCATTTGCTTGCCGCAATATGGATACCCATTCCGGTTCCGCAAAAGATCAGAGCACGTTCAAATTCACCTTCCGAGATCATAGAACCCACGCGAAGGCCGATTCTGTGAAACATCAGATCTGTATCTGTGTCCTCCGGTGATCTGACACCAACATCAGTTACTGTCCATCCATATTCTTTCAGATGAGCCACTACTGCTTCTTTTAACGGGTATCCCGCAAAATCAGCACCTACAAGAATCTGTTTGTCTTTAATCGTCTTCATGTCAATACCTCCTTGTATTTTTAACTTTTGAATCACATTTCCTGTGATTCTGATTATTTTGCAATATAATCCAGGATGTTCTTAAATAACACATCATAATATTTCCAGTTGCAGAATTCCGGTGGTGCCCAGTGCGGTGAACAGTCACTGGAGAAAACAGCAGATTTTCCCTCTCCGTAACTGCCAAACGCAATAAACGGATCTCCGCAGACTGTGGCGGCAAGTTCTGCTTCCGGTTTTATGGTGCTCTTATTATAACCAAGTACAGGCGGCCACTCTCCTTCGATTCCCGCAAATGCCGGATGATCCGGGAGTGTCACTTCTGCATGGACACCCTCACAGTGTTCCATACGGTCATCGTATGGAAGAATTTCTACCGGAAGGACATCCTGTACCGGTGTTGCCCACCATTTTCCCTGAGCTCCAACACCATTAAAGGTAAGATAGCCTCCAATCATCAGAAGGCCTCCGCCACCAAGTACATAATCTTTGAGTAGCTGGCAGCGATTGGGAAGAATTTTGCTTGCTCCAAATGTAGCTGATGGAATCAGCAGCGTGTCTGCTCCCACATCTGACAGAATGATACAGGAATATTCATTCAGCTCTTCCAGAGTAAATGGAAAATGATCATTTGCAATATGATTCGGCATATATACAAATTCATAGCCGGCTTTTTCGATCGCTTTGTCGATCCAGCCAAGTCCTGTTTCATATTTAGATGATAAAAAACTGTTGAATCCTTTTACTTCCATCAGAGTAGCACTCCAGGATTCACCAACAAAAAGTACTTTTTTCATACAGGCTCCTTTTGTTTATTTTGCATGTTTCGGTTTCTGGCTGACATAATCAATCACGAGTGCAAGGATCAGAACAGCTCCCCAGATCAGTGTTACATAATATGTAGATACACTCCTGAAACGGTTAATGCCGGATTCAATCATCTTCAAAAGTACGATAGCTGTGATAACACCGGAAATTTTTCCTTTACCACCATTCGGGCTGACACCGCCGAGAACGACGAGAAGGATAGACTGCATGGTATAGTTTGTTCCATAATCAGCTCTTGCAGATGAATAGGTTGCAAGCATCATCAATCCGCCAAGTGCAGCACAAATGGATGAAGTAATATGCGTTCTGAACAGCAGGCTTGTTGTATTGATTCCGGAAAATTTTGCAACATGTGCATTCGTTCCGTAAAGACGAAGTTTAGTTCCGTAAGTACAATGCTCCAGCATAAACCAGATAATGATTGCGACTACGATAAATACCAGAAGTCTTCGTGGGATAAAACCAAAGAGATTTCCTGAAAAGAAATCACAGTACTGCTTCGGGAAAGAGGAAATTGCAGAACCGTTTGTCATAACCACACAGAGACCTGTTAAGAGCTCATTTACACCAAGCGTTGCAAGAATCGGCGGAACCCCAAGTTTTGAGATCAAAAAGGCGTTCAGACTTCCAACAACAATACCTGTTACAATTGCGATCAGGAAGATCACAACAGAAAAAGCAAGTGGCATAGTTCCGTCTGCTCCAAACAATCTGGTCAGTGTAAATACCGTAAGGATAGAAGCCATATTGGCTGTACCAACTACAGAAAGGTCAATACCTCCTGTGATCATGCATAACATACCGCCCAGAGCCATAAGGCCGTATTCCGGGAACTGTCCCGCCATGGTAAGAAAGTTCATTCCTGTATAAAATTTTCTGGCCTGTGTAAATGCCATGAAGATCAGCCAGACTGCCATGATGACCAACAGGCGGGTCACTTCTTCATTTTTCTTATATATACTTTTGATCTTGTTCATCATGCGCCCTCCTTTACTGCTTTCTTTTTGCTTTTAGAGGTTCGGGTTGACTGCCATGCGGTCAGGGATACTCCAATCACGATTACAAGTCCTACGAATACATCACTCCAGGTTGTCGGAATTCCAAGAAGGATCATGGAGTTCTGTACCAGGATGATCAGGAAAGTACCAAGAATACAGCCTGTCAGTGTACCGGCACCACCGGTAAGAGCAACGCCGCCAAGAACGACACCTGCGATGATGTTCATTTCCATTCCAAGCATATTCGTCGGATGCATCTGCTGCATCATGCAGACACGACAGATACCACTCGCAGATGCAATCATACCTATAATAATATACATGATAAATTTTGTTCTTTTTACATTAAATCCAGCTGTGTGTGCACTCTGTGGATTTCCGCCGATTGCGTAAATACCACGTCCAAAGATCGTATAATGCAGTACAAAATGCATAACTGCACATACAAGAACCAGAATAATGAAGGTATAAGGAAGAATGGAAGTCAGTCCATTCGCCTTATTAGTTGCTGTCAGGAATGCAGCGGTACCAAAGCTTTTCATTCCAGGCGGAATGACAGAAAGCTGATTTGCTCTTAAAGTACCCTGCATGATGCCCTGGAAGATACTTGCGGAACCGAGAGTCACGATCATTGCATTCAGATTCAGATAGCCAATAAAATATCCATTGAATGCGCCAAGTACTGCACCAATTGCGATTGCGATCACAAATGCCAGAAGAACATTTCCTTCGTAATTCTTGTCAAGAAGGAACTTTGTTGTGGCATAGGCAGAAAGAGATGCCAGTGCCGGGAAAGAAACATCGATTCCACCTGCGATCAGTGCCATGAATTCTGCGATTGCAAAAAGTCCCGGTACGATCATCGCACTCAGAAGGTCAACGATATTATTTGCTGTAAAAAACTGTCCGGAACGGATCTGTACCACAATTCCGAGAAGAATTATGATAAGAAAAATATACGGTTCATTTGACTGAAATATTTTCTTTACTTTTTTATTCATATGACCGCCTCCTACATCATATCGTCAATGATCATCTGTTCACTGACATTCTGGGTATCATATTCGGATTTGATCTTTCCATTCTTGATAACAAGAACTCTGGAACAGTTCTGTATAACTTCCGGAAGATCATCAGAAATGATAATAACACCAAGCCCCTGGTTGGCAAGTCGCTGCAGAACCATATGAATATCATGTTTGGAACCGATATCCACACCTACTGTCGGGCCATTCAGGATGAGCACATCCAGATTACATGCAAGCCATTTTGCAAGTACGATTCGCTGCTGGTTACCTCCTGAAAGAGTTGTTGCCGGATTGTTTGGATTTTTTGTCTTGATCTCCAGTTCTTTAACCCATTTTTCAATTTCTTCATCTCTCTTCTTCAGATCAAACTGTCCATTTTTCTTTTTCAGTTTGTCAATCTCAGAAATGATGATGTTGTCACCAATCGACTGGGTAAGAAAAAGGCCTTCTGACAGTCGGTCCTCAGGAACATATCCAATACTATTGGCAATAGCCTCTCTTGGGCTGGTAAGCTTAATTTCTTTTCCATCTTTTATGATCTGACCGGAATCCGCAGGCTTCAGACCAAACATAGACAGGCCCAATTCAGTACGACCAGAATCCAAAAGTCCTGTAATTCCAAGAATCTCTCCTCTTCGAAGACTGAGGTTAATATCTGAAAAAGAGCCATTCAGAGTAAGATGTTTCAGTTCAAAAACCGGCTTGTCGGAGACATTTTTCGGAACAAATATATTGTCGGAAAACTCTCTTCCTGTCATGTAATAGGTGAATTTCTTATCATCCAGTTCTTTTGTACTGCCTGTAGCAACCAATTCACCATCCCTGAAAATTGTGAATCGATCAGAAATTTCAAATACCTCATCCAATTTATGACTGATAAACAGGATTGCAATTCCCTGTTCCTTTAATTTCAAAATAATTTTAAACAATGCGCTTACTTCTTTTTTGGTCAGCGCTGTTGTCGGCTCATCCATGATAATCAGCTTTGCATTTGACATCAATGCGCGGCTGATTGCGACCATCTGTTTCTGAGCTACCGTAAGTTTTTCTACTTTTTCATCCAGATCAACCTGGAAATTAATTTTGGATACTGCTTCTTCAGCAATCTTTCTTACATTTTTCCAACTTACTGTTTTCTTACGTGATGCAAGTTCTGTATTAAGTGCCAGATTTTCTGCAACTGTCAGATTAGGGAAAAGTGCAAAATCCTGATAAATAACCTGAATTCCAAGATTGATCGCATCAATCGGGGAAATCTTATCGATTTTCTGTCCGTTAAATTCAATTGTTCCGCCATCTCTCTGATAGACACCGGATATAATTTTGATAATAGTTGATTTTCCGCAACCATTCTCTCCGGCAAGACAGTGTATCTCACCAGGTAAAATCTCCAAAGATACATCTCTAAGGGCATGTACATTTCCAAAGGAAATCTTTATATGCTCTGCTTTCAATAAACTCTGAGACATAGCTTCCTCCTCTCCGCCTTACGACACCTGTGATTGTTCAGGTCTTTTGGAAATCAATCCGCCGGGAGAACCGACGGATTGATCATTAAAGCTTATAAATTTTTGTGTTGTTTAGAATCCAAAATCATCAACGTTGTCTGCATCGATTGTAATCCAGCCCTGTCCTTCAAGAACTGTTTCAGATCCTTCACGGAAGTTCATTTCTGTATAACCATCAACGTTAAGATTTACAGGAGCACCAATCTCCTCACCTGCAAGTACTTTGCATGCAAGGTCAACCATTGCTTCACCGGATTTTGCAGGATCCCACAGAGTAAGGGATTTGATAACACCGGATTTCAGCAGTTCAGCATTGTCTGCCGGCATTCCTGTACCGGATGTAAAGAATTTGTCAACAAGGCCAAGTTCCTGAATCGCACGTGCAACACCAGGTGCATCGAAAGAAGAAGTTCCCATGATACCTTTCAGATCCGGATATGTTTTGATCAGTTCTTTTGCAACATTATATGCGGTATCACCGTTATCATCAGACTCTACACGCGGATTATCTTCCAGAAGTGTCATGTTCGGATAATGCTCTTTCTGGTATTCAACGGCTGCATCTGCCCATTCATTATGAGAACCATTTGTAAGGGAAGCTACCATTGTCGTATAAACGCCTTCTTCCCCCATTGCTTCAGCAAGGTTCTGCATGATGAAAGCACCATAGCCTTCATTAGAGAATGCTTCGATATCGTAGTCTACATTTTTAAGATCTGCGCCTTCATGGGTAATAACTACAATACCTGCATCTTTTGCTTTCTTTAATGTAGAGTCCATGGATTCCATATCAACTGGAACTACACAGATTGCATCTACGCCCTGAGCAATCAGGTCCTCAACCAGCTGAGCCTGTTTTGTAGCATCAATTGTACCTGTATCAATCTGGTAGCAGTTAACTCCTGTTTCGTCAGCTACTTCCTTAACGCCGGTGTCCATGCGAACGAACCATGGATTGGTGGAATCCTTCGGTACAACAGCAATTTCCCAACCTTCGTCAGCCGCTTTTTTAATAGCATCATCAGATGCAATATCTGCATCCGCAGCATATACTGTAGAAACTGATCCGATCATCCCAACTGCCATAGCTGCACATAAAGTCATAACGATTGCTTTTTTCATTTTAAATTCCTCCTTTTAATTGGCTTGTGAAACATTTACGCGGCATCTCATATTTTATTTACCCATATGATCCGAACACCTTTCTCCTCCCTTCTCTCGTTCAGATATTTGTACCCCAATATACTTTTTATGCCGTTTGAAACGTTTCAATATTTTCTAAAAATAATTGTATACTTATTTCAGTATACAACTATTAATTTTAGCAAGATCCTCTCATCTTTATTTTCTGCGGTAATTCTATACTCTGATATTTTCCGGTCTTATTGTATTCTGTAATTACTGACCATAAAGTTCTTCCGAATAATTTCTGATCCTGTTCCACAGTTGTAAGTCTCGGATTGACATATCCCGATATTTCAATATTATCATAACCGACAATAGCAAAATCTTCCGGTATGGAATATCCCTTCTCATTGATGGCCCTCATCATACCAAATGCCAGATAATCCGAAGTTGCCAGCCAGGCATCCGGAAGTTCTTCGCGCTTTGATGACTCAAGAATCTCCATCATATAAAGATAACTGTTTTTCAATTTATCCAGCGAAAGATCTGGGCGGGAATAAATATTTTTTTCCGGATCCGGATATCCAAAATATTTCATTGCTTCCAGAAATCCCTCTACTCTTTCACGGATATTTTGAAGTTTTGTAGGTTCTGTAAAAAGTCCTATTCGTTTGTAATTTCTGTTTTTTAACAGACATATTATTTCAAATGGTACCCGACGATTATCAAATATAACACTTGATGTATAACCCGGTATCTCTCGCCTGTCTGCCATAATCACATGTATTTGTTTCTTCGCCAGCCGTTTAATCTCTGTGAGATCATCAAACCCATTAAAAATAATGATTGATGTGCCTGGTTTGCTGCTCTCCAGTGCTCTCAGCTGCTGCCTTTCTATCTCTGACGAATATTCATAACCAGAGATATGAACGGTGTACCCAGCCTCATATGCATCGTGCATCAGTGCACTGATCGTATTTGTATAAAAAGCACTATCCAGATGCGGTGTTAAAACATGTATCGCTGTGCTGTCCTTTCTTCGAAGGGAACTCGCCAGAGTATCCGGGATATAATCCAACACATCAATTGCCTGCTGTATCCGCGCTGCCCTGTCGTGCGACACACCTGCCGTACCGTTTAAATAATTCGAAACCGTCCCAACAGATACACCTGCATGTTTTGCCACCTGTGTAATTGTGGCTCTTTTCTTCGTAGATTTATCCATTCATCATTTCCTCTATACAAGGCCACATTTGAAACGTTTCAATATGGCAATTATACATTCATAATTTAAGCATGTCAATATAATCGTTATAAATTGCATAATCGAAAATCTATTTTCAGTACTTTTCTGCAAATATTGCACAATATTTTTGTGTAATAGCTACAACAAAAGGAAGTCATAATATGAAAATACGCAAAAGAAAAGGACCTGCCAACGGCAAGCCCCCTTCGAAGTTGTTTTATAACAAATTATTTAACCAGCGCTACTGTATCTCTGCAGATTGCAAGTTCTTCGTTTGTAGGAATAACTGCAACTTTAACTTTTGAATTTGGAGTAGAGATAACAATTTCTTCGCTAAATGTATCATTTGCTTTGTCATCGATTTCAACGCCAAGATATCCGAAATAATTGCAGACATCTTTACGAAGCTGGCCTACATTCTCACCAATACCAGCTGTAAATACAATTGCATCTACACCGTTCATAGCTGCTACATAACCGCCAACAAATTTAGCGATACCATAGCAAAGTACATCATAAGCATTCTTAGCATCTTCGTTTCCATCTGCGATAGCAGCTCTGATGTCACGCATATCACTGCCGACTCCGGACATACCCTGAAGACCGGATTTCTTGTTCAGCACATTCATAACACCTGCGATGTCAAGGTTTTCTTTCTTTGCAATGAATTCAACAATTGCCGGATCAATATTACCGGAACGAGTTCCCATAACAACGCCCTCAAGTGGTGTAAGTCCCATAGTTGTATCTACACATTTGCCGTTCTGAACAGCACTGATGGAAGATCCGTTTCCAAGATGGCAAACAATAACTTTGGAGTTGTCTTTGTCAAGTCCAAGGAATTCTACAGCACGTTTGGATACAAAGCTGTGTGAAGTTCCGTGGAAACCATATCTTCTTACTTTGTATTTTTTGTAGTATTCGATCGGAAGTCCGTACAGATATGCTTTTGCAGGCATTGTCTGATGGAAAGCTGTATCAAATACACCAACCTGCGGTACACCTGGCATAAGCTCAGAGCAGACATCAATACCGATCAGGTTTGCCGGGTTATGAAGTGGTGCAAGATCGTTACACTCTTTTACTGCTGCGATCATTTCATCTGTGATCACTGCAGAAGCTGCAAATTTTTCTCCACCATGTACGACACGATGTCCGATTGCATCTACTTCTTTCAGGCTCTTGATAGCGCCTGTTTTTTCGTTTGTAAGAGCATCCAGTACAAACTGGATAGCTTCTTTGTGTGTAGGCATTGCACACTCTGTGATTTCTTTATCAAGTCCGGCTTTCTGATAAACCAGTCTTCCGTCGATTCCGATTCTCTCGCAAAGACCCTTTGCCAGAACATCCTCTGTATCAGAGTTGATGAGCTGATATTTCAGGGAGGAACTTCCGCAGTTAATTACCAATACATTCATCTTAATATTCTCCTATTCAATAAGTTTCAAAATATGTAATTCTTATTTGTCTTCAGCCTGGCACTGTACAGCTGTGATAGCAACAACACCAACGATATCATCTGCAGAGCATCCTCTGGAGAGGTCATTGACTGGTTTTGCGATACCCTGTGTAACAGGTCCGTAAGCTTCTGCTTTTCCAAGACGCTGAGCAAGTTTATATCCGATGTTTCCTGCATCAAGGTCAGGGAATACAAGAACGTTTGCTTTACCTGCAACTTCACTTCCCGGAGCTTTAGAAGCACCAACGCTAGGTACGATTGCTGCGTCAAGCTGGAACTCTCCATCCAGTTTGAGTTCCGGATGTTCTTCTTTTGCGATTCTTGTAGCTTCTACCATCTTATCTACGTCCGGATGTTTTGCACTTCCCTTTGTAGAGTGTGAAAGCATTGCAACGACTGGTTCTTCCTGAACAAGAAGCTGGAAGGATTCTGCTGAAGATGCTGCGATTGCAGAAAGTTCTTCCGGAGTCGGATTCTGGTTCAGACCAGAGTCAGCAAATACAAATGCACCGTTTGCACCATATTCGCAATCCGGAACTACGATCAGGAAAAATGCGGATACAAGTTTTGTTCCCGGTTTGGTTTTCAGGATCTGCAGACATGGACGAAGTGTGTCTGCTGTAGAATGGCATGCACCGGATACCATACCGTCTGCATCACCCATTTTTACCATCATTACACCATAGTATGGGTACTGAGTATGAAGGATTTCTTTTGCTTTTTCAGGTGTCATACCTTTTTTAGCTCTCAGTTCTACAAATTTATCAATGTATGCCTGAGTTCTGTCAGATGTCTCAGGATCAACGATGGTTGCTCCGGAGATATCGAATCCGCCTTCTGCAGCTTTCTTATTGATTTCTTCTTCGTTACCGATGAGGATAATCTTAGCAACTCCCTCTTTCAGAATCTTATCTGTTGCCTCGATAGTTCTCATATCCTCTGTCTCTGGCAGTACGATAGTTTTGATGCTTTTTTTTGCTCTTTCTTTGAGTAAATCAACAAATCCCATGATTAAATGGCTCCTTTCGTTATTTCGGTCATCAGACCGTGTGAGCGTCCAAAATATGACCTCACAGCTAGGTTCATTATACCCCCAGTTCTGGCGCTTTTCAAGTAGTTGTCCGTCAGATTCTTCCAAAGAGTGGTATTTTTTGAAGTGCAATTTCATCATTTCTGCCCATACTCTGCTGTTGTTCCAAAATGATTTTCGGTTTTTCTTTATAATTTTTCTGTCAGATGGTACAATATCTGTAAATTCTTTAAGAACAGGCAGGTGTTTTTTTGAAAGTAACCGGAATTATTGCAGAATACAATCCTTTCCACAGAGGGCACAGATATCAGATTGATTATTGCAGGGAAAAGCTGAAATCAGACTACGTGATCATCGCCATGAGCGGTGATTTCGTCCAGCGCGGTGCTCCTGCTCTCCTTCCCAAACATCTGCGTGCAGAAATGGCACTTCGATGCGGTGCCGATCTTGTACTTGAAATGCCGGTGTCCGTAAGTACTGCCAGTGCAGAGACATTTGCCATGGCCGGTGTTTCCATACTGGACAATCTGCATGTCGTTGAACAGCTCTGTTTTGGAAGTGAATATGGTGAAGTTTCTGCACTGCAGGAACTTGCTGCTGTCCTTGTAAAAGAACCCAAAGAATACCGTGTACTTCTGAAAACTTTTTTGAGCGAAGGGCTGTCTTTCCCCGCTGCCAGAAGCCAGGCGCTGATCGAATATTTCAAAGATCCTCATCATTTTGAGGGAGACGATTTTGATGGTATTCTGACGCCACTTCTCACTCAAATCGTACAGATTTTAAATTTACCAAACAACATCCTTGGCATCGAATACTGTAAAGCATTGCTCCGTTTAGATAGTTCCATCCGGCCGGTCACTTTGAAACGCCAGGGAATGGGATACCATGAAACGTTTCCGGATCAACAGACCGCTTCATCATCATTAAATTTTGCTTCTGCTTCCGCGATCCGAAATGCTTTAAAATCAGGTTTTGGCACCAATGAAATTCTAGGGGAACTTCCGGACAATGCCGCATTGGTTCTGGAAACTGCTGTTAATAAAAATGAATTTCTGCTGGAAGATGACTTTTCTCTTCTGTTGCAGTATTGTCTGTTAAACGAAACTCCTGAATCACTTATCAGCTATACTGATATGTCAAAAGATCTTGCTGCCAGAATTTGCAATCAGATCAATCATTTTGAAAATTTCACACAGTTCACAGAACTTCTGAAAACCAAAGAACTGACTTATACCAGAATTCAGCGCGCTTTGCTCCATACCATCCTGAAGATAAGGGAACAACCAAAAGGAATACCATATGCACGTGTCCTGGGATTCAGAAAATCTTCTTCCCCTCTGCTTAAAGAAATCAAGCAGCATACAACTATCCCTGTCATCACGAAAGCTGCCGATGCCTCGGGAATTCTTTCAGCAGACGGACAGAAAATATGGAATGATAATCTGAGAGCTTCCAATATCTATGAAAGTATTCTGGCTCAGAAAACAGGGCGTCCTTTTGTTCATGAATATCAAAAACAGCTGGTCCTTTTATAGGGCCAGCTGTCCTTTTATTCTGACAGAATCAGATTTTATCTTAAATCCAAAACATTATTTCACTTTGACTGCTTTAGCTGCAGAATAAGCGGAGAATACGTCTACACCAGCTTCATTTGCTTTTACGGCACGAACTTTGTAGTAGTATTTTTTGCCTTTCTTAGCAGTTTTATCTGTATATTTTACAGTAGATCCTTTTGTAATCTCAGCAATCTTAGTATATCTGGAACCTTTCTTTGTAGAACGATAAACAACATATCCTGCTGCACCATTTACTTTCTGCCACTTCAGGTTTACTTTACCTTTAGAGCTCTTGCCGGATGTAATCTTAGTCTTGCCGATCGTTGTGTTGGAAACAGATGCTGTTGCTGCTGCGCTGCATCCACTTGTGATTACATCATATTCATCGTCATCATATTTATTATCTGATGGTTTCCAGTTGTATGTTGTGCCATTCTTGCATGCAACTACATAGTAATAGTATTTTACACCTGCCTGCGGGCCGTCATGCCATAAATCTGCAAAAAACTGCAAGAAAAAAAGACCTTCCAACGAATAGTCGAAAAGTCTTTCTCTCACATTCTGCTTAATCATAAAGCCTTTAATCGGACAGCAGGATACGGTCATTATCGAGTGCTTTACCAGCGCCACTTCTGAATTTCTCCAGAAGTCCCTCTACTGTCATATTTTTCTTTTCTTCGCCTCCGATATCAAGCACAATATTACCGGAGTCCATCATCAGGATACGGTTACCAAGTTCAATCGCAGACTGCATATTGTGTGTGATCATCAGACAGGTAAGCTGATGTTCTTCTACGATCCGTCTGGTAAGATTCAGAACTTTTTCTGCTGTGCCAGGATCAAGTGCTGCTGTATGTTCATCCAAAAGAAGAAGTTTCGGCGGATTCATTGTCGCCATCAGAAGTGTCAGTGCCTGTCTCTGTCCACCGGAAAGAAGCCCTACCGGATGGCTCATCCGTTCTTCAAGACCAATATCCAGTTTCTTCAATTCTTCACGAAAGCGTTCTTTTTCCTGACGAGTCGTATGTGAAAGCCATCCTCCCTTACCTGCTGCAAGCGCAAGATTTTCTTCAATCGTCATGCCCGGTGCAGTTCCACGCATCGGATCCTGATAAAGCCGTCCAATGCTTCTTGCCCGTGCATGCTGCGGCATAAATGTGATATCTTTGTTATCCAGTTCGATCGAGCCTGTATCGGTCAGGAAATCTCCGCAGATTGCATTGAATAACGTGGACTTTCCAGCGCCATTGGAGCCAATGATCGTTGCAAAATCTCCCTGTTTCAGTTCCAGAGATAAATCCTCAATTGCTTTTTTCTCGTTTACTGTTCCCGGATTAAATGTCTTGGAAATATGGCTGATTTTTAACATGAATCATCTGCCTCCTTTTGTATGTGTCATTCTTCTTCGAATCTGTGGCCACTGTTTCTTAAGATATGGACCAGATATTGCAAGAACAACAATGACAGAGGATACCAGTTTCAACATAAATGCCGGCATATTAAACCGAAGTGCAATCGTATATACAAGGCGGAAGATAAATGAACCAAGAACCATTCCCACTGCTCTTACAAAGATTCCACCATGTCCCAGAATCGTACCTCCGATCAGCAGAGATGCCAGTGCAATCGTTACCATACCCTGGCCAATATTGATATCTACAGATTTCTGTGACTGGGACAAAAGACATCCGGAAAGTGCTGTAAATGCATTTGCTACGCAAAGACCAATTACTGTTGTAAACACCGGATTGATCGAAGATGATTTTACCATATCTGAATTATTTCCAGTTGCCCTGATTGCAAGACCAAGTCTTGTTTTCAGGAAAAATACCAGAAATATGATCACGAGGATCACTGCGATCGCTGCAATAATGATATCTTCTCTTCCTTTCAGCGGAGTGCCTGCAAGTGTATCTTTCATCATGGTAAACACGGTGGTCGTCCGGTTCATATTAATAAGAGAAGAACCTCCCATCACTGCAATATTCACCGAATACAGTGCAGTGTTAACAATGATTCCGGCAAGCAGACTGTCTACACCGAGCTTTGTCTGCAGGATCGCCGTTACAAATCCTGATATAATACCTGCCGCCATAGCAGCTATAATAGACAGAAAAGGATGCCCACTCACAGCTACTACGGCTCCTACAGCAGCGCCAAAAGTAAAGCAGCCGTCTGTAGAAAGATCGCAGACATTCAGCATAGAATAACTAAGAAACAGAGCAAGAACTGTCAAAGAACAGATCAGTCCAAGCTTCAGAGCAGTCTCTCCAAGGGAGAGCATAGTTGCAATCGTCACAGTAAATTCCTCCAGTTAATGTTTATTTTGCTTCTACATCATCAAAGCTTTCAGCAGTTGTGATTTCATTTACCTGTGTGCAGAGAGGCTCAAATGCTTTCTTTACAGTATCAAAATCAAGACCGAGAGCTTCACATGTTTCTGTGTTTACTGTTGCAGTACCATTGTCAAATGTTTCAACTGCAGTTTCTGATGGTTTTGCTCCATCTACCAGAATATCAGCAATCATATCAGCTGTTTTCTGTCCAAGATTCGCATAGTCAACACCATATCCCACAAATGCTCCGTTCAGCGCAAAGGAGTCAGCTCCTGTATAGTGCGGAATTCCGGCTTCGATGAATTTCTCATAAATAGAAAGTTCTGCTGTCATGATCGTATTGTCAGTAGGTGTAAATACGGCATCTACGCCATCAGCAATCAGTGCTTCTGCTGCAAGCTGTACTTCGTCTGTTGTCGTTCCGGTACGCTCTACATATTCAATTCCCTGTTCATCCAGGTAATCTTTTGCTTCCTGGATCGCTGTTGTGGATGAATCCTGTCCAACATCATACAGAAGACCGATTTTTTTTACATCCGGGTTCTGCGCCTGGATCAGTTTCATAATAGAAGAAGTATCCAGATAATCACTGGTTCCTGTGATGTTTGCACCAGGAGCTTCCAGAGAATCTACAAGTCCGGAACCAACCGGATCAGATACTGCGGAGAAAACAACCGGTGTGTCAGTTCCTTCTGTTGCAGACTGCATACGCATTGCCACCGGTGTAGCCACGCCTACCATCAGATCTACATTGTCAGCCTGAAAATCAGAAATGATCTGTTCCATAACGCTGGCATCTGCATTACAGTTATCATAAGATACGTCAAATGTAACCCCTTTTTCTTCACCGATTTCTTCCAGGCGGGACTGAATATTATCTACAATCTGATTTAAGGAAGCATCATCCACATAATTACAGATACCTACTTTAAAATCATCTGCCATTACCGGACAGGTCATCATCATAGTTGCTGTTACTGCTGCTGCGATTACTAACATTCTTTTTTTCATAGTCTTTTTCCTCTCTTTTCTGCATTTTATGTGTTTCTACATTTCATGTTCCATGAGAAAGTCAAGACCACCGGCTTAGCCGGTGGCTTGCTTTGACCCTATAAGGGTCTATTACCGGCACTGGAGTCTAAAGACTCACTGAAATAGGTTCGCCAAGCGCAACATCATTTACCCACTAAGCCCTAAAGGGCTTCTTTTATTTGTTCGGTTTTACTGGCTCACCCGTGAACGGGTCAATATACTCTTTCAGTGTCATCTGGTCATATTCCAAATCTTCTTGTAACTGATTTGCTATATATTCCTGTATTTTCTTTGCATTTTTCCCTACCGTATCTACATAATATCCTCGACACCAGAAATGTCTATTTCCATATTTATATTTTAAATTTGCATGTCTTTCAAATATCATAAGTGTACTTTTTCCTTTTAAGTACCCTACAAAATACGATACACTTATGCTCGGTGGAATTTCTACTAGCATGTGTACATGATCTGGACATATTTCCGCTTCTACAATTTTTACACCTTTTCTCTTACATAACATACTCAAAATATTCGCTATATCCTGCTTTATTTTTCCATATGCTACTTTTCTTCTATATTTTGGTGCAAATACAATATGATACTTACAATTCCATTTTGTATGTGATAAACTATTACTATCCATTTGGATAACCTCCTTTGTCCTTTAATGCGGTTGGCGAACCAACATTATTGTAACACAGGAGGTTTTTTACTGTAAGCTGAAGCATTCCTAACTCACCTGCATAGCAGGTGGTTTATTTGTTTCCCAAAGTTCCGTTTTTCGGATCAACGAAAAACTACACAATGGTAAACAGGGCTTTGCCCTAACAAAAAGAACCGTCCCAAGCTATGCTTGAGACGGTAATAATTTCTTATTATCGCGGTGCCACTCAAATTGACGTATCGTCCACTTTCTCATGTACAAACATACACTCCTGATTGGTAACGGGTTCGGTTCCCGTCAGCGCCTACTCTTCAGATTAAAATTTCGGGCTGCCCTCGGAAGGCCATTCAATAATCTGTTTCATACAGGCTTACACCAACACCTGCTCTCTGGAATGATACGAAATTATTTACTCTTCTTCCTCATCGGTTTTGATGTTTTATACTTTACCACAGGAAATCGTTGCTGTCAATCATTTTTTAGAAAAGTATCCGCTGGTTTCTGAAAACTCAATGCCAGGGAAAGAGGATCTATGAAACCATTTTTCGCTAATATAGAAGGATCATATTTCCACAGCTGCACTTCTGCCTGTGTTTCTGCATTCAGAAGTTCTTTACTTCCCGATAGATGAAATGTTTTTTTATTCACTGCATAGCACGGAACTTCTTCTTCCGCGTCTTTTCCGATACGGATAAGTGCCGAATTGCCCGAAAGGAAACGCTCTGAAATATCTGTTCCCTCTTCCAGTTCCTTTTTACTTATAAATACAGTTTCTGCTACAGGAGTACTCAAAGCATCTTCCAGCTGCTGCAGGATCACATTTCGTTCTTCTGTTCCTTTCAGATATTTCTGCACACCGGTTTTGCCGGTTTCAAACAAACCAGTCTCCTCCAGCTGGCGAAACGCACGCGTTACAGTCATCGCTGAACAGCCAAGTATTTTTACCATATCATTCATGTAAAGACAATTTTCCTGCTGATAATACCAGTAGAAGAGCAGTAGCTGTGTAAAGGGCTGAAACGTATCCGAAGTCTTGATTTCCTTTATATATTTTTCCTGAAGATATATTCCCATAAACGGCAGATAAAGCTGGATTCCTACTACAATAAAGGGAAGATGTGCATGAATAAAAGCATCTCTGTGATAACAATCCATCTTATCAAAAACAAACACAACCGGCAGTGATTCCTCCATCTGAATTCGCCGGATCTGCTTTTTAAGCGAACCAATCTGATTCAGCTTTTTCTTCGGACTGAGAAAAATACAGCGAATATCATCAAGCTCCGCAAGTCGCATATCGTAGCGCTCTGTAATATAAAACGGCAGTTCCAGTTCACCTTTCCAGTGGTGAAACTGCACCGATATTCCCAGTATTTTTTCTATATAGCTTTTTATTTGTTCATTCATTTTCTTATTAGTGAAGTCTCCTTTATATCCTTTAAAGTCAATATAACATTATTTTTCATTTTTATCATATATTATGTTATAACATAATTATTATGTTAAATAAAGTATTTTCAGTAATCTTCTAAACTTTCAATAAAAAAACGTTTAGAATTACATCAAAGGATGATAAGACAAAAAATCCCCGGGGCTCTGCTTCTCCCCAGGGAAATACGTTTTAAAATCAGTTCTTAAAGCTATGGATTGGTGCCGGAATACGTCCGCCACGTTCTACAAATGCATTACAGGAGAACTGATTCACTGGCATGATCGGTGCATATCCCAGCAGTCCGCCAAACTCTACTGTCTCGCCTACTCCCTTACCAATTACAGGAATCAGTCTGACAGCTGTTGTCTTCTGATTGATCATACCGATTGCAGATTCATCTGCAATAATTCCTGCAATAGTAGATGCTTTTGTGTCACCCGGTATAGCAATCATGTCAAGTCCTACAGAGCAGACACAAGTCATAGCTTCCAGTTTTTCCAGTGTCAGAGCACCAAAATTTACCGAATCAATCATTCCCTGGTCTTCACTGACCGGAATAAATGCACCGCTTAAACCTCCAACTGCCTGTGCCGCCATAACACCGCCTTTTTTAACCTGATCGTTCAAAAGCGCAAGTGCTGCAGTTGTTCCTGGTGCTCCTACTCTTTCAAGCCCGATTTCTTCAAGGATCTCTGCTACGCTGTCGCCAATTGCCGGTGTCGGTGCAAGAGAGAGATCAACAATTCCAAACGGTACACCCAGGCGTTTAGATGCTTCCTGTGCTACCAGCTGACCTACACGGGTAACTTTAAATGCAGTACGTTTAATCATTTCGCATAAAGTCTGGAAATCAGCACCACGTACGGATTCCAAAGCTGTTTTTACAACTCCCGGACCACTTACGCCTACATTAATGATGCAGTCAGCTTCTGTAACTCCATGGAAAGCACCAGCCATAAACGGGTTATCATCTGGCGCATTACAGAACACAACAAGTTTCGCACATCCAAGGGAATCCTGTTCTTTGGATGCCTCTGCAGTTTCCAGGACAATCTCACCCATCAGTTTCACCGCATCCATATTAATACCAGTCTTGGTAGAACCAACATTTACAGAGCTGCAGACACGTTCTGTTACTGCCAGAGCCTGTGGAATGGAACGGATCAAAAGTTCTTCTGCCGGAGTCATCCCCTTGCTGACAAGGGCTGAATAACCTCCAATAAAATTTACACCAATAGTCTTTGCTGCCTTATCCAAAGTCTTTGCAACAGAGACAAAATCTTCTGTAGAATGGCATGCAACTCCACCAACCAGTGCAATTGGTGTGACAGAAACTCGTTTATTTACAACCGGAATACCAAATTCTGCTGCAATCTTATCACCTGTAGCAACCAGATCTTTTGCTTTCGTTGTAATCTTATTGTAGATTTTTTCATTCATAGTATCCAGGTCGCTGTCAATGCAGTCCAGAAGGCTGATTCCCATGGTAATGGTACGCACATCCAGATTTTCCTGCTCAATCATTTTGTTTGTCTCATTAACTTCAAAAATATTGATCATGTCAACTCTCCTTTTCGGTAAGATACAATTAAATACGATGCATTACATTGAAGATATCTTCGTGCTGACAGCGGATCACTACGCCGATCTTATCGCCGATTTCAGAAAGTTCTTTAGAGAGAGCCGCGGCATCTTTGTCAGATTTACTGGTATCTGCAACCATCATCATGTTAAAATACCCCTGTACGATAGTCTGGGAAATATCCAGAATGTTTACATTGTTGTCTGCAAGATATGTACATACTTTTGCAATAATTCCTACGGTGTCATTTCCTACTACTGTAATGATTGTTTTTTTCATGACTTTTTTCCTTTCTGTTATACGGTAACTACATCCGAAACAAAGTCCCGTTTCGCCACCTGAATTCTGAAATCTTTTGATTTGTAAGGGTTGTCTCCCAGTGTTACCTCTGAACAAACAGTTTCATAAGCCAGTTCTTCATAGTTGTTTTCTCTGCTTAGATGTCCCAGAAAAATTGCTTTCAGATTATCATGCAGCAGCCTGCACAACAATCTGCCTGCATTTTCATTGGACAAATGCCCTCTGTCTCCCAGAATACGCTGTTTCAGATAATATGGATATTTACCCACCTGCAACATACGAATATCATGATTTGCTTCCAGAAGAAGCGCATCCAGTCCCTGCAGATTCTCAATAATATAATCATTATATTTTCCAAGATCCGTCGCAATTCCCACAGAATGTCCCTCATGTTCCAGCCGATAACCAACCGGCTGAGCCGCATCATGTGGAATCGTAAATGGGTTTACCTTCAGATCATTGATCATAAATGGTTCGTCTTCCTGAATTTCATGAAAAATCCCCTCTGGAATCTTTCCAAGTGCATTGGTACGCACCATGGCATCCACGGTTCCGGCAGTAGCATAGATTGGAATGCCGTATTTTCTTGAGATCACGCCAAGCCCTTTAATATGATCCGAATGTTCATGTGTGATCAAAATGCCATCAAGGTCACGTCCGGTAAGCTCCAGACTATTCAAGCCAGTTTCCATTTTCTTACCGCTGATCCCGATATCTACCAGTACATGTGTATTGTCAGATCCTACATAAATACAGTTTCCGCTGCTGCCACTGGCAATACTGCAAAATCTCATAATAATTTAATCCCCTCTTCTATCTGTTTCCAGGTTGTCTTCAGATCTCCATTATTTATAATAACATAATCCGAATGTTTCCTGAAAAATTCTTCAGAGCCCTGTCGGGCGATGATACTCTCAGCTTTTTCTTTTGTATAGCCACGGCTGTCCATCAAACGCTGAATACGGATTTCTGCATCCGTATGAATATACCAGACATTGTTACAAAATTCCTCATAATGTTCTTCCAGAAGAAGTGCTGCCTCTATCACAAGCAATCTGCAACCTGCCTGTCTCTGTTTTCGGATTTCCTCTAAAATATATGTTTTGACGGCAGGATGAATAATAGCATCAAGACTTTGACGCATTAACTCATTACCAAATACTACATCAGAAACCTGCTTTCGGTCAATAGTTTTATCGTTTTTTATTATTTGTCTGCCAAATAATGCAATTACATGCTCATAGCAGAGTCCACCTGGTTCCATAACCAGATGTCCAATCTTATCTGCCTGAATCACATACGCATCATATTTCTGACTTAAGTAATCCAGAATCGTACTTTTGCCGGCGCCCACACCGCCGGTAATTCCTATGATTTTCATTTGTTACGCCTCATTATTTTGCTTCATACCAACTGTTTCCTTCATGCATATCGACATCCAGTTCTACAGAAAGATGTACAGCTCCCTTCATTTCCTCTTCAAGGATGCGGGATACTGTTTCCACTTCCTCCTTCTTTGTTTCGATCAGAAGCTCATCATGCACCTGAAGAACCAGTCTGGACTGCAGCCCTTCTTCTTTCAGGCGCTGATATACCCGATTCATCGCGATTTTGATAATATCAGCGGCTGTGCCCTGAATCGGCGAATTCATCGCCACACGCTCTCCAAAAGATCTCTGCATAAAGTTACCGGATTTCAGTTCCGGAATCGGTCTGCGGCGTCCAAGCATTGTAGAAACATACCCCTTTTCTTTTCCATCCGCTACAAGTCCATCAAGAAATCCTTTGATCTTTGGATAAGTTTCAAAATATTTTTCGATATATTCAGCAGCTTCTTTTCGTGTGATACTCAGATCCTGACTCAGGCCAAAAGAGCTGATGCCATACACGATTCCGAAGTTAACTGCTTTGGCATTTCTTCGCTGCAGATCTGTAACCTCATCAAACGGTACATGAAATACTTGTGATGCAGTCAGTCTGTGGATATCTTCCGCCTCTCTGTATGCCTGAATCAGTTTCTCATCGCCTGACATATGTGCCAACACACGAAGTTCGATCTGTGAATAATCTGCATCCAGAAATACATACCCATCTTCCGGCACAAAAACTTTGCGGATCAGACGTCCAAGCTCCATACGCACTGGAATATTCTGCAGGTTCGGTTCTGTGCTGCTGATACGCCCGGTCGCTGTAATCGTCTGATTAAAAGTAGAATGAATTCTGCCATCCGCTTCAATCACTGCACTTAGACCATCTGCATAAGTAGATTTCAGCTTGGTAAGCTGTCTGTATTCCAGAATATCATTAACGATTGGCTGCTCTGGCGCAAGTTTTTCCAAAATATCAGCAGCTGTAGAATAGCCCGTCTTTGTTTTTCTTCCACCAGGGATACCCATTTTTTCAAAAAGAATCACGCCAAGTTGTTTAGGAGAATTGATATTAAACTCTTCTCCAGCCTGTTCATAGATCAGCTTTTCAAGTTCTGCGATACGAACTTGAAGTTTCTCTCCATAAGATTTAAGTTCCTCGCCTTTGACACGAATCCCCCATTTTTCCATAGAATCCAGTGTAAAGATTAATGGAAGTTCAATTTCTCTGTAAACATTCCACATTTCTGTTTCTTTTAAGGCATTTTCAATCGGTTCTCTGGTTGCATATGCCGTATAAGCCAAATGACACGCATAAGACATCAATCCATCAGAGGATTTTTCCCAGGCTGCCTTTAGAGAATCTTTGCCGAGCAGATCCGTTCGCGTCGGAAGTAAGGCTCCATCAAGATATTCTCTTGCAATATCGTCAAATGTATAAGAAGATTTTAATGGATTCAGAAGATATACTGCCACACCTGTATCAAATACATGGTCTGCATCCTCGAGTCCAACGTGTTTCAACATAGATTTTACATCTATGGAACAGAGAATTGTACTGTCAGCGATTTCCTTCAATGCTGCACAAATATAATCACCGGTAAGCAATCCCTCAACCGGAACATAATAAATTTCTCCTTTGGTAAGAGCTATTCCAAGGCCATATACGCCTTCTTTATCAGAAAGCAATGCCACACCGATATAATTTTTCTCAGCAGCTTTCTTAAACAGTGCTTCTGCGCCTCCAAGATCACTGCAGGTAAAAAAATTCTGCTCAATCGTGTTCTCCGGTACAGCTGAAGTATCAAATCTTCCAAGAAGATTTTTAAATTCCAGCTGTTTACAGAGCTGATACGCTTCCGGAGTATAAAGATTCCCAAGTCTCGCCTCTTCATATACATATTCCAGCGGACTTTCTGTATTGATCGTAGCAAGTGCCTTGCTAAGTTCTGCAAGATCATAATGCTCTCTCAACGATTCCCGGGCTTTATTTGGTTTTATTTCTTCCAGATGTACATAGGCATTTTCAATTGTTCCAAACTCAACGATCATTTTGGTTGCCGTCTTTTCACCAACGCCTGGAATTCCCGGAATATTATCTGCCGAATCTCCCATCAAAGCCTTTAATTCTATAATCTGTGGCGGTGTTACCTGATATTTTTCAAGGACTTCTGCTGCATGAAAATTTTCGATAGTTGTCTTTCCTCTTGAGGTTTTTGGCAGACGAATCATAACTTTTTCTGTTGCCAGCTGAAGAAGATCTCTATCACCTGACAGGATTGTAACATCCATTCCTTCTTTTTCACTTCTGACAGCCAGAGTTCCCAAAAGGTCATCTGCCTCATATCCTGCTTTTGAAACAATTTTTATTCCCATTGCCGTAAGCATTTCCTTCATCAACGGAACCTGCTCTCTAAGTTCCTCCGGCATTGGTTTACGTGTTCCCTTATATGCTTCGTACATCTTATGGCGGAAGGTAGGCTCATGAAGATCAAAAGCAACTGTCAGATACTGCGGTTTCTCCTCCTCCAGGATACGAAAAAGGATATTTAAAAAGCCATAAACCGCACCTGTATGTTTTCCCTCTGCATTGGTCAGATCCGGAAGTCCATAAAAAGCGCGGTTCAGAATACTGTGTCCGTCTATCAATAATATCTTTTCACTCAAAATAATATCCTCCTGTATCATGTTATAAAAAGTGCGTTACTTCCATCACAAGAAATACAACAAATGATGCAGCCGCGATCACTACTGCCATAAAAAAAATCACAGACAAAAAATGCAGCCATCTTTTCTGGCGGATATATCTGCGTGATCGACGGATATCCTGTTCCAGAAGTTCCCGAAAATCAAGGACCGTACCATCTTCCTTCTCATCCAGCTGCTGAATTGCCTCATGAACGATAAAATATGTCTCCAACTCATCATAACAGGAAGAACAATGCTCTATATGATCCAGAAATTCTTCCAGTTCGTCTGTGGACAATGTATGCTTTATATATCTGGCAACCAGTGTTTCTGCCTGTCTGCAGTCAATACCTGACAACGTTCTTCCTCCTTTTTTCAATATCATATTACTGAAAAGATTATAATTTCACTGTTTTGTAGTATAACACAAAAAGAGACGTTTCACAATGAGAAACGTCTCTTTCGTACAGCTGCCGTTCATAGTAATTCACATGGCAATATTATATCTTATCGGTTTCCTCTTCGGAAGTTTTCAAAGTATCTTCTACCACTGGTGTTGGAGTTTCGAGAATCTTCATAAATTCTTCTCCGGTAATCGTCTCATGCTCATACAGATACTGCGCAAGTTCATGGAGTTTGCCGATATTATCCTGAAGAATCTTCAGCGCTTTTTCATGCTGTTTGCGAACAAGTTCCACAACTTTTTTATCCAGCATTGTCTGTGTTTCAAAAGAGCATGTCAGGCTGGAATCACCACCCAGATATTGATTGCTGACACTTTCCATCGCAACCATATCAAAATCATCACTCATGCCATAACGCGAGATCATGGCTCTGGCAATCTTTGTTGCCTGCTCAATGTCATTGGAAGCACCTGTTGTGATCGAATGAAAAATCAGTTCCTCTGCAGCACGACCGCCCGTAAATGTTGCTATCTTATTTTCCAGTTCTTCTTTACTCATCAGATAATGTTCTCCATCATCTACCTGCATCGTATATCCAAGAGCACCGGAAGTACGTGGTATAATCGTAATTTTGTGTACCGGTGCAGATTCTGTCTGTTTAGCTGCTACCAAAGCGTGTCCGATTTCATGATAAGATACGATCAGTTTTTCTTTATTAGAAAGAACACGGTTTTTCTTTTGATATCCGGCAATTACAACTTCAATACTTTCTTCAAAATCTGCCTGTGTGGCAAATTTACGTCCATCACGTACTGCACGAAGCGCCGCTTCATTGACAATATTGGCAAGTTCAGCTCCGGAAGCGCCGGCAGCAGCCTTCGCTATATCATCAAAACGAACGGTATCTGCAATCTTGATTTTCTTTGCATGTACCTTCAAAATCTCCTCACGGCCCTGAAGATCCGGAAGTTCTACCGGAATTCGTCTGTCAAAACGTCCCGGACGAAGAAGTGCAGGGTCAAGAGAATCCGGACGGTTTGTTGCTGCAAGAATTACCACGCCTTTGGATCCATCAAAGCCATCCATTTCTGTAAGGAGCTGATTCAAAGTCTGTTCACGTTCATCATTGCCACCTGTAAATCCAGCTCCATCACGTTTCTTACCAATTGTATCAATCTCATCAATAAATACAATACATGGTGCTTTTTCATTTGCCTGTTTAAAAAGATCACGTACTTTGGCCGCGCCCATACCAACAAACATTTCTACAAACTCAGATCCCGAAATAGAGAAAAACGGAACTTCAGCTTCACCTGCAACTGCCTTGGCAAGAAGAGTCTTACCTGTTCCAGGAGGACCCACAAGCAGTGCACCCTTTGGCATAGACGCCCCAATTTCTGTATACTTCTGCGGATTATGCAAATAATCAACGATCTCCGTCAGAAGATCTTTTGCCTCATCTTCACCTGCAACATCAGAAAATTTAATTCCTGTAGAAGATTTCACGTATACCTTGGCATTACTTTTGCCAAAAGACATTGCCCCACCAGGACCGCCACCCATAGATGACATTATCTTCTTACTCAGCCAGCGACCAATAAAAATAAAGATCACGATTGGTACTACATAGCTGAGAAGCAGTGTCATCAGTATAGAAGGACTTTCCGGAAGAACTTCATCCATTGTTACCCCTGCATCCAACAGGCGATTAACCAGATCAGAGTCATCCATCTTGACAGTTTTACACAGAACCATATTCCCGGAATTACTGTCTTTCATCTCATAATATATATAATTTTCTTCTACTGTAGCCTTTGTTACATTCCCATCTTCAACATTTTCAATAAACGTAGAATAGTCCGTCTTCTGCACGCTTCGTTCCTGTACGGCCGGAACAACCAGCATATTCAGAAGAACGATGATAACACCTGCAATGATATAATATACATACATAGGTATTTTCTCTGGTTTTTTGTTCCCAAACTTCATTTATCTTTTGTCCTCCAAATCTTCGAAAGTCCCGGTATTTAGTATCTCCGGATTCTTTCAAAATCATTTATGTCATGTACCATATCATTTTTCTTTCCAAGATTCAATGTCCATTCTATGAAATTTTATAAACTTTTCATAAAAAAGCTACAATGTTGATAATCAAAAAAAGCTCTCTGATTATCAGAGAGCCTAAGTTAAATGCCGCTGGCCGGACTCGAACCGACACGGTTTCCCGCTTGATTTTGAGTCAAGTGCGTCTGCCAATTCCGCCACAGCGGCAAATGAACCGAAAAATATAATATCATAATTCTCAGTCCATTGCAAGCATTTTAGATAGAAATACAAATATTTTTATTTGTTTTTATTTGTAAAGTCTGTCTTCATCTTCAAGTATTTTTTCATAAATCGGGAAACAGTCAAATGTCGCAAAATAATCTCTTGGAGTTTCCGCACGACGGATCATATCAAAAGTTCCATCTTCATGAAGAAGAATTTCCGCAGATTTCAGTTTGCCATTGTAGTTATATCCCATGGCAAATCCATGTGCACCTGTATCATGGATAACAAGAAGATCTCCCATATCAATCTTTGGAAGATAACGGTCAATTGCAAATTTATCATTATTCTCACAAAGAGAACCTGTAATATCATAAAGACGATCACATGGCTGATCTTCCTTGCCCATAACTGTAATATGATGATAAGCACCATACATTGCCGGACGCATAAGGTTTACCGCACATGCATCTACACCGATGTATTCTTTGTGTGTATGTTTCTCATGAATTGCTTTTGTAACAAGGCATCCATAAGGTCCCATCATGAAACGCCCAAGTTCCGTATAGATAGCAACATCTCCCATTCCTGCCGGAACAAGAACCTCTTCGTATACTTTACGAACGCCCTCTCCAATCACACGAATGTCATTCGGTGTCTGGTCCGGTCTGTATGGAATACCGATTCCACCGGAAAGGTTAATAAATCCGATATGTGCTCCTGTTTCTTTCTGAAGCTTTACTGCAAGTTCAAACATGACTTTGGCGAGCATCGGATAATATTCATTCGTTACTGTATTGCTGGCAAGAAATGCATGAATACCGAAATTCTCTGCTCCTTTTGCTTTCAGAGTGCGAAATGCTTCAAAAATCTGCTCCGTTGTCATTCCATATTTAGCATCTCCCGGGTTATCCATAATATCATTGCTGATTTTAAAGACTCCGCCTGGATTATAACGGCAACTGATCGTCTTCGGAATATATCCGACCGCTTTTTCAACTGCTTTAATATGGGTAATATCATCCAGATTGATAATGCCACCGATTTCATTTGCATAACGGAATTCTGCTTCTGGTGTATCATTAGAAGAAAACATGATATCACCTTTTTTGCAGCCGATTGCTTTGGACAGCATCAGTTCTGTCATAGAAGAACAGTCACATCCACAGCCATATTCCTGAAGAATCTGAATCAAATACGGATTCGGAGTTGCTTTTACTGCAAAAAATTCTTTAAATCCTTTATTCCATGCAAAAGCTTCTTTCAATGCTTTTGCATTTTCGCGAATTCCTTTTTCGTCATAAAGATGAAAAGGTGTCGGATATTTTTCAGTGATTTCCTGAAGCTTTTCCAAAGTTACAAACGGCTTTTTTTTCATATTTTTATCTCCTCGTTATATTGGCATTATTTCACATGCTGGTGTGTAAACAGATGATCCTGGCAGTACTCATAATTACCATTGCATTTGGAACAGAAACGAAATTCCAGATTCGGATCATCCTTCTCTGTACGACCACAAATTGCACATTTATGTTTGGTAATGCCACCTGTTGCCGGATTTACTCTGCTCTGTGCCATTGCCTTCTTAAACTCTCTGCGTCGGTGTACCTCTTTAGGATTATACCGATGCATGTTTCTGTTACTGAAAAAGAACAGAACAAAATTCAAGAGAGATGCAAGGATCGGAACAGCCATAACCCACAGACCAACTCTTACATATGAAATCATATTATAAACAATGATTGCGCCATATACCCATGCCATCCATTTCATTTTGATCGGGATCACAAACCACAGAAGGATCTGCATATCCGGATAGCATGCCGCATAAGCAAGAAATACAGAAAGACTGACATAATAGGTCGTAAAAACACTTCCACCGATCATATAAGTCATTCCATCGATCACAACAAAACCACCTGTCACAAAATAAGTGATAAACGCTGCGATCAAAACAAAGAGAAGCCCGGAAAATATATACAATGTATACCGGAAGCTTCCCCAGGTACGCTCAAGAGAGGTACCGATCGGATAATAAAAGAACAGAATAGAAATCGCAAACAATAGGAAATTACCGGTGCTTGGTGGATAGATCACCCAGGTGACCAGACGCCAGATCTGTCCCTGCAGAATCTTGGAAACATCCAGACTCATCATATTGAGCAGCGATGGATTCATATAAGTGAGCAAATACCCTATCACATAACAGATAATAATATACACTGTCAGATTCTGTATTCCACCATGTCTTCCAAATTTGCGTTCCAGTTTATCGATCCAATTCATAAAATCACTTCTTCTCCTTTTTCAGTTAATAAGTACTGTTCGGAAAGATGAATACCTGCCTTATCAAAAATATTTCTTTTTTGACAGGAAAAGTGCTGCAATGATACTGGCCGCAATAGAGACCAGAATTACGATCAGAAATCCCCAAATCGTACTGGAGAAAGGCATTCCGGACGGTGCCAGATTCATTCCATATGCACTAAAGATGATCGTCGGAATACTCATAACGATCGTGATCACAGACAAAATTTTCATAACATCATTCAGGTTATTGGATATAACAGATGCAAACGCATCCATCATACTCTGCAGGATACCGCTGTATATATTCGCCATCTCAATCGCCTGTGTATTCTCAATGATAACATCTTCAAGAAGTTCTGTATCTTCAGGATATTTCTTAATGCTCTCCAGCTTGATCAGCTTCTCAAGCACCGCTTCATTTGATCTCAGTGAAGTAGTAAAATACACCAGAGATTTTTCCAGTTCCAAAAGCTCGATCAGTTCCTGATTTCGCGGAGAAAAATGAAGTTTTTCCTCAACCTGTTCACTTTTCTTGTCAATAATACGCAGATAACGCAGATACATGCTGGAATTACGATACAGTATCTGAAGAATAAAACGTGTCTTCATATAAGTAAAGAAATTACGCACACGTCCCTCCATAAATCTGGTAAGAACCTGTGTATCTTCCAGACATATCGTAAAAATCATCTTATCTGTGACTATAATACCCAGCGGAATCGTACCATACCAGTCCTTGTCATTTCGTTCCTCGATCATAGGAACATCAACCAGGATCAGAGTGTAATTATCCTCCACCTCAATACGTGACCGTTCCTCCTCATCCAGAGGAGCTCTCAGATCATCGACCTCTATCTGAAACTGCTCGGATATCTCAAAGATTTCTGTTGCCGTAGGATTTGTAAGGGCAACCCAGCAGCCATCCTGAGGTTCCTGAATTTCATGAATTGCTCCGTCTGATGTACGAAACATCCTAACCACGATTACACTCCCCTTCCACTCTCATTTTAGGTCATATGGATATATTATAAAATGTGACAGGATTTTTGTCAATTCCAACGGAATTGTATTCACAAAAAATTTACTCAATTTATGTTTTAAAGTGGTATAGTGTAAATTGTAGACTTTCTTTATTTAATATGTTAAGATGGACTACAGTAATAAGGGAGGACTCAATAAGACTTATGAATAAATCCAGCTTTGGTACACATTTCACTGTAACTACCTGGGGGGAATCTCATGGAAAAGCGCTTGGTGCTGTTGTGGACGGCTGCCCGGCAGGACTTTCTCTCTGTGAAGAAGACATCCAAAAATTTCTCGACAGACGCAAACCCGGTCAGAGCCGCTACACAACTGCACGTAAAGAGGGCGATCTTGTCGAAATCCTTTCCGGCATTTTTGAGGGAAAAACTACCGGTACCCCAATTTCATTAATAGTCCGCAACACTGACCAGCGTTCCAGAGATTACGGCAATATTGCGCTTTCCTATCGTCCCGGACACGCAGATTATACTTTTGATGCCAAATACGGTTTTCGTGATTATCGAGGCGGCGGCCGCTCTTCCGGTCGGGAAACTATCGGGCGTGTGGCATCAGGTGCAATTGCCTCCAAAATTCTGGAAACTTTAGGGATTTCTTTCTGTACTTATACAAAATCCATCGGACCTGTTTCCATCAAAAAATTTGATTCAGAAGAAATCAACAATAATGCATTTTATATGCCAGATGCGGATGCCGCTGCCAGGGCAGGTGCATATCTGGAGAAATGTATGAAAAGCCAGGACAGTGCCGGTGGTGTTGTAGAGTGTCGTATCACAGGTGTCCCAGCAGGTCTTGGAAGCCCTGTCTTCGAAAAACTTGATGCAGTACTTGCCCAGGCAGTTATGTCTGTCGGTGCTGTTAAAGCTGTCGAAATCGGTGACGGTACAGAAGTTGCACATATGAACGGTTCCGATGATAATGATGGATTTCATTTTGAAAACGGGCAAATCAGCAAAACAAGCAATCACGCCGGTGGCATCATGGGTGGTATCAGTGATGGAAGCGAGATCATTCTCCGTGCTTATATCAAACCAACCCCTTCCATTAGCCAGCCACAGGAAACAACTACATGCAACGGCAAAAATATTTCTCTTGAAATTCATGGACGTCACGATCCAGTCATCGTACCAAGGGCAGTTGTCGTTATTGAATCTATGTGTGCGCTTGCAATTACAGATGCACTTTTTGCCAATATGACTTCCCGTCTGGACTATATTCAGAAATTTTACACAAAATAAATCAGACAGAGTCGCTTCTATAACGCAAAAAAGATCCTGCAGTCATAACTGCGGGATCTTTACATTTACAAATATATATGAGAAAAATCACTCCTGCTCATCTTCTGCATCAGCTAAAGGTTCGACAGCATCAAAGTCCTGTGGTACCGGCCACATATGAATACTGTTTGGAGTTTCAATTTTATGTGGTTTATCATTCATCACAATAATATTCTTCTCATAATCCACTTTGAATGTTGTGATTGTATTACTTGCATGGTTCGCAACAGCAATATGCTGATTGTCAGGGAAGATTACTATATCCTTCGGATAATCACCGCTGATCGGCAGAGTGAACTTTTTCTCCAGAAGTCCGGTTTCTGCATCAATCTCATACATGGAGACTGTGTTTTCACCAGCTGTTGTGCAGAAAAGATGTTTGCCATCAGGAGCAAGTGCCAGACCGGAAGCCGCATTGTGAATCGCATCCTTGTCATGTTGCTTACTCAATGTAGAAACACTCTGCAGAAGTTCAAATTCCGGATTGTTTCCACTTCCATCATAACTGTAAACTTTAATCTCATTACTTAATTCGAACAGAATATATGCATACTTTCCATCAGCACTGAAACGAATGATTCTTGGTCCACTCTCTCTCGGGCAGCGAAGAATATCTACTAATTCCAGTTTATGGCGTCTTTTGTTGATCCGATAGATCTTAACCTGATCAATTCCATTGTCAACTGCACAAAGATATTTATTATCCGGTGTCGGACGTACACAGTTTACATGTGGACGGAAGTTACGCTCTGCGACACTTCCAAGTCCTTTATGAAATACCCCATCCATAATACGGCCAAGACTTCCATCTTTATGTGTATGTACAACCGTTACTTTGCCATCGTGATATCCCGCAACATAAAGATAACGACCGTCCACATCTGTAGCAAGGAAACAGCCTCTCATGCCGTCAATTCCTACACTGTTAATTCGAACAAGGTCTCCGTTCTCGTCACGTTTGAATACCGCAACACCCTCGTCCTCAATAGAATACAGATACTTACCGTTTTTGGAAACTGCTGTGTGAGATGCATTGCTGACGTTAACTTCGCTTCGTTCGATCAGTTTACCATTCTCCACATCTACATCATAAACCTGAATGCCCTTACTGGTACCATAAGTGTATGTACCCACATAGGCCACATATTTCTTGTTCCCCATTATACTGCCTCCTAAAATTCGATGAATATGTGCGAAAGCTCTATCCGCATTTGGTGTCCTAATTATAGCACAATTCATTTGCAAGAACAAGTTGACATTCTCTGTTGAATGTGTATTTTCTTACGTACTTTACATAAAGTAATTTCGGATCTTGGTAAGTGTATCTTCAAGTACTTCATCGGAATGCGCTGTTGAAAGGAACATTGCTTCAAATTGAGAAGGTGCCAGATGGATTCCCTGTTTCAGCATGGCTAGGAAATAATCTGCAAATGCTTTTGTATCAGAAGACTTGGCTGAAGTATAATCCACCACTTCTTCTTTTGCAAAAAACAGGCTTCCCAGAGAAGAAACATGATTTACATGATATTCACTTCCTGCCTCTTTCAGGATTTCTTCAATTCCTCCATACAGTTTCTGGCCTTTTTCTTCCAGCTCCTTATATACTTCCTGATGTTCATACAGATATTTCAGCTGTGTAAGTCCTGCTGCCATTGCAATCGGATTTCCACTTAAAGTACCAGCCTGATATACCGGACCTGCAGGAGAAACCATTTCCATGATTTCTCTTCTTCCGCCATATGCTCCCACCGGCATACCCGCACCTATGATCTTGCCGTAAGTCACCATATCCGGTGTTACGCCAAAATATTCAGCGGCACCGCCAAATGCCAGACGAAATCCTGTAATAACCTCATCAAAGATCAACAGTGTTCCATGCTGATCGCACAAAGTACGAAGGCCTTCCAGAAAACCTTTTTTCGGAGCAACCACACCCATGTTGGCAGCTACCGGTTCAACAATCACCGCTGCAACCTGTCCTTTTGCCTGCTCCAAAAGAGCTTTTACACTGTCAAGATCATTATAGACCGCGGTCATCGTATCCTGGGTACATCCCTTTGGTACACCGGCGCTGTCTGGTACCCCACTCGTCATCACACCAGAACCGGCACTTACCAGCAGCGCATCACTGTGTCCATGGTAACATCCGGCAAATTTAATGATTTTGTCCCTTCCTGTATAGCCTCTGGCTGCACGGATCGCACTCATAACTGCTTCTGTACCGGAATTTACCATACGTACCATTTCCACATGTGGAAGATGCTCACAGATAAATTCTGCCATTTCCACTTCAATCTCTGTAGCACATCCAAAGCTCAAGCCTTCCGCACATGCTTTTACCACTGCCTCCCGGATTTCTGGAAAATTATGTCCAAGGATCATTGGTCCCCAGGAGTCAATATAATCAACATAACAGTTATCATCTACATCATAAATATGGCATCCATCCGCACGTTTGATAAATCTCGGTGCCATTCCAATTGCACCATAAGCTCTTACCGGACTGTTAACCCCTCCCGGAATTCTTTTGACCGCCCGTTCAAATAATTCTTCTGATCTTCCCATTATCCAATTCTCCCTTCATCAATAAAACGTGCAAGTTCTTTTGCATAATAGGTAAGATATATATTCACACCTGCTCTGTATGCACTTGCTGCCATTTCGCAGACGATTTTTTCTTCATCGATCCAGCCCATTTTAGCGGCAGCCTTGACCATGGCATATTCACCGCTGACACTGTACGCTGCGATCGGTACATTGGTTGCTTTTGATACTTCTGAAACCATATCAAGATAAGACATTGCCGGCTTGATCATAATAATATCTGCACCTTCTTCAATATCTGTCAGTGCCTCTTTCATTCCTTCACGACGATTATGGTAATCCATCTGGTAACTTTTACGGTCTCCAAAAGATGGTGCAGAACCTGCCGCATCACGAAACGGGCCATAAAAAGCCGATGCATATTTGACTGCATAAGACATGATTGGTGTTTCTTTATGTCCTGCTTTATCCAAGCACTCACGGATTGCACGCACACGGCCATCCATCATATCGGAAGGCGCCACCATATCAGCACCTGCCTCTACATGAGAGAGTGCTGTCTTTGCAAGCAGATCTAACGTCGCATCATTTTCAACCTCATGTCCGCAGAGCACACCACAATGGCCATGAGAAGTATATTCACACATACATACATCTGTAATATAGTAAAGATCCGGGAACTGTCTTCTGGCCTCTCTCAGTGCTTTCTGAACAATTCCGTATTCATCATATGCGCCACTGCCCACTTCATCTTTATGATCTGGAATACCGAAAAGCATGATGCTGCTGACTCCTGCTTTCTGCAGACGTTCCAGTTCATATGGAAGACGATCCACACTGTAACGGTACTGTCCCTCCATAGACGGAATTTCCTCTTCAATTCCAGTACCTTCTTTTACAAAAAGCGGATAGATCAGCGATGATTTATCAATTCTTGTTTCTCTTACCATTTTACGTAATGTTTCACTTCCACGAAGTCTTCTTGGTCTCTGAATCAGATCCATTTTAATGCACCTCTTCCTTATTTGTTTACCTTATCTGTTTTTTATTTTAACAACCAGTTCTACAAGCGAATCAATGGTTGCTTTTTCTGACATATATGTCTGCATTCCATAATCGTCTGCCGCAGCTTTTGTCTGTTTTCCAATGCATGCCGCAGTAACTTTGGAGTAATCCAAAAGCCCGGTACTCTCTACAAATCCTTTTACAGTAGATGCGCTTGTAAATACTACACAATCTATGGAATCACTTTCAATTTCCCTGTCAATATGAATCAGACTGCTTTTCTCATATACTGTATCATAGGTTGGAATATCACTGACCTGTCCACCTTGTTCCTTAAGAATCTTTACAAGCTTCTGATTGCCTCTTCTCGCCCTCGGCAGGAGAATCTTCTCTCCTCCTTGAAGTTTCACTGCCAGTGCTTCGCCAAGTGATTCGCCATCATAAACTTCCGGAATCAGATCAACAAGAATGCCCCTGTCTTCCAGAACTTTTGCCGTGCCCTGACCAATTGCAGCAATCTGTGCTCCTGCCAGACTGCGAATATCTTTATGTGCTTTTTTCAGCTCATCAAAAAAGATTTCCACCCCGGTCGGACTGGTAAATACGATCCACTGGTAAGAGGAAATTTCCTCAAATGCATGAACAAGTGTACTCTGATCTTCAAGCGGAACTGTTCGAATTGATGGAAGTTCCAGAACTTCCGCGCCCCTTCTGCGCAATTCCTCCGCGGTTCGTGAACTACGCCCCTTTGGACGGGTTACAAGAACTTTCCATCCTGCAAGAGGAAGTTTTTCATACCAGCCAAATTCATCTGCAAGTCTGCATACCTTTCCGACAACAATGATCGCCGGTGTTTCTATTCCCTGACGGTCTACTTCCTCCTTCAGAGTTGCTACGGTTGCCACCACCCTCTTTTGATCTGCCGTAGTTCCCTTTTGGAGAACGGCCGCCGGCATAGCCGGATCCATTCCAGCTTCAAGTAAACCAAAACAAATATCTGACAGTGCCGCAATACCCATCAGAAATACCAGAGTTCCCTTTGTATTGACCAGAGCTTTAAAATCTATATCGTATTCCTTTCCGGCACGTCTGTGTCCGGTAATAATATGCACAGAAGAGCAAAAATCCCTGTGCGTTACCGGAATTCCATTATATGCAGGAACTGCAATGGATGAAGTCACACCTGGAACGATTTCATAGGGAATACCATTTACAGTCAGAAGTTCCAGTTCTTCTCCGCCCCTTCCAAAAAGAAACGGGTCTCCTCCTTTCAAGCGAACCACGCGCTGACCTTTCTGCGCTTCTTCAAGCAATACCTGATTGATCTGTTCCTGTGGCATCGTATGCTTATCAGCACGTTTTCCTACATCGATCAGACGAGCCGTGGTCGGCACTTTTGCAAGGACCCCCTGCCCCACCAGGCTGTCATATACCACGACCTCCGCCTGCTGAAGCACTTCCATACCTTTCAGTGTGAAAAGCCCGATATCACCCGGTCCGGCTCCCACAAGCCACACTTTTCCTTTTTTCATACTGGCTCTCCTCCTGTATATTTGTCGTTCTCCTGTTCTTCATGCTCACGCTTCATTTGTTCGGCCAGACACATACCCAGGCGGGCCGCTTCTGTCTTTGGTCCTCGGATACTGTCTTTAAAATATCTGCCATCTTTTTCCCTGTAATAAAGTCCTCGAAGAAACAGCTCCTCACCTTCCACAATACCAAATGCAGCAACCGGTGAGGAACAGCCTCCGTCCAGATATCTGACAAAAGCTCTTTCTGCAGTGCCTGCTATCCATGCATCCTCGTCCTTATATCCACTCAGATATTCATATTTCAGGCCTTTATGTCCCTGTACGGCAAGAATCCCCTGTCCGGCTGCCGGAAGAATCTCATCTGCTGAAAAATAACGATGAATTCTTTTTTCCAGGCCCAGACGCTTCAGGCCTGCTGCCGCAAGGATCAGCCCCGCATATTCTCCTGCATCCAGCTTACGCAGTCTTGTCTGAAGATTTCCCCTGATACTTTTCACTTTCATATCCGGATAAATTGTTTGCAGCTGCAAAGTGCGACGAAGACTGGAACAGCCCAGAGGTTTCAAAGGATCCAGGCTGGCTGCACCCTCCGGCAGCACCAGAACATCTCTCGGATCCTCTCTTCTGGAAAAAGCAAGCAGTGGCAGGTCTTCCGGAACTTCCATCGGCATGTCTTTCAGACTGTGCACAGACAGCATTGTTCTGCCTTCCAGCAATGCCTTGTCCAGTTCTTTTACAAAAAGGCCTTTTCCGCCAACTTTGTCAAGTGTCCGGTCAAGGATTTTGTCTCCAGTTGTTTTCATTGTAAGAATTTCAACATCCAGTCCCGGATGCTGTTCTTTTATGTAATCACGTACCATCTCACTCTGTAAAACAGCAAGACGGCTCTCTCTGCTTCCGATAATAACTTTATTCTTCGCTGTTGTCTGTATCATCTGATGCCTCCATTGCTTCCTGAATTGCCAAGCGGACTTTTTTGGCTCTGCTGTGATCCAGGCCACTGGCGGTAATTCCGATCACAACTTCATCTTTCATATAAATACCCGGGAAATAGAAATCGCATTTACTCTTATCGTCTGCAACATTGACATAAATTCCCTCTTCTTTACAGACGCGGTATATCTCATCGTTTAATTTCCAGTCGTTTGTAGCTGCGATCACCATATATGCCATATCAAAATCTGACCTTTTTACCGGACGTGTAATCAGATTGACATAACCGGTTTTGCCAAGTTCCTGCAGCTCCATAGTCGATTTCGGTGCAATTGCCGTAATATTTCTTGTAAACTGCAGCAATGTCCTTATTCTCCTGGTCGCAATATTTCCGCCACCAACTACAACGATCTTTTTATCGGACAGATCAATAAACATCGGAAAATATCGTTTATTCTTCATATACTTTCTCCAATCCTGCCACACATTCCAGAAAAGCTTCCTGATTCAGGCTGTCTCTGAGCCCAAAGATCATTTTATTGACAACTTTTCCCGCTGCGGTATCCACTGCCTCGAGAAGCTGCACTCTGTCTTCTTCCTGCATAGGTGTCTTTTTGAGTATCTTTTCAATACGGAGATTCAGATCCTGAACAGCCTCTGCCTTAATCTCCTGAATTCTCGGAATTACATCTCTTCCATCCAGCCACTGAAAAAATTCAGCCATCTGTTCTTCTACGATTGCAGCTGCCCTGACCAGACTCTCATTGGCTTCCGGTGACAGTTTTTCTGTATGGAAGCTGTCCATATCATAAAGCGTAATATTTTCTTTTCTGCCCAGAGATGGTTCAATGTCTCTCGGAACCGCAAGATCCAAAAGCAAAAGTGGCTTCCGGATCGTAATGTCCCGGAACAATTCTTCCCGCAAAGTAAAATTCGGGCTGGCGGTCGCACTGACTACAATATCGCAGTTTGGCAAAAAGTTCATGCGTTCTCCATAATGAATGCGGCTGCATCCTATCGGAATACTCACCATACCACTGCGGTACTGACGGACAGTTACCGTTACATTTGCCCCTGCATCCCGCAAAGTCTGTGCTGCAACTTTTCCCATTTCACCATTTCCGATCACCATGCAGATTTTTCCATGCATATCATATCCCTGCTCTTTCAGGTGACTGACCGCCTGATGGATAACCGATGGATTTCCATGTGCAAGTGGTGCTTCTGTCTTGATTTTCTTTCCGGCTGTAACAGCCATGCGAAAAAGGACTTCCAGTATACTATCTGTCGTAAAATGTTCCCTTGCAAGGTTCAGTGCATCTTTAATCTGCGTCAGGATCTGATCTTCACCCAGAATCTGAGATTTCAGTCCTCCTGCCAGATAAAAAAGATGTTCTGCAGCCTCACGGTCTGTTCTTGAAACAAAATAAGATTCATAAGAATCATCCTGTATATTTTTAAGCTGGCAAAGGCACTGGTAAAGAGAAAGTTCCTGGTCGTCTTCGTGGCTTGCCCAAATTTCAAGACGATTGCAGGTTGAAAGTATGATACAGCCATGGATTCCTGCTGTCTCTTTGAGTTTTTCCATTGCTTCACCGGCATTTTTCTTTGTAAACGCAAACAAAGCCCGGATATCTACGGGCGCTCTGTCATGATCGATGCCTATCATGGATATTGTCATGATATGTAATTCTCCTTTGTTGATGTATAATACCCTTTCCTGAACGAAATCCACCCCTGTCTGAGGTGGATTTTCAGGAAAACATACCGTTTTTATGATAGACTTTTCATGCTGGATTGTCAATGGAATTGAATGGATTTACTCGACATTTTTAGTTGCGATGATGGCGACACCTGTATGCGCAATATCTTTAAGAATCACATCTCCGATATGCACAGGTGCAGAAACAGTAATATTTTTAAGTGCATGAATACAGTCAAAAATTTTATCTTTTGGAATATCGCTCTGTGTTTTGACAGATACCATATTTTCAACACCACCAGATACGTGAACGGTTGTTGTTACAATACGAGTCGGATCTGTTACCTCCTTCTTTCCATATATTGCACCTCTTTTACAGGTATTTCCTTCTACACTTAATACGGTTCCATTTTCTATTTTCACTGTAAGCGGGCAGCCCATTGGACAGCCAATGCATGTCAGATTTCTCGTCTCCATACTCTATTCCTCCTCAATTTTAAGTGTGATTTTATCTGCATATGGATATCCCAGCAGCTGTTCTTTTGTCAGTTTGATCTGTTCCATCTCACCAGGTGCCACTACCGGACGTTTTCTGTGGATAATTCTCTCTTTACCTAAATAACAGCTAATATAACAGTTTTTATATACTCCGCCGACGCGGAAACGAACTGTCAGCTCTTTTGCCATATGTTCTATGCGAATCACGGAAGGAACCGTATATCTTACTCCTGCTTCTGGCACCAAAAGTATTTCTCGTGCATCTTTATAGGATTCACCTGCATTCTCTTTTCTCCGAACATACATGGATGCATTCCGTCCGGCAGCTGCAGCCTCTTCCGATACAAAATCCACCAGATCATGAACATGAAGCACATTTCCACATGCAAAAACACCTTCCATGTTTGTTTCCAGGCTTTCATTTACCCTTGGGCCTGAAGTGACCGGATTCAGTTCAACTCCCATTCCACGTGAAATTTCATTTTCCGGAATCAAACCAACCGAAAGAAGCAGCGTATCACATTCATATTCTTCCTCTGTTCCAGGAATTGGCTTACCTGACTTGTCTACTTCTGCAAGAGTAATACCCTCCACTCTTTCTTTTCCTTTTATATCGATTACAGTATGGCTAAGTTTCAGCGGAATTCCAAAATCATCCAGACACTGTACAATATTTCGCTTCAATCCGCCGGAATATGGCATCAGTTCTGCAACAACTTGTACTTCTGCACCTTCCAGAGTCATTCTTCTTGCCATGATCAGACCAATATCACCTGATCCAAGAATCACAACTTTGCGTCCTGGAAGATATCCCTCAATGTTAACAAGACGCTGTGCAGTTCCTGCCGAAAAAATGCCTGCCGGACGGTATCCCGGAATATTAAGTGCTCCCCGGGAACGTTCTCTGCATCCCATTGCAAGAATCACTGCTTTTGCCTGGATCTGAAACATTCCATCTTCACGGTTTATCGCTGTTATAACCTTGTCAGCACTGATATCCATGACCATAGTGTGTAATTTATACTTTATTCCCAATTCAATAACCTGTGTGATAAAACGTCCAGCATATTCCGGTCCTGTCAGTTCTTCCTGAAATGTATGAAGACCAAATCCATTGTGAATACACTGATTCAGAATTCCTCCGAGTTCCTTGTCTCTTTCAAGAATCAAAATACTTTCTGTTCCATTCTTTCGTGCTGCAACAGCTGCCGACAATCCTGCCGGGCCACCACCAATGATTACAATATCATATGTTTTCATTTGTTTCCCTCCTGAAATGAATCTTTATTTACGCCTTCAATGATTCTGGAATCTCCGCCACATTTTGTAATTTTTCCAATTGGAGTTTCAAGTTCTCTCGCAAGAATCCCCATTGTTCTCGGTGAACAGAAGCCTGCCTGACATCGTCCCATGCCTGCTCTGGTACGTCGTTTGACACCATCAAGGGATCTGGCTCCAACAGGTCTTTTGATCGCATCAATAATTTCCCCTTCGCTTACCATTTCACATCGGCAAATAATATTTCCATAAGCCGGATTGCGACGAATATATTCGTTTCTCTCTTCAAGCGACATTGCATTCAGGTCAGCAATACCTTTTCTTGTTGATACAAAGTTTACTTTTTCTTTCAGGTCATATTTTTTCTTAAGAATATCTGCAACCATTTCTCCGATTGCCGGTGCACTGGATAATCCCGGGGATTCAATTCCGGCACAGTCTATAAAATCTTTTTCCGTTTCTCCAATAATAAAATCATCTCCGTCTTCATGGGCTCGAAGACCTGCAAAAGATGTGATCACCTGTCTTGTCGGAATATTTCTGACGCTGTTGGAGGATTTGATAAGTACCTGATCCAGCCCATCTCTTGTTGTATTTGTTCCTTCTTTATTTTCAATATCCTGTGCAGTTGGACCAATCAGCAGATTTCCATGAACAGTAGGCGTAACCAGAACACCTTTGCCAAATTTTCCCGGGAGTGCAAAAACTGTATGACTCACATGGCTGCCCGCACTTTTGTCAAGGAGACAGTATTCACCTTTACGTGGTATAATATGAATTTTCTTTTCGCTGACCATATTATGAAAACGATCAGCATAGACTCCAGCTGCATTAATAATACATTTTGTTTCATAAGTACCACTAGTTGTTTCAATTTTCCAGTTCTCTGTACCAGAAGAAATCCGTGAAATGTTTAATACTTCTGTATCAAAACGAAACTCCACTCCATTGACACAGGCATTTTCCGCAAAAGCAATCGTCATATTAAACGGACACACAATTCCACCGGTTGGCGCGTACAGAGCTGCGTACACATTTTCAGACACATTTGGTTCCATCTCCAGCACTTCATCATGATTCAAAATCCGAAGCTTCTTTACCCCATTTGTAATTCCTTTTTCATAAAGCTTCTGTAGATTTGGATAGTCTTTTTCGTCCAGACATAGCACAAGTGAACCATTCCGTTTAAATGGAAAATCCAGTTTTTCAGCCAGTTCTCCAATCAGCAGATTTCCTCTTACATTTAATTTTGCTTTCAAAGTTCCCGGTTCTGCATCGTAACCGGCATGGATGATCGCACTGTTTGCTTTGGAAGTTCCACAACATACATCTTCCTCTCTTTCCAGTACACAGGTTTTTATCTGATAACGGGACAGTTCTCTTGCAACTGCCGTACCGGTAACTCCAGCACCAATAATGATCACATCATATTTTTCCATTTTTATTTTCCTCCTCATTGTTGAATTCTATATAAGAAAAAGCCCGACAAATAAACCCATGTATCATGGATCTAATGTCAGGCTCTCTTCTCTCATGCCATCATATATTTTTATTTTTGTAATCAGTTTTCTTCATCACGTGCCCATCCGTAGGCATATTTGACTGCTTTCTCCCATCCACGAATGCGTTTACTTCGCGCTTCATCTGTGATCTCTGGGATAAAGGTCTTATCAATTGTCCAATTCTGAAGGACTTCTTCCTTGCTGGTCCAGTATTTGACAGCAAGCCCTGCCAGATAAGCAGCACCCATGGCCGTTGTCTCTACGCATCGTGGACGATTGACCGGAGCGTTAATGATATCTGCCTGCGTCTGCATCAAAAAGTCATTCGCACTGGCTCCTCCATCTACCTTAAGTGAAGCCAGTTGAATACCGGAATCTGCTCTCATGGACTGTAGCACATCATTTACCTGATATGCAAGAGAGTCCAGCGTCGCACGGATGATGTGATATTTATTTACCCCACGGGTAATTCCAACGATCGTCCCCCTCGCATACTGATCCCAGTGTGGAGCTCCCAACCCGGTAAAAGCTGGCACAACATAACAACCATTTGTATCTTTGACTTTCTTTGCCATATATTCCGAATCCTCAGCAGAATCAATCAGACGCATTTCATCTCGAAGCCACTGGATTGCAGCTCCTGCAACAAAAATCGAACCTTCCAACGCATAATTCACTTTGCCATCCAGGCCCCAGGCAATTGTCGTAACCAGGCCATTTTCGGAAAAAACAGGTTTCTCACCCGTATTCATCAGAAGAAAGCAGCCGGTACCATATGTATTTTTTGCTTCGCCTGGCTGGAAACAAGTCTGTCCGAACAATGCAGACTGCTGGTCTCCTGCAGCTCCTGCAATCGGAATTGGTCCTCCCAGGAAAGAAGGATCTGCCGTACCATAAATACAACTGGACGGTTTTGGTGTCGGAAGCATAGATTTGGGGATATTCAGTTCTTCAAGTATTTCATCATCCCACTGCAGCGTATTGATATTAAACAACATTGTTCGGGATGCGTTGGAATAATCTGTAATATGTACTGCACCCTTGGTCAGTTTCCAGATCAGCCAGGTTTCGACTGTTCCAAAAAGAAGGTCTCCACGTTCTGCTTTTTCTCTGGCTCCCGGTACATTATCCAAAATCCATTTTACCTTAGTTGCTGAAAAATACGCATCGATCACCAGCCCGGTCTTCATACGGAATTTATCGGTGAGTCCCTTTGCTTTCAGAGAATCACAATACTCAGATGTCCTGCGGCACTGCCATACGATTGCATGATAGATTGGATCACCGGTGTTTTTATCCCAGACAATTGCAGTTTCACGCTGATTCGTAATACCAATTGCCGCAATATCGCATGCCTCTGCTCCAATCATATTCATCGCTTCAACTGCTACACCAAGCATGCTTGCCCAGATTTCATCCGCATCATGCTCTACCCAGCCTGGCTTCGGAAAATACTGGTGAAATTCACGCTGTGTCACGCTGCACATTTCTCCTTTTTCGTTAAATAAGATACAACGATTGCTGGTTGTCCCCGCATCCAGCGCCATAATATATTTGTTCATATAAAAACCTCCCTTTTAAAAGTGTACTGGAATTACAAATTCCACACTTTATGATTGGTTGAAGAGACGGCTGTCGCTCCGGCAGTGAGGGCTCCCATCACGGATTCTTTGTCAGTGATCAGACCTCCGGCGATCACAGGCACTTTGATTTCAGCACACAGTCTATGTATAACTTTTGGCATTGCACCTGGAAGAACTTCAATGAAATCAGGATGTACACTGTGCTGCTGTGAAAGAATATTCTCGTATGCCATCGAATCCAAAAGGAAATAACGAAGTACCGTATACATAGAAAGTTCTCTGGCCTTTCGGACCAATGCCGGCTTTGTCGTAATGATTCCATCAGCTTCTGTATTATTCTTTAGAAATTCAACAGCAATTTCTCTCGTACTTAATCCTCCGATCAGGTCAACATGGATCATCGCAATCTTACCCGCTTCTTTAACCTTTTGTACAATGTCGGCAATAGAACAGATATCTCCAAATAAAATAAACACCACATGTATATCTGAAAGGCTGCAACACTTCTCCAGATCTTCCATATTTTTCACTGCTGCTATGATTGGGTTTTCTTCTACTGCCTCCCAGAATATACGTTCCATCTTAAGTTCCTTCCCCACTGTTCTTTGCAAAAAAAATGAGCACAAGTAAAACAGCGATCCACTGTTTCCAATATGCTCTCCTGTCTCGGCATGAATTATTTTTTATCTGAAATAAATATACCACAGATAATCAAAAAACACAATAAAAAAGAGGTTAAATCTTTTTTATTGTGTTTTTACAAAATTATCATTCTGTTTATTATACCGTTATGTATTATTATAATTTTTAATACACAAACCTATTAAGGAAGTACCCTTAAATTACCCAAAAGTTGTCCGTACAAACAACCTTCCTGTATGTTTCAAATCTAAACCATTTATTGTGTACCTCAGAGCGTTTCTCTACCGTAACCTCTTTTGCTTCCGCAAGGAATTTTTCAAGATCCGCTCTGCTCTTCACAAGCAATGCCATTCCTCTCTCATCTACAACAGGAAGTCCCGCATAACGATAGTCTTCAATCTTCTGAATATCTTCCACCTTGCCATCGCGGATCAAAACTGCTGCGCCATCCTCTACAGAAAGAATATCAAAATATTCTGGATATTTGAAGCTGTCCCCAACAGCCGGCACTTCGTCACCGACATGATAAGTCTTCTTATCAGAACCAGCTTTGGACATCATCACATTTTCAAGATTAAAATAAAATTCTTCAAATACATAACCACCGACTTTGATGTCATCTTTCTGGAAATATGGTTTCTCTCCGTCATTTTCTACTGTTTCAAGCACACCACAGGCAGATGTCATATGGCTTACGCGGTCGATCAAAATCATCTCGCCAAGTGTCTTGTGTTTCTTAAACTCGTCAAGAACGATCTTCTCAGCCAGTTCGATCTCACACAGAGCAATCTCATTTTTCTCAATATGATCTGCTGAGATATGTTCACCTGTATTGACATCGATTTTATATTTAATGCTACGGATGAATCCAGGAATTCTCTTGGTTCCCAGTTTGACCAGATACTCTTTTCCAAGTGTCAGCTTACTGTCATCCATCCAGAGAAGTGTTGCAGTAAAGCTTTTTGCTACGGAGAGCCGGGCCTGGTCAGTGAGTACGCAGCCTCGGCTGACATCTACTTCTTTATCAAGCTGGATCGTTACTGCCTGTCCTGTCACTGCTTCCTCTACGGAAGTACTTCCGTTCAGAAGAGATTTTACCGTTGCAGCCTCATTGCTTGGAAGTGTGGTGATAGTCTGTCCGACTTTGATCTTACCACTTTCAATCTGTCCCTGAAAACCACGGAATTCGTGGTTAGGACGGCAGACTCTCTGAACCGGCATGTAGAATCCTGCTTCGCTCTCTGTCTCTGTCACATCGACTGTTTCCAGATGATTCAAAAGTGTTTTGCCTGTATACCAAGGCATGTTCTCAGATTTTACAGTTACATTGTCTCCTTCTGTCGCACTGACCGGAATGATCACAACATCCTGAAGTCCAAGATTTTCTGAAAGTTCATTGATGTCTTTTACAATCTTATTGAATCTTTCTTCGCTATAATCTACGAGGTCCATCTTATTGACAGCAAATACAAAATGATGGATTCCCATCAGGGCACAGATACGGCTGTGGCGTCTTGTCTGTACCAGAACACCCTGTTTTGCATCGACAAGGATGATTGCAAGCTGTGCAAAAGAAGCACCAACTGCCATGTTTCTTGTATATTCTTCATGTCCCGGTGTATCTGCAACGATGAAGCTTCTCTTATCTGTTGTAAAATAACGATAGGCAACATCAATGGTGATACCCTGTTCTCTCTCTGCCATCAGACCATCCAGAAGAAGTGAATAGTCGATTGCACCGCCTCTGGATCCTACCTTACTGTCAAGGATCAGGGCTTTTTCCTGGTCTGCATAAAGCAGCTTAGAATCGTAAAGTATATGTCCGATCAGTGTAGATTTTCCATCATCCACACTTCCGCAGGTAATAAATTTCAGTAAACCGCTCATTCTAAAAGTACCCCTCTCTCTTTCTCTTTTCCATGCTGGCTGCACCGCCGTCAGAATCAATGATTCGACTGGTTCTTTCAGATTCTACAGAACTTAATGTCTCGTCGATGATCGCATCAAGAGTATCTGCATCAGAAAGGATACCACCGGTCAGTGGATAACAGCCCAGAGTACGGAAACGGACTTTTTTCATTTCCGGTTTCTCGCCAGGTTTGAGACGCATACGGTCATCATCCACCATAATGATGTTTCCGTCACGATATACTACCGGACGCTCTTTTGCAAAGTAAAGAGGCACGATCGGAATATTTTCTCTTTTTATGTACTGCCAGATATCTTTCTCTGTCCAGTTGGAGATTGGGAAAACACGGATACTCTCGCCTTTGTTGATCTCTGTATTGTAAAGTTTCCACATCTCCGGTCTCTGGTTCTTCGGATCCCAGGCGTGGTTTTCATTACGAAAAGAAAAGATCCTCTCTTTGGCACGGCTCTTTTCCTCATCACGACGGCCGCCTCCGAATGCTGCGGTAAATCCGTATTTGTTGAGGGCCTGCTTCAAAGCCTGTGTTTTCATGATATCAGTATAAGCGGATCCGTTGTCAAATGGGTTGATTCCCTGCTTCACACCGTCCTCATTGATATATTCCAGCATTTCGATTCCAAGATCTTTTGCTGTCTTGTCACGAAACTCGATCATTTCCTTGAATTTCCAGGTTGTATTTACATGTAAAAACGGGAAAGGTGGTTTTTCCGGATAAAAGGCTTTCAGTGCGAGATGAAGCATCACTGAGCTGTCTTTTCCAATGGAATAAAGCATAACAGGTTTTTCGCATTCTGCTGCCACTTCCCGGATAATATATATTGCTTCTGCTTCCAGTTCATCTAAATGTGATAATCCGCTCATAGTTCTACTCCTGTGCTAATATTTTGTACTAATATTTATTGGAATTTCGCCGGTCAACGCTGATGACCAGTTCACTGCCGTCAGATCTGGTGATGTTCCAGTTGAGGAGATCACCTTTCTGGGTAACATTCATGGTTCCACCCATACCACCGATATCTGCGCCAAGATAAAATTCAATGGCTCCTGCCTTACATTCTTTTACGCAGGAAACGCAGCCCCAGCAGTTTTTCGGGTATTTCATGACTGCTTTTCTGCCTATGATCTGAATCAGGGTACCAGGACATACTTCCTGGCATTTACCGCAGCCGACACATCGCTCTTCACGAATTCGTATGCTCATAAGTATCCCCCTTTACCAGATCCCGGAACAGAATACGGATCTTTCCGTCTTCCATTCTGGAATTTACATATTTTTCAAACTTCTGGTCTGTTTCCGGATGATCTAGATTCTCATTGAAAGAATGCCATCTGGTTTCTTTTCTATTCTTAAGATGCTCGATCAGCACCTGACAGACAAGAAGTCTTTCTTTTAATTCGTATGCAAAAAGAAGTTCATGCATATCTTCTGCACCGACCTGATCTGCCAGTTCACTTAATCTTGTAATTTTTTCTTCTGCAAGATTTAACTGTTTCTCATTGAACTGATAGTTGCTGGCGATTCCACCTGCATATTCGTCCATGACTTTCTGCATGGCTTCTTCCAGTTCGTCGATGGTAAACAGTCCGTTTTCTCCATTGCGAATCTTTTCGTAGTCAGCAAGGATCATCTGTGCCTGTTTTTCGATTTCGGATGTTTCTTCACTGTGATCGTCTTTTAACTGTTCGATGATTGCGAGAGAGGCGATCTTGCCCTCTGCCAGAGCACCGGTTACATATTTCTGAGGACATCCGCCTGCCACATCACCGGCTGCATAAAGTCCGTGGATGGTAGTCTCTCTTCTGGTATCTACCCAGAATCCACTGGCTGTATGACCACCTACGATGTACGGTTCTGTTCCCTGGATCTCTACGTCCTGTTCGCTCGGCATCTTGCCGCTCTCGATCCATTTGAGGGTCTGGCTCGGTGCCATGTTCAGGTATGCTTTGAGAAGATCCTGATCCTGTTCGGATGTGATACCGGAAGTCTTAAGGTAACACGGGCCATGACCAAGCTGGTTTTCTTTGACGGTTCCATACACACGCTGGCTGGTAGTCAGACCATAAATATGCTCGTAGACTTCGCCTTTGGAGTTGACCTGCTTTGCCTGCACGCCCTGTGCGATGGTTCCTGTCGGAGCAATCGTATCTTTACAGCGAAGTGCGATAAAACGCATCTCAAAGGTTGTCATTTCTGCACCGGAACGGATTCCCATTGCGTATCCGGCTCCTGTATTGAATGGCGGATACCACATTTTATGTCTGGAAAATCCCGGATTGTTTGGTTTGTAGAGACCGGCAGCTCCGCCTGTTGCGATCAGAACAGCTTTCGCATGGATCACATAGGCAGTTTCTTCCATGATGGAAAAACCGACAGCTCCGTAGACTCTTCCATTTTCCGTAAGAAGGTCTGTGATGTTTACGTAGTTGAGAACATCTACGTTTTCACTTTTATATACGGCATCCGCAAGAAGTGGTTTGAAGTTTTCGCCATTGATCTTAATGTTACGGTTTCCTCTTGCCACATAGTCTCCGTTTTCATCTTTAAGGATCACGAGACCAAGTTTTTCCATATCTGCCGTTACTTCGTTAAATTCTTCTGCGGCTGTCAGAAGGAGGTCGTTTCTGACGATTCCTGCCGCATCTTTAGTTGCGTAATCTACGTAGTCCTGTGGTCGGCGGCCTTTTACAATATAGGCGTTGATCGCGTTGACACCTGCTGCAAGACAGCCGCTTCGTTTGATATTTGCCTTTTCTGCAACAAGAATGTTAAGTCCAGAGTTTCTGCTGATTGTGAGTGCGGCATAACAGCCTGCAGTTCCGCCGCCTATGATCAGGACATCTGTATGTAAGTGTTTTACCTGTAAGGGTTTGCTCATGGTTTTTTCTTCCTTACTTTATTCTGTGATCTCGATCTCGTGGATCGTGACATTTTTTTCTTTGTCGATTCCGAATGCTTTGAGTACCGGATTTCCTTCTTCCATAAGGGAGAGGATAAGGTATTCAATGGTCGGGTCAAATGCCAGGCGTTTGTCTTCTTCGGATGGGCGGGATGGGGATTCCGGATGGGAATGGAAGTTTCCGATGATCTTGTATCCGTTTGCTCTGGCATCTTTGAGGGCTGCAAGCTGCTCTTTGGGATCCATGGAAAAATGTTCTCTGCTGGCATCCACATTTGTGAGGAGATAGACCTTCGTGACGGTGATCTCTTCGTCTTCTTCTGTTCCTGCAAGGAGGCCGCAGGATTCATTTGGGAGGCCGGCGGTGCAGTGCGTCAGGATGGTATTATAGTGTGATTTTTTTAAATATAATTTCATAATAAAAGTTCCTCTAATAACTACGTGTACATGATAAACAATTCACCGAAGATACGCTCTCGCTGCCTTCGATTGGTAGCGGTACATAAGTGACCACAATACGGTCACTAAGTACCGACCATCTCAGAGCATCTTCTTATGAATTTGTTTATCTGTACACTTGAATTTAGCTCCACACGGTCAGCTTCGCCAGTTTCAGCTAATGGCTACCAAAATTCTGTGCCGAAGGCATTGTAATATATCTTTTAGTGCAATTTGTCTTAGTATAATTGTTATCTCTGCGTATTCACAGTGTGCGGATAAATATTTCGAGAGAAGATGCTCTGAGACGGCCGGTACTTAGGGATTGTTTTTTAATCCCTTAGTATCCGCTGCCAGTCGAAGGCAGCGAGAGCGTATCTTCGATGAAATATTTGATCTCGCACACGTAAGGCTATAGTCTATAATCTATAATCCATATTACATATGCATGTCGCATTCTGCCTGCTCGTAATCGATCAATTTGGTGATCGTCGGATGATCACCGCATACCGGGCAGTCATGGTTCTTTGGAAGTTTAATGGTACGGAAAGTCATAGACAGTGCATCATAGGTAAGAAGTCTTCCTGTGAGAAGTTCTCCTTTGCCGATAATGTATTTGATTGCTTCCATTGCCTGAAGGCTTCCGATGACTCCACCCATAGCTCCGATAACGCCGGCCTGTTTACAAGTTGGTACTGCGTCCTTCGGCGGCGGATCTTTAAATACACATCTATAACATGGTCCTTCTCCTGGAACATAGGTCATAAGCTGGCCTTTGAAACGGATGATTCCTGCATGAGAGAATGGTTTCTGTGCCATGACACAGGCATCATTGATCAGGAATTTTGCCGGAAAGTTATCGGTTCCGTCAATAATAAAGTCGTAGTCTTTGATGATATCCATGATATTCTCGGATGTGATGAACTTGCGGTATGTATTTACTTTGACATCCGGATTGATTGCCTGCATGGTTTCTTTTGCCGACTTTACTTTTGCTTTTCCAAGGTCTGCTGTTGTATGGATAACCTGTCTCTGAAGATTGGAAAGATCAACTTCATCCGCATCGGCAATTCCGATCGTTCCTACACCTGCTGCCGCCAGATACATAGCTGCCGGTGCTCCAAGTCCACCTGCCCCAATAATCAGTACACTGGCGTTCAGGAGTTTTTTCTGTCCTTTGGCACCAACCTCTTTGAGGATGATATGACGGGAATAACGCTCTAACTGTTCATTCGTAAATGCCATTATCTTGCTCCTCCTCCCATGAAGTACAGGAATTCGATTTCATCACCGTCTTTCACTTCTGTGGATTCAAAAGCTCCACTTTCTACGAATTCATCATTGATAGTTACTGTAACATACTGTGGTGTTTCTACATCCTCTTTCTCAATCAGTTCTTTAACTGTAAGTCCTTCCGGATATTCTTTCTTTTCTCCTGCTACTTTGATAAACATAATGATTATTCTCCTTTTATATATTTGATCACGCACACATAAACTTATTAAATAAACTTATCAAAGATATTCTTCAAACAGTGCTTCTACTTCTTCCTGTTCTTTCAGTCCGACTACTTTCCCCTTCTGTTCTCCGTTCACAAAACAGATCACCGTCGGAACAGACATAACCTTATATTGCTCAGCAAGTGCCTTATCATAATTTACGTTCACTTTGTAAATATAAACAGTATCCTCATGTTCATCTTCGATATCCCCAAGTATTCCTGCCATCTGTTTGCATGGAATACAGGTATCAGAGTAAAAATCAACGAGGACCGGCTTATCTGCTTTTAACACTTTTTCTTCGAAATTCTCTGCATTGATTCTGAGTGCCATATCATTCATCCTCTACTTTCTTAACGATCAGGGTAAATGTATCATCCCCATTGTCTTCCAGTTTCAGAATCTGATGTCCTTCTTCTTTAATACTTCTCGGAACATTCTGTACCGGTTCTCCATTATTCATACGAACAGCAAGAATCTGTCCGTCATCAAGTTCCTCCAGCGCAACCTTTGCTTTTACAAATGTTACCGGACATACAACATCCGTAATATCTACGGTATCATCAATTTTATAATCAGCCATCATAAGCTCCTTTCAGTACTTCGTACAGTTTTTCTTCTCCAACTCGATCAATTGTAAATTTGAATCGCTCTCCTGCATTTGCATGATCTGCAAAAAACTGGATGGCTGCATCTGTCACACGGAACAGCTGCTCTTCAGAAGTGATCAGTGGAAGGAATTCTCTTCCCTTACTGATATGATTTCCAAAAGTACCACCAAATGATACAAGAAATGCCTCATTTACATCCCATGCATCTACCGGACAGGATTTTGCACATCTGCCACAATAGTTGCATTTTTCATTATCGATGATCAGTTTATCATCCTGGAAAGAAATTGCTTCTTCACGACATGCCTTTTCGCAGACACCACAATGAATACAGGTATCTTCTTTCCAGCTGATCTGTGCTGCTCCCTTGATTCCAACATCATTTTCTTCTGCTTTGAGGCAGTTGTTCTGACATCCCGTCACACCAAATTTAAACTTGTGAGGAAGTTCTCGTCCAAAATATCTTTCGTTTAATTTTACTGCGATGTCATAGCTGTTGATATTTCCACTTGGACAGACTGCATTGCCCTGACAGGCTGTTACTGTGCGGACTCTCGGTCCACAGACACCCGGACGACATCCACCTTTGGCAAGATCTGCTGTTACATCATCAATATCGTCTAATTTAATAAAAGGAATCTCAACTCCCTGTCTGGAAGTCAGATGAACATATCCATCTCCGTATTTTTCTGCAACTTCCGCAATCTTTTTGAGGTTCTCTGCCGTAAGAGCTCCACCAACGCAGGCAAGTCTGAGTGAAAAATTATTTTTCTGTTTCTGGCGCATAAATCCGCCTTTTTTTAAGGTTGCGTAATCAACTTTTGCCATTTTCGTCATCTCCTTCTATTACTCTTTTGAAATCTTCTTTCAAATCTTCTATATCTTCAATTCCGACACTGATTCGAATCATATCATCATAAACTCCTGAGAGTTCTTTTTCCTCCTGTGACAAATGAGCTGCTATCGTACTCGATGGATGAATCACTAGTGTCTTGGTATCTCCAATATTGGAAACCAGCCATGGAATTTTCAATTCATTTAATATCTGAAAAGCTCTTTCTTTGCTTTCTGTTCTTAATGTAATGATTGCTCCAAATCCACCATGGAACTGTTTTGCCGCAATCTCATGATATGGATGTTCCTTAAGTCCCGGATAGGAAACCGTAATGCCGTGTCCTAATCCATTCAGAAACTCCGCCAGCTCCATGGCGTTACTACAGTGGCGCTGCATTCGAAGACCAAGTGTCTCAAGTCCCAGATTATTGAGAAAAGCATTCTGTGGTGCCAGACAGGCTCCCATGCTTCGAAACAATCCGTTTCGCAATTTAGCAAGATAAGCAAAAGGTCCAAACTTTTTGAATTCTTTCATTCCTGGATATTTATCTGCATCCCATTTAAACTTTCCGCCGCTTATCAGTATACCACTGATTGCATCACTGCTTCCATTGATATATTTAGAAGAGGAATGAATAACTACATCTGCTCCAAGTTTCAATGGATTGATCAGATAAGGTGTCGCTACTGTATTATCCACAAGAAATGGAATTCCATATTTATGTGCAATTTCTGCAACTCCCTGAATATCCGTGACATCCAGTTTCGGATTTCCGATTGTCTCAGCAAAAACAGCTCTGGTCTCAGGGGTGATTTCCGCCTCAAAAGCCTGCGGTGTATTGACTTTTACATAAGTTGTCGTAACACCATATACTTTCAGCTCATCCAGAAGTTCCACAGTTCCTCCATATAAGCCAGCTGCTGCAACAACATGGTCTCCTCTCTGAAGGACATTCATAAGAGCCATGCTAAGTGCCGCCATGCCGGAAGAACACGCCACACTTCCAATCCCGCCTTCAAGCTTTGCCATCCTTTTTTCAAAAGATTCTATCGTCGGGTTGTTGATTCTTGTGTAAGAATACCCAGCCATTTTATTTGAAAAGATTTTCTCAAGTTCCTCAGCTGTATCATGACGGAATGCACTGGACTGGTAGATCGGTACCTGTGTCGCACCGTGAGGATTGTTACCCTCTGTCCCATGAAGCAAAGTTGTATTAAAACCGTATTCTTTCATTCCTGTGCTCCTTTTTTCTTTTCATTTGTGTTGGTATTACTATATACCTATAAACATACCATGTCAATAGGTAATGTATGCTTTTTTCCATTTTTTCTATAAATTTACAATTTTAAACTTTATTACGCAGAAAAAAAGAACAGCCACTGTACTTCTGACAGTTCTGTTCTCTTGATCCGACAGCTATTTTACTTATTCTGATCTGCCCTTTGTTCCGCGCTATTCATCAGATTACATAGTCTCCTGTATCTGTGCTCTGCTCCAGAAGGTCTTCCAAAGTAATTCCGTCAAAATATTCATTGAGCAGCTTATAGAAACCTTCCCACATCTGCAGTGTTTTGCAGGATGACGCTCTCTCGCACTGATTCGGATGATCATCCAGACAGGCAACCGGTGCCATTGAACCTTCCGTGATACGCAGGATACTTCCGATCGTATATTCAGCAGGAGTCCTGACCAGGCGATACCCTCCACCTTTTCCTCGAAGCGCTTTGACAAATTTCTGTTTGCTCAAGACAGAAACAATGGACTCGAGATATTTCTCAGAAATCTCCTGTCTTTTCGCAATGTCCATTAATGGAATATACTCTCCATTATTATGTTCTGCAAGATCCAGCATAACGCGGATCGCATAACGTCCTCTCGTTGATATCTTCATGAAATCCCCTCCATAAACCTATTATACCACAAGGTTATAGGGAAAACAAGTGTCAATCATCAGATTACAAGATAATCTTCTCTTGCAGAGCTGTTCTCCAGTGCATATACTTTGTTTTCTTTTATTACAAAAAGCCGCTGTACAAACACATCCACTTTTTCTCCCTGACGGACCAGGGGTTCATCCAGTCCTCTTCTTGCAGACAGCACAACTTCTCCAAGTTTCAGCTGAAGTTCAAAATAACTGCCTCTGAAAGCCACACGTTCAACATCTGCTTCCGATGCAGAACTTTTGTATTTCTGTACTTCATTTTTTCTGGTCACCTTTACAAACTCAGGACGTACAATTGCATATTCTGCACCCGGAATATCTTCAAAGTAATTGAAGACATGATAATCCCTGACTGTAGCCGCCTGTCCAAAAAAAGACGCACTAAAAGCAGTTTCAGGACTCTGATATACCTCTACCGGGCTGCCTTTCTGTTCAATATGTCCCCGGTTTGTAATAATGATCTCATCTGCCACTTCAATTGCCTCATCCTGGTCATGCGTAACAAAAATACTGGTGATCCCAAGTTTTTCAATCATATCCTTCAACCACGTACGAAGTTCCTGTCGGATTTTTGCATCAATCGCTGCAAACGGCTCATCCAACAGAAGAAGCTGCGGATTTGGTGCAAGAGCTCTCGCAAAAGCCACTCTCTGTCTCTGACCACCGGAAAGTTGACTTGGATATCTTTTTTCAAGTCCTTTCAGTCCGATCAGTTCAATCAATTCCGTTACTCTTTTTTTAATATAGGTTTTATCCGCTTTCTGTACTTTCAGACCAAATGCAATATTGTCATAAACTGTCATGTAACGAAATAACGCATAACTTTGAAATACAAATCCTATTCCACGTTCGCTTGCCGGTATATCATTCACTACTTTTCCGTCAATAATGATCTCCCCGCTGTCTGGCTGTTCCAGTCCCGCAATCATACGTAGTATTGTCGTTTTTCCACTTCCACTTGGTCCAAGCAGACCGATCAGTTTTCCTTTCTCAATTCCGAAGGAAACATGATCTGAAGCTTTATAGCCCCCAAAGGTTTTATTGATATCTTTTAATTCCACGTACATTATGCTTCCTCCTCTTTTTTGCCTTTATACTCCATGATGCTTCGAATGACCAGAAGAATAATTGCCATGATTACCAGAATTGATGATACAGCAAATGCCGAAACATACTGGAATTCATTAAATAAAATTTCTACATGCAGCGGCAATGTATTCGTCAGTCCCCTGAGATGACCTGACAGTACAGATACTGCGCCAAATTCCCCCATGGCTCTTGCAGTACAGAGTACGATTCCATACAACAGCGCCCATTTGATATGTGGAAATGTTATTTTTGAAAAAATCGTCCATCCTTTTGCTCCCATAAGTGCTGCTGCTTCTTCCTCATCCGTTCCAATCGACTCCAGTACCGGAAGCAATTCACGAAAAACAAATGGAAATGTTACAAATACAGTCGCCAGAATGATTCCCGGAACAGCAAATACAATCTGGATATTTGCTTTTTGCAGATACGGGTAAAGAATGCTCTGTTTTCCAAATACAAGAAGATAGATCAGACCTGCAATGATTGGCGAAACCGTGACTGGTACATCGATCAGAGTCGTCAGAAATTTTTTCCCTTTAAACTGAAATCGCGTCACTGCCCAGGCTGCACATAAGCCCAAAACAGTGTTACATAATACCGCAGTGACTGTTGCTTTTAACGTCAGCATCAGTGCAGCGATCGTAAAAGAATCTGTCACCGCTTCCACATAAACCTGCCATCCTTTTTTCAATGCCTCCGTTACAACTACAATCAAAGGAAGCACCAGCATAACAAAAAGAAAGAGAATGCTGATTCCGATCAGCAGATATTTGACCAGCTTTGATTCTTTTTTCTTACCCATCACGCATTGCCTCCTCTCAGTCTTTTTGAATTGCGTGCCTGCATCAGATTCATCAGAAACAGAATCAGGAATGAAGCCACCAGCATAACCAGTGCAATGGATGTGGCACTTTTATAATCAAATTCCTGTAATTCAGACATAATGATCAATGGTGTGATCTCTGTTTCATACGGTCTGTTTCCTGCAATAAATACTACGCTTCCATATTCTCCCAGGCATCGTCCAAATGCAAGTCCGGTTCCAGTCAAAAGCGGCGGTAAAAGTTCCGGAAGAATCACTCTTCGAAAAATATAGGCTGGCTTTGCGCCCATAACTCTTGCCGCTTCTTCATAAGAACCATCCAGTTTCTCAAGAACCGGCTGAACAGCTCTCGCTACAAAAGGAATCCCCACAAAGATCAGTGCAAATGTAATTCCAAGCTTTGTATAGGCAATCTTAATTCCAAACTTTGCAAAAAAGCTTCCGATCAGTCCCTGATCCGAAGTAAGGGAAGTCAGAGAAATGCCTGCTACTGCTGTTGGAAGCGCAAATGGAAGTTCAATCATTCCATCCATGATCCTTTTTCCCGGAAATTCATAACGTACCAGCACCCATGCCAGGATCAGCCCCATCACTGCATTTACAAAAGAAGCTCCAAGAGCCGTAATAAAACTCACATAAAAACTGGATAAAATTCTTTTACGGGTTATAACCTCAATAAATTCATTAAACCCAAGTTGGGAAGAATAGATTACAAGTGACGCCAGCGGAATCAGAACAACAATGCTCAGCATAGTGATTGTCACACCCATCGTCAGTCCAAATCCCGGTATCACTCTTTTTTTGCTTTTTTTCATAATATCCACTCCTCATCTTCTAGTTTCCATAGATTCTGTCAAAAACTCCTCCATCTGCAAAATGTTTCCGCTGCACTTCCTGCCAGCCGCCAAAATCATCAATCGTCTTCAGTTCCATATTCAGATCAAAAACATCACTGTATTCCTCCAAAATTTCCTGATTGACCGGACGATAATAATTCTCAGCTGCAATTCTCTGTGCGTCATCAGAATACAGATAATTCAGATATTCCCTGGAAACTTCTTCTGTACCACGATTCTCTGCGACCTCATCCACAACAGCTACCGACGGTTGAGCCAGAACACTGATACTCGGAGCAATGATCTCAAATTCATCCGGATCATCTTTTACAGAAAGAAATGCTTCATTTTCCCAGGCAATCAGCACATCTCCCTGCCCGTTTTCTACAAAAGAGGTCGTAGCACTTCTTGCTCCGGAATCCAGTACCAGAACATTCTGGTATAATTTCTTTATAAATGCTTCCATCTTCTCTTCATCATTATTATATATTTTCTGAGCATAAGCCCAGGCTGCCAGATAATTCCATCGTGCACCGCCGGATGTCTTCGGGTTTGGAGTGATCACATCGACATCATCTCGGATGAGGTCATCCCAGTCCTGGATATTCTTTGGATTTCCTTTCCGTACCAGAAATACGATCGTAGATGTGTACGGAGCACTGTCATCAGGAAGTTCTTCCTTCCATCCACTCTGAATCATGCCGGCATTTTCGATTGCATCAATATCATAATCAAGTGCAAGTGTCACTACATCTGCCTGCAGGCCGTTGATCACTTCCAGTGCCTGTTTGCCGGAGCCTCCATGTGACTGGATCACATCAACATCCTGTCCTGTTTTTTCTTTCCAGTGTTCCTTAAAAATCTCATTATAGGACTCGTAAAGTTCTCTTGTCGGATCATAAGAAACATTGATGATATGTATGTTTGAACCTGCACCGGCATCGTAAGAACAGACGCCGGCAAATGCAGCTATTCCAAGTACTGATACCAGGCAGATGTTTCTGAATTTCTTTTTTATCATTTATTCCACTCCCGTTGGATGATCATTTCGTTAACATATGTGATTGGTATGTTTTACGTTAATGGCATTATATACCAATAAACATAGTTTTTAAATATGTTTATAAGAAAACGTTTGCACAGGCATATAAAAAAGCAGCTGCCATCATTTATGATAACAGCTGCAATCCTGCCGGAAGCTATTTCACATCATCGTAAGTATCAAGGAAATTATGTCTCACACCATCCTGTTTATACCCAATGACTGTATTCAGATTTACATTCTCAACACTTCGGAAAATATTATACTCAATTACCGGATCTTTCTGAGCGAGTTCGTGAATCAATTCCTTGATCTCTGCACGCTTGGAACCTTTTTCCGTACCACCACAGGAAGCACAATGCTCCGTAAAACGACACGCACACTGAATAAAATGAAGATCATTGTAGTTCGCCCAGTGAATGATATCCGCCTCACGGATCAGATACAGCGGGCGAATCAGTTCCATTCCCTCAAAGTTTGTACTGTGAAGCTTCGGCATCATCGTCTGTACCTGCGCACCGTAAAGCATTCCCATCAGGATCGTTTCAATAACATCGTCATAATGATGCCCTAACGCAATCTTATTGCAGCCAAGTTCCTTTGCTTTGCTGTATAGATAACCTCTTCTCATACGAGCACAGAGATAACACGGTGACTGTTCCTCAGATGCTACAATATTAAAGATATCCGACTCAAATACTGTGATCGGAACATTCAGGATCTGTGCATTATCTTTGATCGTCTGATAGTTGATCTCATTGTATCCCGGATTCATTACAAGAAAGACAACTTCAAAATTCTTTTTTCCATGACGGGAAAGCTCCTGAAACAACTTTGCCATCAACATGGAATCTTTTCCACCAGAAATGCAGACTGCAATTTTATCACCATCCTGCACCAGTTCATATTCTCTGATTGCCTTCGTAAACCGTCTCCAGATAGGTTTGCGGAATTTCTTGATAATGCTTCGTTCAATGTCCTTTGTACGCTGTTCCGCCGCATTGTGATCAGCCATCATTTTGCTGAGCTTCATCTTAAGCCATGCACGATAGCCATTTTTGATGCTGTAAATTTCATATCCCTGTTCTGTCAGCTCTTCTGCGATTTCTTCACTCTTCTGACCGGTATAACAGAGCAGGTAAACCGGACAGTCTTTACGTATTTCATCCATATGCGCTGCCAATTCCTCCCAGTAAATATTGACCGCACCAGGATAAGTCTCCTTCTCAAAATCCGCGGCATCACGGATATCTATGATCTGCTTTTCTCTTGTATCTTCCTGTAACTCTTCAATTGTTCTAATACACATATCAATCTTCCTTATACTTTTCTTATATACAGTAATCACTCCAGAAGCTCTCCGAAACATGAGAGCAGCTGTTTCTTACCAGCAGTTTCCCGGATAGTTCCATTCGGACTACTCCCGAATGGCCGCCTTTCATTCTGTCCAGAAGCAGATACAGGGCAAATCGTCCCATTTCTTCTTTTGGAAGACCAACTGTCGTCAGCATTGGTTTGGTAAATTGCGCTTCTTCAATATCGTCACTGGCTATAATGGATGGAGTAAAATACAGATTTCTGCACTTTCTGAGATATTTCAGTATACCCACAGCCGTGATATCATTTGCGCAGTAAATGCCAGTCGGGCAGTCCTCAGATTTCAAAAGCTTCTCCATTGCCTCATAGCCTTCTCTCTCTGTCTGATCTGTTTCTACTACATACTCCGGTATGACATCCAGGTTATTTTTCTTCAACGTATCCAGATAACCAACATAACGATCTTCATTTCTGCAGCCGCCTACATATCCGATGTTTCTATGACCAAGCGAGATCAAATGTTCAACTGCCATCTGTGCAATTTTCTTTCCATCGCACAAAACCTCATCAACTTCATAATTTGTAGAATTTCGATTAACAGATACAACACTTCTGTATTTCTGATTCAGTTTCTTCAAAGCAAGCGGATTACAGCGTCCAATGATGATCAGTCCATCTTTATTTTCTTCTGTCTCAGTATACATTCGCTGAATGATCTGGTCAAGATTTTCTCTTCTGCATTTTCGATCATCAGAAAAAAGCGGCATATACCAGACTTTTGATAAAATACAGTTATGTTCATGTATCTCACTTTCTACAACCCTGAGCAATTCTGTAAAAAAAGGATCTGTTCTGGATTCATCTGTACGTGTCATAAGGACATTGATATACCAGATTTTGCTTTCTTTTGCCTGTGTTCCCTTTTTCAGGTTACGTGCCGCCTCATTTGGAACATAATTCATTTCCATGGCAATTGACCAGACTTTTTCTCTGAGGCCAGGCACTGAACATTTGTAATCCGGCCGGTTCAGGATACGTGATACGGTTGATATAGATACTCCTGCTTTTTCTGCGATCTTTTTGATTGACATATGTATTTCCTCTCTCTGCCTTCCTTCGACAGATCTCAGTAAAAAAAGAACCGGAAGTCAGGACAGCCCTGTGTCTCTAACCCCCGGTAATATTCAGATATAGTACATTTCCTGTTTATCATAGTGATCGGAATAATATCCGCTCATTTGTGCCAAAGTTAAATTTGACAGAATCTGATCGAGTTCCTGGTTGACGGAATCCACCACCAGTTTCTGAATCGTGTCAGAGATTCCTTTATAACTGTTTTCCGCCAGAACATCCTCATCTTCAAGGTGGTAACTGCCTTCCAGTACTTCCACCACAGATGCAACCGTAATCTCGTCAGCAGCTTTTGCCAGATTATATCCTCCCTGGGAGCCTTTGACACTTTTTACTATGCCTGTTCTGCGGAACGAGGCAAATATGTGTTCCAGAAACTGGAGAGAAATGTCATTTCTCTCAGCAATGGTTTTCAGGGCTACCGGTGTGGTGGACGGCTGAGCAGCCAGATCCACCAACGCAGTGAGACCATATCTGGTTTTTTTACAGAATTTCAATTACTGGATTGCTTTGAAAGCTTCGTCCAGATCCTGAATGATATCATCGATGTTTTCTGTTCCGATGGAAAGACGGATTGTGTTCGGTTTGATACCCTGATCCAGAAGCTCTTCTTCTGTGCACTGGCTGTGTGTGGTGGTTGCAGGATGGATAACCAGTGATTTAACATCTGCTACGTTTGCAAGGAGTGAAAACAGTTCCAGATTATCGATGAAGTCTTTGGCTGTCTGTGCATCTCCCTTGATTTCGAATGTGAAGATAGATCCACCACCATTCGGGAAGTATTTTGCATACAGTGCCTTCTGGCTTTCATCATCTGTTACAGACGGATGATGAACTTTTTCTACCTGCGGATGATTATTCAGATACTGAACAACTTTCAGTGCATTCTCAACATGACGTTCTACACGGAGAGACAGTGTTTCAAGTCCCTGCAGGAAGATGAATGAGCTTACTGGAGAAATAGTTGCTCCTGTATCACGAAGAAGGATTGCACGGATCTTTGTAACAAATGCAGCCGGTCCGCATGCTTTTGTAAAGCTGATTCCATGATAACTCGGGTTTGGCTCTGTCAGAGACGGGAACTTACCGGAAGCTTCCCAGTCAAATTTACCACCTTCAACGATGACACCACCGATTGTTGTTCCATGTCCACCGATGAATTTTGTTGCAGAATGAACAACGATATCAGCACCGTATTCAATCGGTCTTACAAGGTATGGTGTTGCAAATGTATTATCTACAACAAGCGGAATCTGATGTCTGTGTGCAATCTCAGCGCATGCCTCAACGTCAACAACGTCAGAGTTCGGATTTCCAAGAGTCTCGATGTAAAGTGCTTTGGTGTTGTCCTGGATTGCATTCTCTACCTCTTCAAGATTGAAGATATCAACAAATGTTGTTGTGATTCCGTATGCCGGAAGTGTATGCTCCAGAAGGTTTGTTGTTCCACCGTAGATATTCTTTGCTGCTACGATATGATCTCCATTCTGTGCAAGGTTTTCGATTGTATATGTAATTGCTGCTGCACCGGAAGCTACTGCAAGTGCAGCTGTACCACCTTCAAGAGCTGCAATTCTTTTTTCAAAAACATCTTCTGTCGGGTTTGTCAGACGACCATAGATGTTACCTGCATCTGCCAGTCCGAAACGAGCTGCTGCATGATCGCAGTTACGGAATACATAAGAAGAAGTCTGGTAGATTGGAACGGCTCTTGCGTCAGTAACCGGATCCGGCTGTTCCTGTCCTACGTGAAGCTGAAGTGTTTCAAATTTGAATTTTCTGTTTTCTCTTGTGATTTTTTCACCCATGAATCTGATCCTCTTTTCTGTTTTTTTGAATTTTTGTTGCTATATTATGTACCACGGAGTGTTCCGTAGCAAGCTACTCCCACACTCCTGCAAATATTCGAAATCCGCTGATTTACTATCGTAAATCGCTACTTTCTCATATTTGGCGGGTTCCAAACTCAAAAGCCTTATCGTGCAAGCACGAACGTCTTTTGCAGTTTTTAACCCTGGTGTTCCTTTATTCTGTAAATAACGCTGTTGAGTAATATCTGTCACCAGTATCCGGAAGAAGTGCTACGATAGTCTTTCCTTTGTTTTCCGGACGTTTTGCAAGTTCAATTGCTGCATAAAGAGCTGCTCCTGAAGAAATACCCACGAGAACGCCTTCTTTCTTGGCAAGAAGTTTTGCTGTTGTGAAGCATACTTCATTGTCGATTGGCATGATCTCGTCATAAATCTGTGTGTTCAGGACTTCCGGAACGAATCCTGCTCCGATACCCTGAATCTTATGCGGGCCGCCTTTTCCTTCGGAAAGAACCGGGGAAGTTGCAGGTTCTACTGCTACGATCTTAATATCCGGGTTCTGCTCTTTCAGGTATTCTCCTGTTCCTGTAAGTGTTCCGCCTGTGCCGACACCAGCTACGAAGATGTCTACCTTTCCGTCTGTATCCTTCCAAATCTCAGGACCTGTAGTAGCTTTATGTGCAGCCGGGTTTGCCGGATTTACAAACTGTCCCGGGATGTAGCTGTTTGGAATTTCTTTTGCAAGTTCATCTGCTTTTGCGATAGCACCCTTCATTCCTTTTGCACCTTCTGTCAGAACCAGTTCAGCACCATAAGCTTTCAGGATGTTTCTACGTTCAATGCTCATAGTCTCTGGCATGGTAAGAATGATTCTGTAGCCTTTGGCTGCCGCGATAGAAGCAAGACCAATACCTGTATTTCCAGATGTAGGCTCAATGATTACGGCTCCTTCTTTCAGAAGTCCCCTGGCTTCTGCATCTTCGATCATTGCTTTTGCAATTCTGTCTTTTACACTTCCTGCCGGATTGAAATATTCCAGTTTCACAAGTATTGTTGCTTCCAGTCCAAGTTCCTTCTCTACATTTGTTACTTCTACAAGTGGAGTGTTTCCGATCAGTCCAAGTGTTCCTTTATAAATGTTTGCCATGGTGTTTACCGCCTTTCTTTTTACTTATTTATTCGTGTCTGTTTTTTATTAACATACCTCTTTGATATGTTTAGTATGTTATTCCTTTTTACCCGAAATGTCAATAGGTTTTTGGAAAAAATTTGAACTTTTTTTCGCAGTATTGTATAATTCATTTATACGCGAAAAATAAATACTTAGGAGAATACTTTTTATGAATCAGCAGACAGATAAAGCGATTCTGGTCGTGAGCTTCGGAACCAGCTATGAAGCATCCCGAAAAGCCACTATAGAGAAGATTGAGCAGGACATTAGAAACGCTTTTCAGGATCATCGGATCTATCGTGCATGGACCAGTAAATTTATCATCTCAATTCTGAAAAAAAGAGATAACTATACGGTTCCGACTGTAAAGGAAGCTCTTAAACAAATGATCACAGACGGGATCCGGGAGGTGGTTGTTCAGCCGACCCATATCCTGGACGGTATCGAGAATAATATTATGAAAGAAGAAGTTCTTTCTTATAAAGAATCTTTTGACAAAATCGCATTTGGAACTCCTCTTCTTGCAGATTCGAAAGATGAATCACAGGCAATCAACGCAGTAACAACAGAATTTTCTGATCTGAAAGAAACAGAAGCTCTTGTATTCATGGGACATGGAACAACCCATCAGGTAAACACCGTGTATGCAGGACTTGATCAGAAATTCAAAGAGTCCGCCCACGCCAATGTTTTTATCGGAACCGTCGAAGTTGATCCAACCATCCATGATCTGGTAAAAGAGGTAACATCTTTCCAGCCATCCAAAATCTATGTAACACCTTTTATGATCGTAGCAGGCGATCATGCACACAATGATATGGCTGGTGATTCTCCGGATTCCTGGGTATGTCAGTTTGAAAATGCCGGATTTGAAGTCTGTCCGATCATCAAAGGACTGGGTGAATATCCTGGAATACGCAGGATGTATGTGGAGCATGCACAAAAAGCCATTGATTCCATGAAATAATATATCTATGCAGTAATGTCCTATAAAGCAAAAAGGTCTGTACCCATCGGGAATATTTACAGTTTTTCTCTGCCTGTTTACGCAGCATGGAACTGTATCATTCTCAAAGGTCCAGACCTTTTTCCATATTCATTTATAATGTACGCTTCTCTTTTATTCAGTTCTCCTGCCTCTTTTTACATATCTGAATTCCCATAAGTAAAAGCACTGGGAATACGATTGCCGCAAGAATTCCCATTCTCAGATTATTCCCCACACTGCTGGATACAAAACCTGCAAGTGTCGGACCACCGGAGCAGCCAAGGTCTCCTGCAAGAGCAAGCAATGCAAACATTGCCGTACCTCCACCTCTGATGGATGCCGATGCAATGCTGAATGTTCCCGGCCACATAATTCCAACAGAAAATCCACAGACTGCACAGGTCATCATCAGCATAACGACCCAGAATATCTTCATGGAGCAGAGTCCTTTAATAGAAAGTCCTTTCTCTCCTTCTTCATGCAGGGAATAGATCGGGGAAGTCAGAAATACGATTCCATTAAGTACCGGAATGACCGCCCAGATGCGTGCAAGGATTTTCCAGTTTTCTATTCCAAAAGTGCTGAAGAAAATCGTAGAGATCAGTACCACTCCCACATGTCCCCAGCATTAAACGGTCTTGTTTTAAATCTAAATGCAATTGTAAACTTTTCTATTTTTTTAGTTGACATTATCTTTTCTTTCTTTTAAAATTGTAAACCATAAAGATTTTGGAGGTTTACAAATGTCAAAGACAAAAACTTTAATCTACTGCAGTCTTTTTACTGCGCTGATTGCAGCGGGGGCTTTTATCAAGATCCCGGTGCCGGTGGTTCCTTTTACTTTGCAGTATCTGTTTACGATGCTTGCAGGGCTGCTGCTTGGTTCTAAACGTGGAACAATCTCTGTCGTTGCCTACATGCTTCTGGGGCTTGCAGGGCTTCCGATCTTCTCTGAGGGCGGCGGTCTCTGGTATGTCTTTAAGCCGAGTTTTGGCTATATCATTGGATTCTGCCTCGGAACTTACGTGACAGGACGTATCGCAGAACATCTGAAGAAAAAGACGATCTTCCGCTACCTGCTCGCAAACCTGGCTGGACTTATGATCGTCTATGCCTGCGGCATGATCTACTACTATGTGATCTGCAATTATGTGATCGACACACCAATCGGAATCTGGCCGCTCATCCTCTACTGCTTTCTTCTTGCAGTACCTGGTGACATCGCTTTAAGCATCCTTGGGGCCATCATTGCCAGACGTGTTCGTCCGGTCGTGATCCAGTACCTTTCTGATTCCAATACAACTTTATTACATACGGAGGAGACAGCAAAATGAACCCACTTACTTTAGCCCAGGAAATTATTGACGGACGCAGGATCACAAGAGAGGATGATCTTTCCTTCTTTCTCACCTGCGATCTGGATGAATTATGTGAAGGTGCAGACCGCATTCGAGAAGCCTGTATCGGAGATAAAGTAGACCTCTGCTCAATCATCAACGGACGCAGCGGCAGATGTCCGGAAGACTGTAAATACTGTGCACAGTCCGCACACCACCACACTTCCTGCGAAGTTTACAATTTTCTTCCGGAGGAAAAGATCCTTGAAGCCTGTAAGATGAATGAGTCCGAAGGTGTCGACCGTTTTTCCATCGTCACCGCCGGAAAAGCTCTGACAGGAAAAGAATTCGACCAGGCAATCCATGCTTACGAAACCATGCACAGAGAATGCAAGATTGACCTCTGCGCTTCCATGGGATTTATTTCTGCCGAACAACTTCACCGTCTTCACGAGGCAGGTGTGACCAGCTACCACCACAACATCGAAACCTCCCGTAGAAATTTCCCGAATATCTGTACCACACACACCTACGACATGAAGATCGAGACCCTCAAAAAAGTCAAAGCTGAAGGCATGTGTGCCTGCTCCGGCGGTATCATCGGCATGGGTGAGACCTGGGAAGACCGTCTGGATATGGCGATCAGCCTTGCTGAACTTGGCATCGATTCCATCCCGATCAATGCTCTGATGCCGATCCCAGGAACACCTCTGGAACATCTACCGGAACTTTCTGAGCCGGATATCCTGCGTACGATCGCCTTCTTCCGCTATATCAACCCGGAGGCAAACATCCGTCTCGCTGCCGGACGCGCACTTCTCACCAACGACGGAGAAACTGCTTTCAAAGCCGGAGCTTCCGCTTCCATCACCGGAAACATGCTGACCACCGTTGCATGTGCGACGATCCGAAGCGACCGCAAGATGCTCGCTGACATGGGACGTGACGTAACTCCTGAATACTGGAAGGAAGTGTAAAATAAAAATGAGCAAAGCAATTTTTCTCACCGGAACCGGAACAGATATCGGCAAAACCTTTATTGCCGGACTAATCGTAAAAAAACTTGCACAGGCAGGCAAAAATCCAGCTTACTACAAAGCAGCCATGAGCGGAAATGACCGCCGGTCAGACGAAAGCCTAATCCCGGGCGATGCACTTTTTGTGCGACAGATGTCCGGTATCTCACAGCCGCTTGACGAAATGTGCCCTTATGTATATGAAAATGCCTGGTCGCCACACCTTGCATCCCGCGTGGAAGGAAATCCTGTTGACCTCGCTGTTGTCCGCGAAGGTTTTGCGAAAGTCGCTGAGAACTATGACTACATCACCATGGAAGGAAGCGGCGGAATCCTCTGCCCTCTCTGTTTTGATGAGCATAAGATCCAGCTTGAAGATGTGATCCGGGAATTTAATCTTTCCAGTATCCTTATCGCCGATGCCGGTCTTGGCACGATCAACAGTGTTGTCCTGACTTTCGAATATATGAAGGCACACAACCTTCCGCTTAAGGGTATCATTTTTAATCATTACCATCCGGGGAACATCATGGAAGAAGATAATATTTTTATGTGTGAACATATGACAGGGCTTCCTGTGCTTGCGAAGGTACAGGACAATGCCACAGAACTTGAAACAGATGCAGATGTGCTGAGTGCACTTTATGACGAGGTGAAGATCAGATGATATGGTATCCTTATGAACAGATGAAAACAATGAAAGAGCCTTACAGGATTCTGGATGCAGAAGGCGTGCATCTCTACACCAAAGACCAGAAGCTGATCGATTCAATTTCTTCCTGGTGGTGCATGATCCACGGCTACAAACATCCGGAGCTGACCGCCGCCATCAAAGAACAGGCTGACCGTTTCTGCCATGTAATGCTCGGCGGTCTCACCCATGAACCGGTAGAAAAACTTTCTGATAAGCTTCAGGAATTTCTTCCGGGTGACCTGGACTACTGCTTCTTTTCTGACTCAGGAAGTGTCGCAGTAGAAGTCTCTCTTAAGATGGCACTCCAGTACAACACCAATCAGGGAAGGAAACGCCCTCTGGTGCTGGCTCTGGAACATGCCTACCACGGAGACACTTTCAAGGCAATGGAAGTCGGAGATGACGAAGATTATCATTTCGCTTTTGACAAAAAAGAAGGCGTCGTTCATATCCCGACAGAGATTCCGGCGCTTGAGGATGCATTTGAACTGTATCATGACCGGCTGAACTGCTTTATCGTAGAGCCGCTGCTCCAGGGCGCCGGCGGCATGCGGATGTATGATATTTCTTTCCTGAAACGTGCCAGAGAACTGTGCAATCAATATGATGTGCTTCTGATTTTTGATGAGGTTGCAACAGGATTCGGACGTACCGGAAACCGCTTTGTATCCGACCTTGTCCTTCCGGACATCCTGGTTCTCGGAAAAGCCCTGACCGGCGGTTATATCGGACATGCTGTCACCGTTGCAAACCACAAAGTCTTTGACACTTTTTATAGTGACGATGACCGCCTTGCCCTGATGCACGGTCCGACCTTTATGGGAAATCCACTTGCCTGTGCCGTTGCACTTAAGGGAATCGAGATCTTTGAACGAGACGATTATATGAGCAAGATCCGACATATCGAACAGATTTCCCGTCAGGAAATGGAAAATTTCTCTGACCCGCGCATCAAAGAAGTCCGTATCATGGGCGGCTGTACCTGCGTCGAAGTCCATGATTCAAAGACGCTGGAAGGTTTCCAGCAGTTTGCCTATGAACGCGGGGTCTTCTGCAGACCTTTCTTAAACTATATGTATTCCATGGTTCCTTATGTGATCTCCGACGAGGAACTCATTCAGATTTTTGACGTAATGAAGGACTGGTTTCACTGAAACCAGCCCTTCTTCTCCTCAATTCTATTCAACATATCTAACAGCGATTTCTTTTATTAACAAAATAATTCAGGATTCCCCCACCAACAATGATCACAACGGCAACTGCCACGACTCTCTTGGCTGCTTCCTGTGGAAGCTGGCTCTTTGAACCAATAGAATCCGAATAAAAGGTCAGCGTATAGTCAATCTCATGAGGTGCTCCCATTGCTGTTGTATCTGCGATCACCGGCATTCCTTCATCCATACTGAGCACCGGAATCTCAAAAACAGAATTCATACCTTCTTCATTGGTCGGAAGATATTTCTCTCCGTCTACGATCATATAATCATAATTTGAACTGCTCCACTGGATCTGTGCGTAAGCCTGACCATCCTTCACAGTCAGAATTGTCGGCGATGTCACACTTGCCTTTCCGCTTCCGCCCTCAAGATCCACCTGAATGGAATATTCTCCATCCTCTTTGTCAATATCCATGCCTGCCGCCTGACAGATGCAGGAAAAAGCTCCAATGCCGATAAATACAGCAGCAATCAGATTTGAAAGTTTTCTTTTCATTTCTCTACTCCATTTTTTTCTTTTTAAATATTGCCAAATTTTATCTATAGAAACTATGATAACACAGCAAATCCTACATTGCAAACACTATACAATTCTAGTATAATAAAAAAGATATGTCTGTGAATGAGACTTCACAGCATAATGTAAATTTAAGATCATTTCAAAAATGAATTCAGGAGGTTTTTAGCTATGAAAGGTACATTATATGGAGTTGGCGTCGGACCTGGGGATCCGGAATTAATGACATTAAAGGCAGTTCGCATGATCCGTGAAAATGAGATCATCGCTGTACCTGGTGCAGACGTTAAAGAAACCGTTGCCTATAAAATTGCAGTACAGGCAGTTCCGGAGCTGGAAGAAAAAGAACTTCTTCCAATCTACATGCCGATGACACATGATGCAAAGGAACTTGAAGAAAATCATGCAAAAGGCGCAAAAACTCTGGAAGCCTGTCTTGATCAGGGAAAAAATGTTGTTTTCCTGACTCTTGGTGATCCATGTGTATATTCTACTTTTTCCTATCTGCAGCATCGCGTAGAGGCAGACGGATATCACACAGAGCTGGTAAGCGGAATCACTTCTTTCTGTGCTGCAGCTGCACGACTGAACATTTCTCTGTCTGAATGGAACGAACAGCTTCATATCGTTCCTGCTGTCCATCGTCTTGACAGTGAACTGACAGAATCCGGAAACTACATTCTGATGAAATCAGGAAAGAAAATGAATCAGGTAAAGGAAATTCTCGCCAAAAGCGGCCGTGATGTCCTCATGGTTGAAAACTGTGGCATGCCAGAGGAACATATCTATCATGGAGTTGAGGAAATTCCGGATGATGCCGGCTACTATTCTCTGATCATTGCGAAGGAGCACAAATGATCGAAACAAAGAATCTGACAAAAACATTTGATAATTTTACTGCTGTGGATTCTCTGGATCTCAAAATTGAGACCGGAGAATTCTTCGGTCTTCTTGGACCGAATGGTGCCGGAAAGACTACGACGATCAGTCTTCTTTCTACGCTTCTTCTTCCGACTAAAGGAGAAATCCTGATCGATGGACAGAAGCTGACACGAAACCGACCGGATCTCAAGCGTAAGATCAGTGTAATCACACAGGAGTACTCCATGCGCCAGGACATGAATATGGACGAGATCATGGAATATCAGGGACGTCTTTATTTCATGCCACGCAAAGAAATCAAACGTCGTACAGAAGAACTTCTGGAGTTCTGTGATCTGATCAAGTTTCGTAAACGAACAGTCCGTAAGCTTTCCGGCGGCATGAAGCGGAAACTGATGGTATGTCGGGCCCTCCTGACAGATCCTGAGATCCTGCTTCTGGATGAACCGACCGCCGGTATGGATGCGCTTTCCCGTCGTCAGATGTGGAATCTGCTCCGCAAATTAAACGGCAAAAACCTGACCATTCTTCTGACTACTCATTATATGGAGGAAGCTCAGAATCTCTGCAGCCGTGTAGCTCTGATGGACCACGGTAAACTAGAGGAAGTCAATACTCCGGCCGGACTGATCGACAGTCTTGGAAATTACACCGTTGATGAATTTGCCGGAGACGAAACTCATAGTCATTATTTTCACAGTCGTGAAGAAGCAATTGCCTATCTCTCCGGTCTTTCCGGACAGGCTTCTCTACGCGAAACAACGCTGGAAGATGTGTTTGTTGAACGTGCCGGACGACATCTGATGCCATCATAAGGGAGGAGCTGGTTATGGGAATTATTACAATTTTATGGGAAAAATGGGTCGAATTTCGAAGAGATTTCTACAAGATCACGCTGGCGGCAATGATTGCCCCACTGATGTATCTGGTCGTATTTGGAATGGGAATCCAGACAATCTCACATGGAGAACCTTATCTGAACTTTCTGATCCCGGGTGTTGTTTCACTGACGACAATGAATGGAAGCTTTAATGCCATTGCACAGAATCTGAATGTGCAGCGACTTTATGAGAAGGCTTTCGATCAGGTACTGATCTCTCCTACACCGTTATGGCAGTTTATTGCCGGTCAGATCATCGGCGGAAGCCTTCGTGGTTTTTATGCAGGTGGCGTTATTCTGGTTCTGACAATGCCGATCGACACCGGACTGATCTTTAACGGCTGGTCTTTCCTTGTCATGTTCCTGAATGGAGCTGTTTTTTCTGCAATCGGTGTTGTCGTTTCATTCCTTGCCAAAAACCATGCAGATGTACCGCGTTTTTCGAACTACATCATCATGCCAATGGCATATCTGTGCAATACATTTTTCTCTACAGAAAAGCTTCCTGGTTTTCTTGGAAAATTTATCTCTGCACTGCCGCTTTCCCAGACAAGTCATATGATCCGAAGCATCTCTGCAGGAGAGGGATTTGCAATGTCGGGAATTGCGATACTTATGACATATCTGATCGTTTTTACAGCGATTGCATCATGGTTTATCTATAAGAAAAAGAATCTTTAAAAGATAACTGGGAATTCACACAGTAAATATTCCGAAGAAAGGACAGTTTCTGCGCCAAAGCTGTCCTTTCTCTGAACTTACTGCTGAAATTACCATCTTTTAGGTAGATAGCAAAAATAACACTTGTCTGAGCCATCGGCGAGTTAGCAATTTTTGCGAATGCTTTTTGCAGGCAGGTTATATCTTAGTACTTCCGGACTCCGAAGCCTTGTGACTGAACAGATCAGGAAGCTTTTCGTGAATTATATAAATGTGATTCTAAAGTTCTAATTTTCAGTAGCTAATTCAGAAAGATATCTTTCAAAACAAATTCCTTCATTCCGGTCGGTGCCTTCAACTACCGCATCATGAATCCCCTTCGCCAGAAACTTCACGGCCCTGTGCACAGAATCCACCGTGTCGATTCCTTTCACCATACCGGCACTCAAAACCGATGCAAACAGATCACCTGTACCGGAATAACTGCCACCCTCTTTTGCTGCAGTCACCCAGGTCGTATTGCCATCCTGACAGATCAGGTTTCCTATCTCCTGATGATTCTCCCTCGCAGGAAGATCAATTCCTGTAATAACCACTTCCGTATCAAACTCTTTTGAAAGTTCCTTCCCTGTACTTTCTGTGAATTTCAGCAATCTCTCCTCATCCATAAGTGATAGCTCCTTCCACAATACATGTGCACGCTGTGCGCCATATAATAACAATAGCGCTTCTGTCAGATTTGGTGTTATCACCGTCGCTCTTCTGACCAGAAAACGCATTTTTTCACAGAGTGCCTCCGTATAAATCGGGTACTCTTCTCCATTATCCCCCATAACAGGATCTATAAGTATCTTTGTGTCTTCTTTTGCAAACTGTTCAATAAATTCAACTGCTTTATCGGCCTGACGTGCGTCTGCCAAAAATCCTGTATAGATTCCATCCGGATAAAAATCCATCTTCTTCCACTCTTCCATAATCGCATCCATACGATCCGTATAATCATCACAATAATAAGAAGGGAAACCCGTCTGCGCACTTAATACCGCTGTCGGAAGCGGACATGCCTGGATTCCCATAACGGAAATCACCGGAATTGCTGCAGTAAGAGAACATTTTCCCATTCCTGATAAATCATTTAATACCGCGATCTTTTTCAATCTGTTATCTCCTCGTCTTGCATTTTCTCATTATCTGATTTAGAATAGCATCTAAGTGTATTTATAAAAATAACCACTTTTATTCATTTTTCAGAGGACAGTTTATGAGTTTATCTTTTCATTCCAATAAAGAATGCCTGTATCTTCAGGTATATGAACATTACAAAAATCTGATCATGGAACGGCGAATTCCTGCCGGAAGCCGCATGCCATCTCTTCGCAAATGTTCTGCAGAACTGAAGCTCAGCCGTACAACTATTGAAAATGCCTATCTGCAATTGGCCGCAGACGGCTACATTGTTGCCCGTGCACAAAGCGGCTATTATGTAACTAATATTGCAGAGCAAAAGCCAGTCTCCACTACCTCCTGGCATGCGAATCTGCCTTCAATACAATATGACTTTGCTTCCAACGGTGTCGATCATGAAAGTTTCCGTTTTGACCTCTGGCAGCGTTATATCAAAAGCGCACTTCGTCAGAGTGACCGTCTTCTCTCCTATGGAGAACCCCAGGGTGAAGCCGATCTTCGTCAGGTACTTGCTGACTACATCCGTCAGCGAAGAAACGTCAACTGTTCTGCTGACGATATTGTGATCGGGGCCGGAGTTCAGAGTATTCTGAATCTTCTTTGTCCTCTGATCCATGACCGAAAAACCGTTTCTTTTCCAAACGCTTCTTTTGTGCAGGGAAGTACTATTTTTTCTGATTATGGTTTTGAAGTTCAATACCGCAACAAAGACTGTGACGTAATCTATGTTTCTCCTGCACATATGACGAAATGGGGAGAGATCATGCCCGTCAGCCGTCGTATGGAACTGGTACATTACGCTGCAGCGAAAGGCAGTCTGATCATCGAAGACGATTTTGAGAATGAATTCGTTTATTTTCAACGTCCAACACCTTCCCTCTTTAATCTTGCCGGAGGACATGGCGTTGTCTATATTGGTTCTTTTTCCCGTCTGCTGCTTCCATCGATTCGCTTAAGCTTCATGGTCTTGCCGCCTTCTCTTTCCAGAAAATATGCAGCTGTTGCAGAACGCTACAGCCAGACTGCTTCCAAAGCCGAACAGATTGCACTCTGTCAGTTTATCCGTGACGGTCATCTGACTTCACAGACAAAAAAATTAAAAAAGCTGTATGCTCAGAAGCTGAAGGCTCTTGAAAACGAGGTGCGAAATACATTCGGCAGCAACTGCACGATCCAGACCGGTGCCGCAGGAACAAGTCTGGCATTGACCATTCCTTATGCCAGAACAGGTCTTGAGCTAAAAAAAGAAGCCCGCATGCATGGAATGTCTCTTCTGATTCTTGAAGAAAATGCAGCTACGATCACCATTCTGCTCTCCTGTTCTTCCATTACGACAGACGATTTTGCCCCTGCCTGTCAGCTTCTGTCCCGACTTCTTAATAAATAATCACAAAACACCTGTCCGGCATTTCATCATCCAGGCAGGTGTCAGTATTTAATCTCTTCGATTATCGATCATATAAAGCAATGCGTTACAGATACAGGCTGCAATATTACTTCCGCCTTTACGTCCTCTCGCAACTATATAAGGTGCTCCCGAATCCATGATCAGTTCTTTCGATTGTACAACATTCACAAATCCAACCGGAACTCCAATGATCAGTTCCGGATTCAGTTTTCCATCTTCGATCAGTTCATAGAGTCTCACCAGTGCAGTCGGCGCGTTTCCGATTGCAAAAATCAGTTTTTTATCGAGAGTAGCAGCTTTGTCCATGCTTGCTGTCGCCCTTGTGGTTCCGTTCTCTTTTGCAATCTTTGCCACATCCTCATCGGACATGAAACAATAGACTTCTCCACCATAACGGGCCAGTGCACGTTTATTGATTCCCGCCTTTGCCATCTGCGTATCCGTAACAATACAGGCGCCCTCTTTGATTGCTTTCATTGCACGCTCTACTACATCCGGCGAAAAACAGAGGTTATCCGCATAATCAAAATCTGCGCTTGTATGAATACAACGTTTGACAATAAGTTCTGTTCCGGGAAGCAGCTGTTTATTACCAAGTTCCTCTGTAATAATCTCAAAACTTCTTTTTTCAATCTCCATTGGTTTTACATTTTCAAGCTCTACTTTCATTTCTCTGCTTCTCCTTCTGCTTCACTTTCTTCCAGAATATCCTCCACACCTTGCTCAAGGATCTCATAGATTTTCTTCATATCCAGATGTTTCCGAAGTTCCGATGCCAGGATATCATACTGTGTTTCTTTGAATGCAGCAAAATCCACGCCTTCCATCTCTGACACATCAATACCTTTTCTTATGCCTACTGCACGAACAAGACCAAGTGCAACCTCTTCTTTATCAAAAATGCCATGAACATAAGTTCCGCATACATTGTGATAAAATGTTCCTTCTGTCTTCTCTGTCCCTGTCACAGTATCACATGTAGAAGTACTTGCTACAGCCCCATTTTTCCAGGTACTCTCACCCATATGAATCTCATATCCTGTAAATTCTATGTTTTTAAGAGGTGCAAACTCTTCATCCAGCTCCAGGAATTTTCCGCAGACCTGCGTACGTGTCTTATGTTCTGCAAACACGGTATCTACCGGAAGAAGACCAATTCCACGCATCGTACCGCCTGCTTCCACACCATGTGGATCACTTAAATTTTCTCCCAGCATCTGATAGCCGCCACAGATACCAAAGATCAGTGTACCGGATGCCGCTGCCTTAAGGATCAGTGCTTCCATGCCACTTTCACGCAGCCATTTCAGATCATCCATCGTATTCTTGGTTCCCGGAAGAAAGATCACATCCGGCTGCTTCAAATCTGACGGATGCTGTACATAACGCAGCGAAACCCCCGGAATACTTTCAAACGGATTAAAGTCTGTAAAGTTGGAAATACGTGGTACACGAATAACCGCCATATCGATCACTCCAACTTCCTGGTGACGGTCAAAGCGTTCTGTCAGACTGTCTTCATCTTCTACCTGAATGTTCATATATGGTGCAACACCAACGACCGGAATCTTACATTTCTCTTCCAGCATTGCCACACCCGGATCCAGAATTGATTTGTCACCTCGGAATTTATTGATGATCAGACCCTTGATCATTTTTCTCTCATCTTCTTCCAGAAGTTCCACCGTTCCATACAGCTGTGCAAACACACCGCCACGATCGATATCACCGGCAAGAAGCACCGGCGCTTTCGCCATCTTTGCCATTCCCATATTAACAATATCTTCGCTCTTCAGATTGATTTCCGCCGGGCTTCCAGCCCCCTCAATCACAATGATATCATTTTCTTCTGCCAGCTTATGAAATGCCTTCATAATGTCAGGCACCAGTTTTTTCTTATATTTAAAATAGTCTCTGGCACTCATGGTACCAAGAACTTCCCCATTTACAATGACCTGAGAGCCAATATCATTTGTCGGTTTCAGAAGAATCGGATTCATCAGGACCGATGGTTCTATACCTGCCGCTTCTGCCTGCATAACCTGTGCTCTGCCCATTTCAAGGCCTTCACTGGTTATAAAAGAGTTCAGTGCCATATTCTGCGATTTGAATGGTGCCACACGGTATCCATCCTGATGAAATATCCTGCAAAGTCCGGCAGCAAGAAGACTCTTTCCTGCATTGGACATGGTTCCCTGTATCATGATCGTCTTTGCCATATCTGTTCCCTTTCGTATCAGACTTATGCCTGTTCCTCTTGTTTCAGTACCTCTGCATGTGCCACTGCCGCTTTTGTGGTGCCATCCCGCATTGCACGGATCAATTCCTGATTTTCCTCGTGTGTTCGGACGGCCACACGGTAATATCCTTTTCGCAAACCAGAGTAATTGCTGCAGTCACGGATCAAAACCCCCTGTTCCACACATATTTCAAATAAATTTTCCGGTCCATGGAAGAAAATATAATTCGCTTCTGACGGAAAGACTTCCATGCCAAGACGCTGCAGTTCTTCTTTGAGATATTTTGCTTCCCGGAATACCATCTGTCGCCCCTCTTCCACATATGCAGTTTCTTTCAGTGCAGCAATACCTGCCGCCTGTGCCATAACAGAAATATTCCATGGCTGTGTCACCTGCGTCATCGCATCAAGAAGTTCCGTATTCTCAGTAATACCATATCCCAGTCGGATTCCCGCCATCGCGTAACGCTTGGTAAATGCCTTCAAAAGAAACAGATTGTGATATCTGGATAACTGTGCTTTCAGTGTGTATCTGCCCGGTTCCTCCATAAAATCAAGAAAACATTCATCTACGACCAGAAGGATATCCATTTCTCTGCACACACGTAAAACCCGGAAAAGGAATTCTCTATCTATCGAAATTCCCGTTGGATTATTCGGATTGCAGAGAAATACCATATCAAGGTCTCTGTGCAGCCAGTTGATAAAACTGTCCTGCAGACTGAATCCCTCTTCTTCTCTGAGAAGTACATGTTCTACCTCACAGCCACAGCTCGTAAGCGCCTGCTCATATTCTGCAAAAGTAGGAACCGGAATCAGTGCTTTCTTCGGTTTTACTGCCTGACACAGAGAAAATACCAGTTCCGCCGCTCCATTTCCACAGATCACAGATTCGGATGCCACACCTTCATATTCGGCAATTGCTTTTTTCAAAGGTGCATATCCGACCTGCGGATAATCTTTCATATATTCAAGACTGTCACGTACCGCCTGCTTTACACTTTCCGGCGTTCCCAGTGGATTACAGTTTGCCGAAAAATCCAGACAGTTCTTATAAGTATAGATATTACCGCCATGTACGTGCTTCGTCATTCTTTTTCTCCTTTTTGTGTCCCGTTACAGAAACACAACGCGGAACAAAACACAGATGATCACGCCCAGAATCGCCGTTGCATACATCAGGCGATTCGCATAACGAATATCTTCTGTCTCTATTTCCCGAATCGCGTCTCCAATTGTAGGTTTCTCATATAATTTTCCAAAATAATATGCATTTCCCGCGAGCTGTACATCCAGTGCACCAGCCATTACAGCTTCTGTCTGTGCCGAATTCGGACTCGCATGATTTCTGCTGTCCCTTTTGAAAATACGGGATGCGTTTCTGCTGTCAAGTCCGATCACAAAAGCTCCGGCAACCATCAGCCAGCCGGAAATTCTGGATGGAAGATAATTGGCTGCATCATCCAGTTTCGCCGCACATCTTCCAAAATACAGATATTTATCATTTTTATACCCGAGCATGGAATCCATGGTATTGATTCCCTTATACAAAAACATTAAAGGTACACCACCGATTGCCATATAGATCATCGGTGCGATCACACCATCAGAAGTATTTTCTGCCACAGTCTCCACCGCTGCTTTGGTCACACCCTCTTCCGTCAGCTCCGCCGTATCACGTCCCACGATCATAGAAACCGCATGACGTGCATCCTCAATTGTTCCCTTTTTGAGTGCATCATAAACCTTCATGCTCTCATCACGCAATGATCTGGTAGCAAGCAGCTGATAGCACCAAAAGGTTTCCAAAAGCACACCCAAGGCCGGAAGATGAATATACAGAAAATACAAAACAAATGCCGGAACCAGTAATGTAATGACACAGATCAGTATTACTTCAACCAGTCCTCCAGCCAGTTCACCTTTTTCTGTTTTGGGAAATACTTTTCTGATTCCCTTCTCAAAACTGGAGATCAGCTTCCCGATCAGGCACACCGGATGGTACAACCATCTGGGATCTCCAAATATCAAATCTAAGATAAACCCTGCTGCCAGGGCAATTGTATGGTATGTATATATCAACTCTGTCACTCTCCCCGTCTGCTGTGGTATTTCATGCATTCTTTAAGAAAAGCCTCTGCAACTTTTGGATTTCCATAATAATAAAGATGTGGAAATCCAGCCAGCATAGTTTCTGTGCCATGAATACACTCCCAGTTTCTCATACTTTCCGGTTTTGCTGCATGAAATGCTTTCCCGCAGTTTTCAGAATCAAAATAATGAAATTCATGAGCAGGGATCTCTCCTAATGTCTCACATCCCAAAACTGAATGATTCTGTATTAATGTCACATAGCCAAAGCGATTCAGACGTGGTGTACGATATGCCCTGCCCGGAAGCACGCCTGCCATGTGGTAAAATTTTTTATCCATTGCTTCCATTTCTTCATGAAGATACATAAAGCCTCCGCATTCTGCCATACATGGCATACCACCGCTAAGTGCTTTTTGTATTTCTTCTCTCATAGATGTATTTTTTTCCAGTTCTTTTCCATTTAATTCCGGATAACCTCCATATAAAAGCAATCCATCCAGTCCAGCCGGTAATTTCTTATCTCTGATCGGAGAAAAGTGTACAAGCTCTGCCCCCATCTTTCGCAAAAGCCGGAAATTATCTTCATAGAAAAAGCAAAATGCTTCATCGTCCGCCACACCAATCCGAAGGGGATGTTTCAGACAGAAATCTATCCGAGGTTCTTTCGCAGATAATTCTCGTGCACTTTCTGCAAGCTGCAGGATTGCATCAATATCCAGAGTTTTTTCCAGAACCTTAGCCAGTCGGTGAAGGTTTTCTTTTAACTCAGGGATCTCATCCGGAAGCACTAACCCCAGATGCCGGCTCTCGATCACACAATCATCCATTTTGGGAACATATCCAAGAACTTTTATATTCAGTTCTTTCTCCAGAAGTTCTTTCATTCTTGGATAGAGCATTGGTGACATCTGATTAAAGATCACACCCTGTATATGACTGTCCTTCCTGTATTCCATAAAGCCTTTCACATATGCTGCAAGAGAAACACTCATACCTCTGCTGTTTACGATCAGAATCACAGGCGTATCTGTAACAGACGCCAGATCGTAAGCACTTGCTTTCGTTGTTGTCCCTGCAACACCGTCATAAAATCCCATTACTCCTTCCATAACAGAAATATCACAGTCCACCGCATTTTCACAGAAGAGATATTTTGTAGTTTCACTGTCTGTAAAAAAGGTATCCAGATTTCTTGATTTTGCGCCTATGACACGACTATGGAACATCGGATCAATATAGTCCGGCCCACATTTAAAAGATGCTGTTTTCAGGCCACGATTCACCAGTGCCTGCAAAAGTCCACATGTGATCAGCGTTTTTCCGCTTCCACTGGCTCCTGCTGCCAGGAGAATTCTTGCCGCTTTCATACAAAATTCTCCTTTTTATGCGCCTGTATGGTAATAATATAAATAGGATTTTCTCCCATCATCATATGATATCTACCGATTTCTTTGGATCTGGACACACCAAGCTGCACAACTTCACTCTCCCACTTCCACTCGCTGCGTTCTGTCTGCATTTCCTTTATGCAGGCCAAAGTTTCTCCGACCGTTTCAAGTGTAATACAATTTATGACCATACGAACCTGTGGATTTTTTTCAAGAAGAAGTTCCACAATTTCTTTCATATTTCCGGAAGATCCACCAATAAAAGCATGGGTAGGAGCCGGAAGTTCTTCCATTGCTTCAGGGGCCGTTCCTGCTATGATCCTCATATGATCTAGCGCAAATTTCTTTTTATTTTCCTCGAGAAGCACAAGTGCATCCTCTTTTTTCTCAATGGAATATACGCTTCCCTGACTTGCACGAAGTCCCATCTCCACAGATACAGAACCAGTTCCGGCCCCGATATCATAGCAGACCGAATCCTCTTTAAGACATAACTTTGCCAGCGAAACTGTTCGTACCTCTGTCTTGGTCATCGGTACTTTTCCACGGGTAAATGCATCATCTGGAAGTCCATGTGTGGTCAATGCTGTTTTTGCATCCGGATTCCAGGCACAAATCACACTCAAGGCATCTCCTCTGTAATCTGTAAGTTCCCTCGCCTGTTTTACAAATATTTTCTCATCCTCATAAGACAGATTCTCCCCGACATAAAGCTGCACTTCACCCATTCCATAATCCGTCAGTTTCTGTGCAAGATGTGCGGTTCCATCTGAAGTGCCAAGAATTGCAAAAACCTTCTGATTTGTTCGAATCAGGGATACCAGATTGCATACTCTTCCATGTGCACTGACAATCTTTGCATCATCCCATGAAAGACCAATTTTTGACATAAAATAAACAACAGAGGATATACCGCAGATGATTTCGGCATTTCCGTCCAAAGCTTTCAAAAGTCCTTTTGCCCCACTGTAAAAACCGACATCACCGGATAGTGCGATCACAACTTTTTCATATTCCGGATGTTTCTTAATATACTCTGCAATCTCAGCACTTCTGTATTCATAAAAGACATCCTGTCCCGGAAGCGCCACTGCATCTGCCATCCTTTTGGCGCCTATGATCAGATCCGCCTGTTCCACTGCCTCATTGCCCTGAATCGTCAATGTTTCCTTGCTTCCCATTCCAATTCCCAGGAGAACTACATGTGGTGTCGGCTGGAATCCAAATTTCTCTGGCAGCATACGTTTGCATTCTTTTACAGAAATTCCCTTTTCCTGCACCGGACGGCCAATGATCACAGGAATTGCGCCACATTCTGTGGCAGCCTGAATCTTTTCTTCAAATCCGCCTGCTTTTCCGGAATCTTTTGTTACCAGATATCTGCAGTCATACTGACGCAGCATGGCAGCATTCAATTCTTTCGAAAAAGGGCCCTGCATGGCAATCAGATTTTTGCCCTCGAATCCCAGCATGCGACAGGTTTCGATCACATTCTGAATGGAAAGGACTCTTGCAAACATTCTTTCCTGATAACCCGGAATTTCTGTATAAGCAGAAAGTTCCTTACTGCCCGTCGTAAGCAGAACATTTCCCGATACATGTTTCAGATAATCTACTGCTGCCTCTGTATTTTCTACATAAACTGCATCTTTGTGAACGCCTCCTTCACGAAGGACTCTCACATAAGAAACGGCTGTGTTTTCACAGGCCTCACGGATATTTACTGTCACTTCTGCCGCATATGGATGTGTTGCATCCAAAACCAGTTCCGGTCTTTCTGCTGCAAAAAGCTCCTGCATCTGTTCTTTGTCAAGGCGTTCTGCACGAATCGATAAAAATTCATTTTCTTCAAGAGATCTGGATCCATATTCCGTCGCGACACAGGCAAGTACAGATACTTTATTTTCACTCAGAAACCGGCTGATTTCATAGCCTTCTGTAGTACCAGCAAAAACAATTGCTTTATACATTCCGATATCCTCTTGGAGTTACCATTTTGCCATTTATTTCTTTTGTCTGGGAATTTCCGATAAATACTGTGGTGAACATATCAACCTGTCTATCTCGAAGTTCTTTCAATGTCATAACCTGATATTCTTCCCCTTCTCTTCCGATATTGCATACTGTTCCGCAAACTGTTTCCGGAGATTTGTACTGCATCATCAGATCGCAGGCTTTCTGTAAATAATCATGGCGTTTTTTACTGGAGGGGTTATAGAGACAGATTACAAAATCCGCCTGAGATGCACCAAGAAGTCTTGCTTCAATCTTTTCCCATGGAGTCAGAAGGTCACTTAAGCTGATCAGGCAGAAATCATGGATCAGCGGTGCACCAAGGACTGCCGCTCCGCCAAGTGCGGCTGTTACTCCCGGAACGATCTCCAGTTCTACTTCCGGATATTTTTCTCCTACTTCATACATCAGTCCGGCCATACCATAGACTCCGGCATCACCACTGCAGATCATGGAAACCCTTTTGCCTTTCATAGCCTCTTCAAAAGCCAGCACACATCTGTCCACTTCTTTTTTCATTGGTGTGGTCAGATATTCTTTATCTGGAAATGTATCTTTGACAAGATCCACATATACCGTATATCCAATGATCGTATCACTGTCTTTCAAAGCATTCATTGCAATACCGGTCATCTGATCACAGCCTCCCGGTCCGATTCCAACTACATATATTTTATTCAAAATGAACCTCCCAGTTCCGGAGTGCAAGCGCGGTTGTCACGCCATTTCTCCCTGTCTTATTTTTGATCAGGCGGCCCTGCTCCGCACCCAGGACTGCACTTCGCTCACAGACATTATTCACGCCTGTGATCTTTTTTACAAATTCGGAAGGGGTAAATTCCCCCTCTGCATGACTCAGCTCTTCTTCCTCAAATGTGATAAACGGGATTCTCCAGTCTTCTGCAAGTTTTTGAAGCCCCACTTCGTCTTTTTTGATGGAAATGCTTGTCAGCTTCTCTACTGCCTGGCTGTATATATCCGCGTCCGCCAGACAGACACTAGCTTCTTTTTCAATTACATCTGCTTCTTTATTCCTGCGGCAGCCCATTCCCAGTGTCACCACCCTGGGAATGATCTGCACCGTGGATGTAAACGGCTTACAGGTTGGATGAATGGTTACTGCAATTCCAATCTCCGGTTTATCCTGCGTGTCTTCCGAAGACTCTTCCAGGCCTTCCGGCAACTTTCCTGTCCATGGAAATTCACTGTAAAATCCGACAGGTTCTCCCGCAAGCAAGGCTGCCGAAACCTCCTTTGCCGCTTTCATATTCTGAATTCCACAGCAATTCTTTTTTGCAAAGACATCCACTGCAAAGCGATGATGAAGATCTGTCGCTGTCGTTACGACTGGAACTGCACCCAGAAGCTCCGCAACTTCCAGAGTCAGTTCATTCGCACCGCCAAGATGTCCTGATAACAGAGATATCACAAACTTTCCACATTCATCGATCACCAGTACCGCCGGATCAGACTTCTTACTTGCTACGTAAGGTGCAATGCTGCGCACCGCGATTCCACAGGCTCCGACAAAAATAATCGCATCATCTGTCTCAAAATGGCGGCCTGCCCAGATTCCTGTACTTTCCGCAATCGAATCATCGAGATATTTACTTTTCTTATAAATTTCTGCCGTATAACCTTTGCCCTGAAGGTCTTTTTGCAGGTCTTCCGCAGTCATATATCCTGTAAGACTGAAACAAATGATTGAAATACGCATTATTTAATTCTCCATTTAGATCGGATTATTTACTGCGCGTTCTCACTCTGTTGCTTCACGGAATTCGGTAGTGAATCCCGGATCATACAGTTTTGAGCGATCATAGTGAGCTGCTTTTACAGAATCCCCGATGATCATCAGTGCAGTCTTTGTGATATTGTTTTCTGCAGCAGTCTGTGCAAGCGTGCCTACTGTGCAGACAAATTTCTTCTCATCCGGCCAGGTTGCCTTGTATACAATTGCCGCCGGCGTATCAGCTGTATATCCGCCTTCGATCAGTCTGCGGCTGAGTTCTTCCAGCATACCGGTGCTTAAGAAAACGACCATCGTTGCCTGATGAGCTGCAAATGACTGAATGCTTTCTTTGGATGGAACCGGTGTACGGCCTTCCATTCTTGTGATGATCACACTCTGTGAGATATCCGGCAGAGTATATTCCAGATTCAGGGCACTTGCCGCACCGCAGAACGCACTGACACCAGGACAATAGTCATACATAATGCCCTTCTCATCCAGAATATCCATCTGCTCACGGATTGCACCGTAAATACAAGGATCACCTGTATGAAGACGCACAGTCATCTTCCCTTCTGCTTCTGCTCTCTCCATAACGGAGATGACTTCTTCCAGTGTCATCTTCGCACTGTTATGAATCGTACAAACATCCTTGCTGTATTCCAGCAGCTGCGGATTTACCAGCGAACCTGCATAGATGATCACATCTGCCTCCTCCAGATACTGTTTACCTCTGACTGTGATAAGATCCGGTGATCCCGGTCCTGCTCCAACAAAATGTACCATGTTTTTATTCTCCTTTTTTATATATAATTGTTTAATTTGTCATTTACTCTCAGCTGAATTTATTTTACGGATCAGTTCTTCTGCATGCTCTGTCTGGCCAAGATATCCAAATTCATTGGAAAAGATCACTGCACCCAGAAGGATCTGCTGATAAGAACGATGATCCAGATAAAACTGGATATGTCGGGTCACATCCTCCATCGCTTTCTGTAAAATATGATAACGATCAAGCACATGCAGGGCCTCATCCGTCGTGTTGCATGCCAGAATCTCTCTGGCACATTCCAGATCTGCTCCGGAGCGTATTGCTGCCGCACACAGAACCTCCATACGTCCGTCTGCGCTGTGTGAATGTGTATTCATGATTCCGGCAGCAACTTTGACAAATTTGCCAATATGCGAAATAAAAAGAATCCCCTTTACTCCCATGTTCACTGCCATATCAATGGTTTCACCTACATAATTACTGCACTTGATGTTTTTTTCAAAAGGAAGATCCATATGCTCCCGAAGGTAATCTGCCCCATAATTTCCCGGAGTCACGATCAGATACTGTTCCCCCTGTGAAAAATGCTGTTTCATTTCTACCTGAATACTCTGAATCAAGGCTTTCTCACTCATAGGTTCTACGATACCGGACGTTCCAAGAATAGAGATGCCACCCTGGATTCCCAGACGGGGATTAAAAGTCTTTTTCGCGATCTTTTCACCTTCTGGAACAGAAATCGTTACTTTCAGGCCACCCTCATAGTGGTATCGATCTGCTGCATCCTCCACTGCTTTCAGGATCATGGCCTTTGGTACAGGATTGATTGCTGCTTCTCCCACTTTCTGTGAAAGTCCCGGACGCGTCACTCTTCCGACACCTTTCCCTCCATCGACCGTAATCTCAGAGGATTTCGGACATTTTTCCACTCTGGCATAGACCAGAATTCCATTCGTCGTATCCGGATCATCCCCCGCATCTTTACGTACTGCGCAGATCACTGTATCTTTTTCCATACAGACGTCATGCAATTCCAGATGGAGAAGAATTCCCTTTGGTGTCATAAGATCTGTCTCGTTCTGTTTCTGACCTCCGAGAAGCATTTCCGTGGCACCTTTTGCAGCTCCCGCTGCACAGGATCCGGTCGTATAGCCGAAATGAAGTTTCTTTTGATTTTTAATTACATAATAATCTTCCAGTCCTGTTTTATGTGCCATAACTTCCTCCTTCACATATGTCATTTTATTATATTATTTTGCCAAAAAAATGTCAATGAAACACCCTTTAATTAATCTTACATTCCTCATTTATCCGGAATACCTTTTAAAATATTTCTGCACAAAAAAACCAGCCCACTTTCGGACTGGTCTTTTGCATTTTATGTATCTTTTTAATAAATAATGATCGGATATCCTCCGTCAATCGTATTATAGATCAGTGCTGCCTGATCTGTCGGAAGGTTGATACAGCCATGACTTCCGGCGCCACTTTTATATCGGTTTCCTCCGAAAGAAGACTGCCAGGATGCATCATGAAGCCCCTGCCCATATACAAATGGCATCCAGTAATTTACTTTTACGTTGTATCCATATTCCTGACTGCTCAGGTTATATGGACTTGCCTTGTAGGCAATCGGCCATGCTCCTCTGTATGTCTCCCTGCCGGCTTTTGGTGCTCCACTGACGATATCTGTTTCTGTCACAAGTGCTCCATCTTTGTACAGCCACAGATGCTGGTTATCCAGACTTACTTCTATATAGCTTCCGTTCAGATCATCTGCACCGTTACGCTGCATGCCACTGATGCTGTATACCGGATCTCGTGTAACTGCAGTACCACTCGCAAGATCTGTCAGCAACTGCTGCACTTCTCCATCCTGATCAATCTGAAATCCATATTCATTATCGGATACCGTGACATCATTTCCATAGGATGTGTGGAATGTACGTGGAACATAGATGGTATTATACTTCGCTGCAAGATTCTGTACATAAGACTTCACTGCTTCCTGATCAATATTCAGGCTGTCATCTGTAATCTGCAGCCATGTCTCGATTGTTCCTGCATCAATTACTTCCGTCGTACTTCCCAATGTATATGTAACTGTAGTACTGCGATATTTATTCAACTGATCATTCAGTCCTGTAACTTTATTCTGCATTTCATCAGAAACCGTTACAGACGGCTGCTGATAAACATTTGTATCCAATGTGATCTGAATATCCCCACCAAGAAGCTTCAGCCGAAAATTATCATCCAGCATCTGATCTACATAGCTTTGAAGTCTGGTCTCATCAATTTTATTTCCCTGCACATCATTGACCAGAACAAACTGCTTCTGCTGTTCGTCATACTGAACCGCTGCATCCACGGATGCCGTACGCTCTTTACCTCCAAAATTAGAAGACGCAAGAGCTTTCTTTTCCTGTTCTTCATCCTTCTGGATCTGATATGCGATCTTGTAATCTTCCTGCGTGGCAAAGATCTTTCTGTTTGCTTCCCGCGTTGTCTGCAATTCTGTAAGCTCACTTTTAAGTGCTGACTCATCCAGATCATATCCAAGTTCACTCACCGTTGTCTGATAGACATCCGAGCCACCTTCTTTGAACTGTACCTTACGGCTGCGAAAAGCATCCAGAAGCTTCTGTTCTGCCTTATCTGCCGTCAGCGTGGAAACATCCATCCCGTAAATAGATATTTTTCTTCCAAGTGTATTGGTATCTGCAATATGTATGTAAGTAAAAAGCCCCGCCGTAAGAACAACCACACCTCCGATACATGCGCCCAATATGATTTTCTTTACTTTTCTGCTGAGCTTAAATTTGTCTGCCATAATCTCTTTCCTCTTATCTGCTGTATTGTCAATTTATGCACATATTCTGATTCTTATTATATTACAAAGAAAAATGGACTTCTGTAATCTGAGATTTCTGTTTATCTCTGGAAATAAATTATTTTACCTTTTAATAACCAGAACTCTTCTCATAAGGTGTTGTATAGATTTTCAGGAATTTATCATATTCTTTGTTACTGTAAAAATATCTTCTGTTATGACGGCTGATATCAAGGCAGTCAAAACCCTTTCTTTTGAGCAGTCTGTATGTCTTTTCATATGCACTTCCTGTCATTGTATTTAACTGCCACAGTGAAAAATTAAGCGCCCAATTAACAAATGCCCTTTCTAAGGTATCGTATAAACCTCTGTCTTTTAGCTCCTTTTGCATAGCCAAAAGCGCAATATAGAAACAATCCCATGATTTCTCTCTTGTACGCGACAGAGATGTTCTGACATTGACTCTCTGATGGATCAAGACCTCATCTACTGTAGAAATTCTGGAAGCACAGGCAAGCGCAATAAAAACAAAGAGCATATCATTTGTTGTTCGAAGATTCTGATACTTGATTCCCAATCTCCTGACATACTCCCTCTGGTATAATTTATCCCATGGCCAGCCATTAAACATTCTAAAAATATTATTTCTTACATTTTCATCAGTTGCTGCAAACGGCTCTTTTTCCGGAAAATACTGCTTCCGAAATGCCCATGTGCATTTTTTGTATACTTTCTCTGTATGATCATAGAGGTCTGCATTAAACACACATACTTCTGCCTCTGTTTCTTCCGCTCTGTCATATGCGGCTTTCAGCATATTTTTCTCAAAGAAATCATCTGCATCCAGAAAAGCCAGGTATTTTCCTCTTGCAACATCCATTCCATTATTTCTGGCTGCTCCTGCTCCCTGATTTTCCTGATGAATGACTCTGATCCTGGCATCTGCTTTTTCGAATTCTTTCAGAATTACCAGTGATCCATCTGTTGACCCATCATCCACACAGATAATTTCAATCTCTCTCAGAGTCTGCTTCAGCAGGCTGTTTAATCCGTCTTTTAAGAATTCTGCCGCATTGTATACCGGAATTATCACCGAAACCGCAGGTATATCATTACTCATATCTATTCCCCTTTGATTAATGCAACATTTTTTTCAGCTTTCGCGGAACAAAGGTAATTGCTCTTCCAATTTTTAAAGATGAAGAATTTTCCATGTCATCTATTTTTTTCTGAAGCTTTGTCACCTTGTTTTCGCTTTTTTTCAATGCCTTCGCCAGTTCTGCTTCGTTTCCAAACCTGAGTAGTTCTTTTCGAAATGTTTCATCAAAAAAAGCATCCATATCATCTACTAATCGATTGATATCTGTCCATTCTTTTTCCGTAAAATATTTTTTGTCAAAAAGTCCCCTGTTCTTCGCCTCTGAAAGTTCTTTATGCATCCTCTCCAAAAAAGCATATTTGAATTCCATTGTAAGTCTGAACAGATTCCACCGATAAGATATATATTTCAAAGATATAACCGGTTTCTCCAGTTCTTCTTTTAGCTCCGGTCGTTTTTCAAGAAATTCTTCAATAGATTTAAATTCATCACAGATACAATATATTTTGGCAGCCGCTTTTACCGATGAATTTGCATTATCTGTGCGATAATGAAGGTAGGCATCACGAACCAGCAATGCTCTTTCCGCACTTGCCCATACTTTAAACGCAAACCCTGTATCCTGATAGGAAGCACCCGGTGTTTCCGCAAAAGATACATGATTTTCCAACAGCCATTCTCTCCGATAAATCCCGCTCCAGATACATGGTCTCACACGAAAGATTTCCGGATGTTCCACCGGTCTGAACACCCTATCATACAGATCATATTCTTTTAGCACTTCATAATATGTGCTCTGAGGTTCCGGCTGCGATACATAAGAATAATAGTTTGATTTCACAACATCTGCATGATTTTCTTTTGCTGCTTTATATAATTCATCAAACATATTAAGATCTGCAAAATCATCCGTTTCAATAATGCCTATATATTCTCCTGTCGCATTTTGAAGTCCAACATTCATACTATGTCCGTACCCCGAATTCGCTTTATGGATCACTTTGATACGATTGTCTTTCTGCGCATATTCATCCAGAATATTCCCTGTTGAATCTCTGGATCCATCATCTATGCAAATAATCTCTATGTCCTTTAAAGTCTGATTTACTACACTGTCCATGCATTCTTTTAAAAATTTTTCAACATTGCATGCCGGCATTAGTATGGATACTTTTGCCATCTTCCATTCCTCCTGATCTGTCATTATCTTGCACGAAGCTTTCGAATGATTGCTATGCCTGTACATTTTATTCCGTTTTTTCTCATATACCTGAATATCTTTTTCACCAAATACCCCGGTGTCGTTAATACCTGCAGCATTTTGCCCACACCGGATGGTTCTGTTATTCTCTTATAAAGATAAATATCATTTACGCAAAAAACTCTTTCAGCCTTCAACAGAATACGTTTTACAAAGCATCTATCTGTATCTATTCTATTATGAAAGTCCGTTTTTTCCCCGATAAGTAAATCTTTTTTCAAAATCTGCATGGATACGGGCGGTAATATATCCTTATTCTTTTTCAGCTGATTTCGCATTTCTTTCCCTGTTATTACCTGCGCGTAAGAGCCGCATCTGTAAAATTCATCTGAAAGATTTTTATATCGTTTCGCGAGTTTTGTATTTTCATAAAAAACTGCCCCGGAAAACAGCAGAATATCCAGATGTTTCGTCTCACATATATTCCACAACTCTTCCAAAGCAAATGAAGTGAGCAAATCCCCACTATTCATAAAATACAGATATTTCCCCTCTGCTTTATTTAATACTTCGTCCCCGCGTGTTATCTGGCCGGGCTTTGTCTGATCGATTATCTCGATATCATTTACGATTGACTGCGCTGAAAGTGAATCCAGCGTTTCTTCCATATATTTATCTGTATCACCTGCAGAAATAATTACCGTAATTTTTTTCATAATCCTAATCTCATACACCATTTCGTTTTTTCAATATTTATAGCATACTTTGTTTACTATTTAATTGCAATCATTTTCCATGATATTTTTTCAGTCCTCTGTCGAATAACTGCCCCAAATATTAATTTTCTGTCACAAACCCATAATTTTTACACCGGACAGCAATTTTGTGATAGGATAATTTTATTATGAAATGAAGGAGAAGATTGTGTTGAAACCGACAAATACCAATTACCTTTTTAAATTTTCCATTGTAACAGCTGTCTATAATGTAGCGCCTTACCTTTCCGAGGCAATTGACAGTATCCTTTCACAGGATATAGGTTTTCTCGAATCCGTGGAGCTTATTCTTGTCGATGACGGATCCACCGATGCTTCCGGAGCTATCTGCGATGAATATCAGCATAAATATCCGGAAAACATCGTCGTAATACACAAACCCAACGGTGGCGTTGCCAGCGCACGAAATGCAGGTATCGCTGTGGCCCGTGGAAGATACGTTAATTTCATGGATTCTGACGATAAACTGACTCCTGATACACTTTCTTCCGTCTATGACTTTTTTATTGAGCATGATAAAGAGGTGGATCTTGTTTCTGTTCCTATTTTTTACTTCGAACAAAAAAACGAACCACATCGCCTGAATTACAAATATGCTTCCGACAAAGCGCAGGTCATTGATCTGACCACGCATTATTCTTATGTACAGATGTCATCAGCATCTGCTTTTTTCAAAAGAGAAGCTCTGAACGATCATACATTCGATACCTCTCTTCGTTATGCAGAAGATTCCAAGGCGATCATGGAACTACTTTTAGAGAATCCCCAATATGGCATTGTCCCACAGGGGCGCTACCTGTATCGTGCCCGTACATCCATGAATTCTGCCCTGAACGGTTCCAAATCGCACAGAGAATGGTACATTGACTGCCTCAAGAACTACATATTCTGGGCATTGGATGAGGCGAAATCCCGTTTCGGAGCCATTCCGGATTATGTACAGTACAATGTCATGTACGATCTGCAGGGACGCTTCAAAGTTGATGAAATTCCAGAAACCGTATTGACGCCTCATGAAAAAACTATTTTTTTGAAAATGCTGTTCGATGCTGTTTTTCAGATTGACGACCACATCATTCTTGAGCAAAAAAATCTATCCATGGAACTGAAGGACTATATCATGAGCATAAAAAAAGCACCAGATTCCGGAACTTTGCAGTTTGACGACAAGAGCGAAGATGCCTGGTTTCAATATCCCGATCTGAGTACCGGTCACGCTTCATCTTATCAGCTTCGTCTGACTTCCATGGAACTTATGAAACATGATATCCTGCTGGAGGGTGCAGCTAAGATCTATCTGCGTTTTCCATATCCAGCCAATCTGTTTCTTCGAATCACAACCGGTCATACTACACATATGGTAAAATGCTGTTTCCGCGAAGATCCGGAACACGTTTTTCGTTTTAATGGACAGAAACTTGCTGTATTTCTGAAATTTACAGCAGTCATTCCATACGAAATGTTTTCTGGTATTACACATATCGAATTTTGCTGGGATTGCGATGGGCATACGATCTGTTATCACAGTTTACACCGTATGTCGGAATTTCCTCTTGCATATGGACAGCAAAAGCTTCTTCTGAACAAAAAATCCTATTATGCTACACTTTCTTCGCAGATGCTTACATTTGAAGAAGCCACTCCAGTATCAAAACTGAAAAATCATACACATTCTGTGCTTCGAAGGATTCGGAAGATTTGTTATTTAAAATAACATTCAAAATATTTTTCTTATTTTCCTGTTTTCTTTGTATTGCAATCTTTTTGCCAATATGGTAGCATTCAATTAAACAGAATTAATTTATATGCTATATGTTGTTATTTAAAATAACATTTTATGAAAGGTAAAAAGATTCTCAATGAAAAAATTATCTATGACACGACTTGCCGAACTTGTTTCCGGCAAGCGAAAAGAAAAATCCATGACTCAACAGGAGCTGGCTGATGCTACCGGCATCAATCGTTCTCTGTTATCCCGTCTGGAGAAAAAAGATTTTATTCCATCAATTCCACAACTGGAAAGTCTTGGAGAATGCCTTGGATTTGATCCGGATGAAGCATTTACTGAACAGTCCGCTTCCCGGTTGCCATCTCCTTCTCCTTTGAACATTGCTGTCGCAGGCACAGGTTATGTCGGTCTTTCCATTGCAACATTACTTGCACAGCACAATCATGTTACTGCTGTTGATATCATTCCTGAGAAAGTTGATCTGATCAACAAACGCAAATCTCCGATTCAGGACGAATATATCGAAAAATATCTTGCAGAAAAAGAGCTTGACCTGACAGCTACACTGGATGGCGAAGCTGCTTACACAAATGCTGACTATATAGTCATTGCGGCACCGACAAACTACGACAGTCAGAAAAACTATTTTGATACATCTGCCGTTGAAGCTGTGATCGAACTTGTCCTCAAAGTAAATCCACATGCGATCATGGTCATCAAATCCACGATTCCGGTCGGCTATACAGAATCTGTCAGAAAGAAATACAATACAGCAAATATCATTTTCAGTCCGGAATTTCTTCGTGAATCCAAAGCACTGTACGATAACCTGTATCCAAGCCGCATTATCGTTGCTACAGATCCGGATGATCCGAAACTGGTACAGGCGTCCCACAATTTTGCAGTTCTTCTCCAGGAAGGTGCTCTGAAAGAAAACATTGATACATTATTTATGGGATTTACTGAAGCAGAGGCTGTAAAACTGTTTGCAAACACCTACCTTGCACTTCGTGTTTCCTACTTTAACGAGCTGGATACTTACGCTGAAATGAAAGGTCTGAATACGCAGAACATTATTCAGGGTGTCTGCCTGGATCCTCGTATTGGAACACATTACAACAATCCTTCCTTCGGTTACGGTGGATACTGTCTTCCAAAAGATACCAAGCAGCTTCTCGCCAACTATAACGATGTTCCACAGAATATGATGAGTGCGATCGTTGAAAGTAATCGTACGCGTAAAGATTTCATTGCAGACCGTGTATTACAGAAAGCCGGTTATTACGGTTATGATGAAGAAAATACTTACAATTCTTCCATGGAAAAATCAGTCACTGTAGGCGTTTATCGTCTGACTATGAAATCCAACTCTGACAACTTCCGTCAGTCTTCTATTCAGGGAGTCATGAAGCGAATCAAAGCCAAGGGTGCTTCCGTGATCATCTATGAACCAACCCTGAAGGACGGATCTACCTTCTTTGGAAGCAAAGTTGTCAATGATCTTGATAAATTTAAAAATCTGAGCGACTGTATCATCGCAAACCGTTACAGTCAGATCCTGGATGATGTAAAAGATAAAGTATATACCCGAGATCTTTTCCAGAGAGATTAGAGATAAAAAAATCCCTTCCACTTACGTGGAGGGGATTTTTTGCTATAAACGTTTAATATTCTATACAAATATTAGAACTTGCCAGCGTCTGCAGCTTCCTGTACGGCTACTGCTACAGCAACTGTCATACCAACCATCGGGTTGTTACCAGCGCCGATCAGACCCATCATTTCTACGTGAGCCGGTACAGAAGAAGATCCTGCGAACTGAGCGTCAGAATGCATACGTCCAAGTGTATCAGTCATACCGTAGGAAGCAGGACCTGCTGCCATGTTGTCTGGATGAAGTGTACGTCCTGTACCACCACCGGATGCAACGGAGAAGTATTTCTTTCCTTTTTCGTTGCATTCTTTCTTGTAAGTACCTGCAACCGGATGCTGGAAACGAGTCGGGTTTGTGGAGTTACCTGTGATAGAAACGTCAACGCCTTCTTTCCACATGATGGCAACACCTTCCGGAACGCTGTTAGCGCCGTAGCAGTTAACTTTTGCACGAAGTCCTTCAGAATAAGATTTACGGAATACTTCTTTAACTTCGTTCTTGTATGGATCATACTCTGTCTCTACATATGTAAATCCGTTGATACGGGAGATGATCTGAGCAGCGTCTTTTCCAAGACCGTTCAGGATAACACGAAGAGGTTTTTTACGAACTTTGTTTGCTTTTTCTGCGATACCGATAGCACCCTCAGCTGCTGCAAAGGACTCATGTCCAGCCAGGAAGCAGAAGCAGTCTGTTTCTTCTTCCAGAAGCATTTTACCAAGGTTACCATGTCCAAGACCTACTTTACGTGTATCAGCAACGGAGCCAGGAATACAGAAAGCCTGAAGTCCTTCACCAATAGCTGCTGCTGCGTCAGCTGCTCTTCTGCAGTCTTTTTTGATTGCGATAGCTGCACCTACGATGTATGCCCAGCAAGCGTTCTCGAAGCAGATCGGCTGGATGCCTTTGATCTGATCGTATACGTTAAGGCCTGCATCTTTAGTGATTTTCTCTGCTTCTTCGATAGAAGCGATTCCATAGCTGTTTAAAACTGAATTGATTTTGTCAATTCGTCTCTCATATGATTCAAATAAAGCCATTTACTTATCCTCCTGAAATTATAATCGGTATAATTATTCTTTACGTGGGTCGATGATCTTAACAGCATCTGCAACACGGCCGTACTGACCTTTTGCTTTTTCCCATGCTGTGTTCGGGTCATCACCTTTTTTGATGAAGTCAGTCATTTTGCCAAGGCTTACGAACTGATAACCGATAATTTCATTATCTTCGTCAAGAGCGATACCTGTAACATAGCCTTCTGCCATTTCCAGGTAACGAGGACCTTTTTTAAGTGTTCCGTACATTGTACCAACCTGAGAACGAAGTCCTTTACCAAGGTCTTCCAGACCAGCACCTACTGCAAGTCCGTCTTCAGAGAATGCAGACTGGGAACGTCCGTATACGATCTGAAGGAAAAGTTCTCTCATAGCTGTGTTGATAGCATCACAAACAAGGTCTGTATTCAGAGCTTCCATAACAGTCAGTCCTGGAAGAATCTCAGATGCCATAGCTGCGGAATGAGTCATACCTGAGCATCCGATTGTCTCAACCAGTGCTTCCTGGATGATACCTTCTTTTACGTTCAGGGACAGCTTACAGGCACCCTGCTGAGGAGCACACCAGCCTACACCATGTGTGAAACCGGAAATGTCCTTCACTTCCTTAGCCTGAACCCATTTTGCTTCTTCCGGGATTGGAGCGGCGCCGTGATGGACACCCTGTGCAACTGGGCACATTTCTTCTACTTCGCGTGAATAAATCATGTTAAAACTCCTTTCAAGTATAGATTTACTTATGATGTTGTTAAAAGATAGACTAACAACCTGAATGTATTTTCTCACAAATCACTACCGTTAGTCCAGTCAAACTTATGTCAAAAAATACGAACTTTTCTATATGGATATCATATAATTGCCGTTCTTGTATAAATGTGATAAAATTCATTAAAAAACAAGGAGAAAATTCTATGTCTGACAAACTCCCTCCAAGCATTTTTCCGGCACGCTTTCAGATTCTAAGTGGCAGCATGCTGAAATTGCTTGCCTGTATTGCCATGCTGATCGATCATACAGGTGCAATCATACTCAGCCACTATCCGCCGGCTCTCACGGAGCTCTTTTATATCAATGGAAAAGGAATTACTTTCTATCGTATTGTCCGCGATATCGGACGATGTGCTTTTCCTATTTTCTGTTTCCTGATCGTCGAAGGATTCCTTCATACGCATGACCGCAGAAAATATGGCCGGAATCTGCTGCTGTTTGCGCTAATTTCCGAAATTCCGTGGAATTTTATGTTTGCAAACACCTGGCATTATGCTGATAAACAGAATGTTTTTTTTACTCTCTTTCTTGGATATCTTGCCTTCTGTGCTCTTGAATACTTCTGGGAAGCACCGTGGATGCAGCTTTTCTCTCTGCTTGCTCTCCTCGGTATCTCTATCCTGCTGCATGCAGATTACGGATGGCGTGGTTTCATCTTTCTCGTTCTGATGTATCTTCTCCGAAATGAGAAAGTATCCCAGGCGATCGTTGGAAGCTGCTGGCTGAGTTATGAATGGAAAGCCTGTTTTGCCTTTATTTCCATTAATATGTACAATGGAAAACGCGGCTTTATCCGAGGAAAAGCCGCGAAGTATTTCTTTTATTTATTCTATCCCGTACATATCACAATCCTTGTGATCATCCGGAATCTCTTTTTTCTTTAAAGACTGTTTTGGCCGGCCTTAATTCTTTTTGATGATCTCGGCTGCGTTTTTGTAGATACTGTCTGCCGGAATGCAGCCTCTTACCGGTGAAAGCGGATATATATTCGTATTTCTGCCGATCACAGTTCCAGGGTTCAGCACAGAGCCACATCCAACTTCTACATGGTCACCAAGCATGGCACCAAATTTCTTCAGTCCTGTCTCTATCTTCTCATCACCATCTTTGACAACGACCAGTTTCTTGTCTGACTTAACGTTGGAGCAGATAGAACCTGCGCCCATGTGGGATTTGTATCCAAGAACAGCATCTCCTACATAGTTATAATGCGGAACCTGTACTTTATTAAAAAGGACTGCATTTTTGAGTTCTGTGGAATTTCCGACAACTGCTCCTTCTCCCACAATTACATTTCCACGGATAAATGCACAATGGCGGACTTCCACATCCTTACCGATAATAGCCGGCCCATTGATATAAGCAGTTGGAGCTATTTTGGCAGATTTTGCGATCCATACATTGCCATCCTTACACTCATACTCAGACGGATTGAGTGTCGGACCAAGTTTCATAATAAAATCACTGATTTCCGGGAGAACTTCCCACGGATATGTCTTTCCTTCAAACAACTCTGCAGCTATTGTTTCATTCAAATCCAGAAGATTTGCAACTGTAAAATCTTTTAACATGATTATGATTTTCCTCCTCGTCTGGAAGCCATTGGCTTCGATTTATAATTCGCAGCGGCTGCGTCAAAAAACTGCCGCAGTGCATACTGATAATTACTCTGTTCCACCTGAGCGGTACGCACACGCACAAAATGTTCCAGTTTGTCCATGTACTCCTGTGAAGTAATACTTCCCTCTGCCACATATGTAAGGCCCTTTTCCCAGCTTGCTGTCAGTTCAGGATTCAGAAGCTGACGAATCGAACAGTTTACAACATCAAATATCATCTCTCCAAGAAGCGTTGGTGTGATTACCTGTGTCTTTTTATTTAATGACAAGTATTTGATAGAAACAAGTTTCTTAAGAATCTCTGCTCTTGTTGCACTGGTTCCGATTCCGCTTCCCTTGATCTGTGCTCTCAGTTCCTCATCTTCGATCAGCTGACCTGCATTTTCCATTGCCAGAATCATAGAACCTGAATTATACCGTTTGGGCGGAGACGTTTCTCCCTCTTTAATGTTCAGAGCATCTACGGTCAGTATATCATTCTTTTTCAGTCGCTGCAACGCATTCAAAAGCTGCACGTCACAGGATGCCTCCTCACTGTCTTCTTTGCCGGACTCCTGTGATCTGTCTGCTGCTGATTTTCTGGCAAAAGAATTCGTCGCATATTTCAGGTATCCTTCTTCCTGCAGCACCTTGAAACCGGAAAAGAACTTTTCTTTCTGCATCTCTGTCACCAGATTGACTTTCTGATAAACTGCCGGCGGACAGAAAATACAGAGGAAACGTCGTACGATCGTCTCATAAACTCTCTGTGATGTCTGAGAAAGACTTTTCAGAACATTTAATCCCTGACCTGTCGGGATGATCGCATAATGATCTGTAATCTGTTTATCATTGACATATCTGGTTTTTGCGATTGTTTTGTAAGAACCCATCTGTAAAATCTCATCTGCTGCATTGTCGATCATCAGATATCGACGCAGTCCTGAAATATTTTTATAAATTTCTTTTGCAACCGCACTCGACAGCACTCTGGCATCAGTTCTGGGATAAGTCACCAGTTTTTTCTCATACAATTCCTGTGTAATACGAAGTGTCTCGTCCGGACTGATCTTGAACAGTTTGGAGCAGACATTCTGAAGCTCTGCCAGGTTAAATAAAAGTGGCGGATTTTTGTTTTCTTTTTTGCGTTCCACCTTTTCTACGCGGCAGGACAAGGGTTGTTCCGACTCCAACATCCGAATCAGTTCCTCGGCATGTTTCTTTTCTTTGAAGCCATTCTCCTTATAAAGGTACGGCGACTGGAAATATCTGCTTCCTTCTACTGCTCTCCATTCTCCATCAAAGTGTTCTCCTTCCAGTGCAATACTGGAAAGGACACGGTAAAACGGGGTTTTTACAAAAGATCGGATCTCCCGTTCGCGACGCACAACCATTCCAAGCACACATGTCATGACTCTGCCTACGGAGATTGCCTGATATTTACTGTTCAGGTAATTAGAAACACTGTTGCCATAACGCAAAGTCAGGACTCTGGAAAAATTGATTCCCATCAGATAATCTTCCTTTGCCCGCAAATAGGCAGAATCTGCCAGATTGTCATAGACTGACAGTTCTTTTGCCTCGCGGATTCCTCTAAGGATTTCTTCCTCTGTCTGGGAATCGATCCATACTCTACGCTGCTCTTTATCTTTCACACCCGCCATCTGTGCCACCAGACGATAGATATATTCTCCCTCACGCCCGGAGTCGGTACACACATAAATCGTCTCTACATCCGGACGGTTCAGAAGCCCCTTAACAATGTTAAACTGTTTCTGCACCCCCGGAATCACTTCATACTTAAATTCACGCGGTAAAAAAGGCAGGGTATCCAAACTCCACCTTTTATACTTGATATCATATTTTTCAGGATAGCTCATAGTGACCAGGTGCCCAACACACCAGGTCACTACAGAATCTTCTGATTCCAGATAGCCATCCTTTCTCTGTCCGTTAATTTTTAATGCTTTCGCAAATTCCTGAGCAACACTTGGTTTCTCAGCTATGTATAAGGATTTACCCATATTATTTATCTGCACTCATCTTTCTGAGAGGCCATGCAAGAAGAAGCGCACCGCCTGCCATATTTCCCAAAGTGACGATTATCATGCTCTTAACCATTGCTCCAATGGAAACTCCCGGTACCAGACATCCTGCTGTTACAAAGATACCCATATTTGCCACACAGTGCTCAAATCCGCTGACAACAAATCCAGAAATACACATAACGATCATCAAAAACTTTGCAGCTTCGCTCTTAAGCTTAATGCCACAAAGAACCCCAAGACATACAAAGAAGTTACACAAAACTGCACGGAAAAACATCTGACCTGCCGGAATTGCAAGTTTATTTCCGATAAATCCGGCAAAATAATCTGCTGTTCCGGATGCTCCCGCCCATACAAAAATCAGAGAAAGAATCAGACAGCCAACAAAGTTACCGATATAGCTGACTACCCATACTTTAGCCGCATCGCCCCAGCTGATCTTCTTGTCAAATGCTCCAAATGCCATCACCAGATTATTTCCGGTAAAAAGCTCGCCGCCTACCAGCGAAATCAGCAATACCGCAATCGAGAACACGAGTGCCCCCAGGAATTTCCCCCATGCCGATTCTTCGGCCCCTGAGAACACATTTCCCACAACATTGGAAAAGATCATTGCAACTACAATAAAGAACCCTGCCATGATCGCCCGCATGAAATACTTGAAAAAGTCATTTTTCAGCAGGGTAATCTTCGCGTTTGCTGCATTTGATAGTTTCTGTACATCCTCTTGATTCATAAAAAATACCTCCCTTTCCAAGGAACAGAGTATCTTATAAACTCTTTTGTTCCCTCCACATATTGTATTCTTGCATTATAGCATTTTTGATATAAATTCTCAATATATATACCGCAAAGTTTGATATTTTTATAACAAATTTTCATTTATTTTCGATAACTGTCAGTTATCGAATCTCCAGTGCATAATTTTCCCGGTCAGTCACTTCACCGATCATCGCACAGGAAAGAGCAGATTCACTCAATTCCAGAAGTATCTCTTCTGCTTCATCTGCCGGAACCGCCACAAGAAGTCCGCCGGACGTCTGTGGATCAAAGACCAGATCCTCCCGCCAGAGTTCTGCTGTGCTTATGTAACCAGATTTTGCTGCAAATTCCCGGTTGCGATATGCGCCTCCCGGAATCAGGCCCATAGAGGCGTATTCTTCTACATCTGGAAGAATCGGAAGCGCTTTTGTATCGATCACAAGTGTCTTCTTGCTACCGTCCGCCATTTCCGTTCCATGTCCTCCAAGCCCAAACCCTGTCACATCTGTACAGGCATGAACAGTATGTCTTTTTAATACGTCACGGGCATATCTGTTTAGCGTCTTCATAGATTTCAAAGCTGCTTCCCGTGCCTCTTCAGATACCATATCGGCTTTGATAGCCGTATTCACAATACCCGTTCCAAGCGGTTTTGTAAGGATCAGCCTGTCACCTGTCTGAGCTCCGTAATTCTTCCAGAACTTCTCTGGATGTACAAAGCCTGTTACGCTCAGGCCATACTTCGGTGTATCATCCTGGATCGTATGCCCGCCGGCAAGTACAGCTCCCGCTTCCATTACTTTGTCCGCTCCGCCCTTCAGAATCTCACCAAGGATTGCTGTATCCATATCCTTCGGGAAAGCAACAATATTCAATGCGGTTTTCGGCTCACCACCCATAGCATAGACATCACTCAGTGCATTCGCCGCTGCGATCTGCCCAAAATCATATGGATCATCTGCAACCGGTGTAAAAAAATCCAGTGTCTGAATCATTGCCAGTTCATCCGAAATTCTGTAAACAGCCGCATCATCAGATGTTTCTGTTCCAACAAGAAGATTCGGATCCTGAAATTTCGGCAGTCCACAAAGTACACCTGCCAGCGTTCCCGGACCTACTTTCGCTGCACATCCACAATTGGGGGCGAGCTTTGTAAGATATACCTTCTCCATTTTGCTCAATTTCCTTTCTGTCTTGACCTTATTCGTCTATGATAACATAAATCTTCCGTTTTCTCCATGTCTTTTTTTGACAGAAAAACGCGAAAAACTGCCCTGGCAGATTTTATTTCCTGTCAGGACAGTTCTGGTTAAATATCATTATTTGAAATGATTTTTATTTCTTTGTAATATAGCCTTTTGCTTTCAGAGTTTCTGCACAGAGTACAGCTCCACCGGCAGCTCCTCTTACGGTGTTATGGGAAAGTCCGACGAATTTATAGTCGTAAACGGTATCTTCACGGAGACGTCCAACAGATACACCCATTCCGTGTTCGTAGTTGACATCCTCGCTTACCTGCGGACGGTTGTCTTCTTCCAGATACTGGATGAAATGTTTCGGTGCACTCGGAAGTTCCAGTTCCTGAGGAAGTCCCCTGAAATTCCTAAGTGCTTCGATCAGCTGTTCTTTTGTAGGTTTCTTACGGAATTTAACGAATACTGCAGCTGTATGTCCGTTCAGTACCGGAACACGCAGGCACTGGCATGTGATGACTGGTTCTGTAGCCGGTACGATCACTCCGTCTTCAATCTTACCCCACAGTCTCAACGGCTCTTTCTCGCTCTTTTCTTCTTCTCCACCGATATATGGAATGATATTGTGTTCCATTTCCGGCCAGTCTTTAAATGTCTTTCCTGCTCCGGAAATTGCCTGATATGTAGTAGCAACTACTTCATATGGTTCAAATTCTTTCCAAGCAGTAAGTACCGGTGCATAGCTCTGAATGGAGCAGTTTGGTTTAACAGCGATGAATCCCTTAGTAGTACCAAGGCGTTTCTTCTGATACTGGATCACATCAAAATGTTCCGGGTTGATTTCCGGCACTACCATCGGCACATCCGGTGTCCAGCGATGTGCACTGTTGTTGGAAACAACAGGAGTCTCTGTCTTTGCGTATTCTTCTTCAATCGCTTTGATCTCATCTTTGGACATGTCAACTGCGGAAAACACAAAGTCAACAGTAGAAGCAACTTTTTCTACTTCATTAACATTCATAACTACGATATTCTTTACTGCTTCCGGCATTGGAGTATCCATTTTCCATCTGCCGCCAACAGCTTCCTCATATGTCTTTCCAGCGCTTCTCGGGCTTGCTGCCAGAGTAACGACCTCAAACCACGGATGGTTTTCCAGAAGAGAAATAAATCTCTGTCCTACCATACCTGTAGCACCTAAAATACCGACTCTCAGTTTTTCACTCATAACAATCGTTCTCCTCACTCGTTTATTTCGCATGTGTCTTTGTACGGCACACATCTGTTTTCTTTGTACATACTATACCACTTTAATCAAAAATGCAAGTGGTTTTTAATTATTTTTCAGATATTCTTTGTTCTCTGCAATAATCTGCTCCATCACTTTCGGTCCCGGAGCACCATATGTCTCACGTTTTTCCACACATGTCTTCATGCTGATCGCCTCATAAATATCCTGTTCAAATACAGGTGAGATTTCTTTGTATTCTTCAAGCGGAAGTTCATCAAGAGAGATTCCCTTATCAATACAGGTCAGTACCAGGCGGCCTACAATACCATGTGCATCACGGAACGGAACTCCATGATTTACCAGATAGTCTGCAGCATCTGTAGCATTGGTAAATCCATTCTTTGCACTCGCTTCCATTACGTCTTTGCGGAATTCCATGGTAGAGACCATACCGGTAAATAATGCGATGCAGCCCTTCACGGTATCAATAGCATCAAAGGTAAGTTCTTTGTCTTCCTGCATGTCTTTGTTATATGCAAGCGGAATTCCCTTCATCGTTGTAAGAATAGAAGTCAGTGCACCATAGACACGTCCCGTCTTACCTCTTACAAGTTCTGCAATATCCGGATTCTTTTTCTGCGGCATAATACTGCTTCCGGTGCTGTATGCGTCATCAATCTCCACAAAGCGGTATTCATTGGAATTCCAGAGAATGATTTCCTCGCAGAAACGGCTCAGATGCATCATAACTGTGGACATGGCAGAAAGAAGTTCGATCACATAATCTCTGTCAGATACGGAATCCATACTGTTTCTGGTCGGTCCGTCAAAGCCCAGCAGCTCTGCAGTATAAAATCTGTCCAGCGGATAAGTGGTTCCTGCAAGCGCACCTGCTCCAAGCGGACAGGTATTCATACGTTTACGAATATCAGCCATACGGCTTCTGTCCCTGCGGAACATCTCAAAATATGCCCCTACATGATGTGCCAGTGTAACCGGCTGTGCTTTCTGCAAATGCGTAAATCCAGGCATATATGTGTGCACATTATTCTCCATGATCACCTGAAGAGCTTCCAGAAGTTTCTTCAGTTCTGCATCGATCTCTTCGATCTCATCACGCACATACAATTTCATATCAAGAGCGACCTGGTCATTACGACTTCTTCCTGTATGAAGCTTCTTACCCGGATCTCCGATACGGTCAATCAGATTTGCCTCTACAAAACTGTGAATATCTTCATATTCAGATGTAATCTCCAGTTTTCCGGATTCTACATCTGCAAGAATACTGTCCAGACCGCCAAGGATCTGATCTCTTTCTTCTTCTGTCAGGATGCCCTGCTTGGCCAGCATTCTGACATGAGCTTTACTTCCGCGGATATCCTGTTTATAAAATTTCTGGTCAAATGAAATTGAAGCATTGAAATTGTATACAAGTTTGTCCGTTTCTTTCGTGAAACGTCCTCCCCATAACTGTGCCATAATTTCCTCCTTATAATTCGCTATTTTTGCACTGTCCGTCCATATCATCGCAGGACAGTGCATAATTTCTTACCAGTTTACTACATTCCAGTGAAAAAGTCAAAGAACCGAACCCTCTGAAATTTGTTTTTGTTTCATTTTTTCTTCCTGCTCACGCTTTGAAAAGACACATCCACAATAATTCTGACGATAAAGACCATAGTCGTGTGACAGTTCAATAGAACGTTTATAACCGTTTTTCTTTTTGAAATCAGATGGCAGATGCTTTACTCCATAGATTTCTGCCAGTGCTTCCCCAATTTCATTGATCTTCTCTGCATTTTTCAGAGGACTGATTGACAAGGTCGTCGTAAAGTAATCGTAGTTTCCCTCTTTTGCAAGTTTTGCAGCTTTCTCCATGCGTAGCCGATAACATTTAAAACAGCGTTTCCCACCTTCCGGAACCCTTTCCAGCCCACGGGCCATCTCATAAAATATCTGCGGATCATAAGTTCCCTCCATAATATGAACCGGATGGGTAAACGACATCTCTGCGACAAGCCGTTGGATCTCTGCCACTCTCTTTCGATACTCTTCCTCCAGTGAGATATTTGGATTATAAAAAAATACCGTGATCTCAAAATACTGCGACAGGTATTCTAGAACATAACTGCTGCATGGTGCACAACAGCTGTGCAAAAAAAGACGCGGCACTTTTTCTTCTTTTTGGGTATGTTCAAGGAGCTGATCGAGCTCTCTCTGATAATTTCGTTTATTCAATCCTGTTACCTTCTTTTTCTATCTATATATGGATCGTCTGCTGTAAACTATTTTACGATCCCGATACAACATATCATATCACATGAAATGTTTTTCGCATATCTTAAAATATAGATTCCTGTATACAGATCTGAAATCCGTATGCAAAATTTTACGCATGTATCTTGTGGAGGTATTTTTATGAAACCCCTTCTGGAAATCAGAAATGTTTCTCTTTCTTATCATACCGTATCCGGAGAAACAAAAGCTCTTTCAAATATATCGTTTAACCTAATGCCAAGTGAATTTCTTGCTGTTGTCGGTCCGTCCGGCTGTGGAAAATCCACACTTCTGAACCTAATCTGCGGCATGCTCCTGGCAGAGGAGGGCACGATTCTTATGAACGGCATTCCTCCGTCCTCCGGCGACCCGCGCATCGGATATATGCTCCAGAAAGATCATCTTCTGGAATGGCGAACCATCTATCAGAACGTAATTCTTGGACTTGAGATCCGCAATGAAAAAACGCCAGAAAAGCTTGCTTATATCGAAGAAATGCTAGACACTTACGGACTTGACAAATTCCGTACTGCCCGTCCTTCTCAGTTATCCGGCGGGATGCGACAGCGTGCAGCTCTCATCCGCACACTAGCATTAAAACCAGACCTGCTCCTGCTTGATGAACCTTTTTCTGCTCTGGACTATCAGACACGACTGAATGTCAGCGATGACATCGGACGTATCCTGAAAAAGGAAAATAAGCCGGCAATCTTGGTCACTCATGATATTTCCGAGGCGATCAGTATGGCAGACCGTGTGATAATTCTGACCAAACGTCCTGCCCATGTTGCACGCATTGTCCCAATCCGGCTTTCACTGGATGAGAAGACACCGCTCGCTGCACGCGGTGCACCGGAATTTAAATCCTATTTTAATCTTATATGGAAGGAGCTGAACCAGTATGCCTGAACATTCTCCTGCACAAAAACAGTACCTTCTTCGTGTCCGGCGGAAAAAATATATGATTCACGTGTCCAGGATACTTTTGTTCCTGGGCTTTCTGTTTTTATGGGAAGTGTCTGCCAGACGGAGATGGATTGATTCTTTTATCTTCAGCAGTCCGTCTGAAATCTGGCAGACATTTTTTACAATGATCCAGGATCAGTCCCTGTTTACACATATCGGGATCACCCTGACAGAAACACTGGTCAGTTTTGTGTTTACTGTTTTTCTCGGGATTGGCACAGCAGTTCTTCTGTGGTGCTGTCCGAAACTTTCGCGGATCCTGGAGCCTTACCTCGTCGTCCTAAACAGTCTGCCAAAATCCGCCCTTGCCCCACTCCTGATCGTATGGCTGGGTGCAAATATACGCACAATCATTGTCGCAGGAATGTCTGTGGCGATCTTTGGCTCGATCATCAATCTCTACACTGGCTTCCGCGAAGCTGACCCAGAGAAACTCAAGCTCATCCGCACCCTCGGCGGCACAAAAAAAGACGAACTGACAAAGATTGTCCTTCCGTCTTCTGTGCCCCTCATCTTAAGTGTGATGAAAGTCAATATTGGGTTGTGCCTTGTCGGCGTGATCATCGGAGAATTCATTGGCGCCCGCCAGGGACTTGGATACCTGATCATCTACGGTTCCCAGACGTTTAAGCTGACGTGGGTACTGATGTCCATCGTAATCCTGTGCGTGATTGCAATGGGGCTGTACGCTATTCTGGATTTTATTGAAAAACGTGCACAGAAATGGTAACTTTCCTTAAACTACTACCGTGTCAAGGACATTGGTAGTAGTTTCTCGGATACACTCCAACAAAGGAAATCTGCGGCAGAACTCTGTAATCGTTTAGTACGATTCTGATTTCTCTCACGTTTTCTTTAAAAATCGGAATGATTTTTTTGTAACCGATCACGGTTCCGGTATAGACTTTCTCCCACTCTCCCTGATCCCTTACAAATACTTCAAAAGCCTCTACTCTCTGGCTGTACCGGATTTCTTCTTTTAATACCAGATACCCGGCATCTTCTGCTTCATCCAGTGCGAAGACAAGTTCCACCGGCCTATGGGATTCTTCCAGCAAATTACGAGAAAAGCTTCCCTTCTGCCATTCTCCCAGTTCCTTCAATCGTTCCACATCATTCTCATGCAAAAGCCCGTTCGGCATCGGCGGGATATTCAGAAGAAATGTTGCATTTCCACCAACAGAACCCAGATAAATATGGACCAGTTCCTCCAGGCTTTTTACCTGATCATCCTCTTCCGAATGATAAAACCATCCCGGCCGGATCGAGGTATTTACCTCTGCCGGATACCAGATCAGGGCATGTTCGCCTTCAAGGACGGCACGGCTTCCAAGGTCTTCCATATCACTGGTGATCTTCCTCTGGCGGAATTCTTCATCATCCGACTGCTGGCTTCTTTCTTGAACACTTTCTGCCAGGGCTGTCCTCGCAGGAACTACACTCCACTCAGATTTTCTTACATCGCCGGCTTCATTTCCACACCACCGGATGTCCGGTCCGCAGACGCAGATGCAGGCCTCTGGCTGATAGTTCCGTACACATGCATAATATCTCTCCCAGTTATAAACCTGCTTCTTTCCATTCGGACCTTCCCCACAGGCCCCGTCCAGCCAGACACTGAAGATTTCTCCATACCCGGTCAGAAGTTCCGTCAACTGTGCAATATAATAGTCGTCATATTCTTTCCCGCTTCCATAACATGGCTGATTCCGGTCCCACGGAGAAAGATAGATTCCAAACTTCAATCCATAACGACAGCAGGCATCCGAGACTTCCTGTACTACATCTCCTGCCCCATCCTTCCATGGACTTGAAGCGACACTGTGCTGTGTATATTTCGTCGGCCACAGGCAAAATCCGTCATGATGCTTACAGGTAAGGATCACGCCTTTCATTCCTGCCGCCTTCACCGCCGATACCCATTGCCCGGCATCGAATTCCTGCGGATTAAAAATTCCGGGATCTTCCGTACCGTCTCCCCATTCCCGGTTCGTGTACGTATTCATCCCAAAGTGAAAAAATGCATAAAATTCCGTTTCCTGATACTTAAGCTGACGCTTCGACGGAACAATCTTAATCAATTCCTGGTCTGTCGGCATATCTCTTCTCCTTCTTCAAAAAAATCCAATTCACCCTTTCAATCCGCCTGCACCGATTCCCTGCAGCAGATATCTCTGCCCGATCAGATAAATGATCATGGTTGGAATCATAATGATCACAAGTCCCGCAAACAGTGCGCCCCAGTCTGTCGCATACTTCTGTACTTCAAACAAATTTGCCATTCCGATCGGAAGGGTCTTTTGGGCATCATCGGTCAGGAGGACTAGTGCCAGCGGATATTCATTCCAGAATCCCATCGCGCTCAACATTGTGATCGTTGCAATTCCCGGTTTTGCAAGCGGAACCATAACTTTCAGAAGAAGCTGAAGGTTTGTGGCGCCATCGATCCGTGCAGATTCTTCAAAATCTTTCGGCACCGCAGACATAAAGCCCTGCAGAGTAAAGATGCAGAACGGGAACTGCATGACTGCATAGACCAGGCAGAGTACCGGCAGATTATTCAGCCCGTTGATCGCCTGTAATTCCAGAAACAGCGGGATCATGATATACGTTGCCTGGAGGAAAATACATGCCATATAGATCGTCGAGATCAGTTTGCTTCCGGCAAAACGGTATCTTGCCAGTACATAAGAAATCGGTATGACAAACAGCAGAAGCAATGCCGTAGACAACACTGTCACAAACACAGAATTTCCAAAATACGCCGCAATATTTGCCTTCTGCCATGCAGCGACAAAATTATCCAGATTCAATGATACCGGTAGCGCATAAGGATCTGTCAGATATTCCGCATTCGTCTTGAACGCAGACATCAAATTCCAGAAAAGCGGATAAAGAAAAATAATCGTAAACAGAATCATCAGGATCCTGATACACCAGGTTCTTACAGTTTTCATCAGTGTCCCTCCTATTCTTTCTCAGCTGACAGTTTTCGTGAGATCATCGCAAGCACGATTGCAAGCATAAGCGTAAACATGGCGATCGCCATCGCATAGCCAAAGTTTGCATTCCGCATACCCTGCGTGTACATATACTGCAGAAGGACACTGGAAGCACCGTTCGGACCTCCTCCCGTCATGACATTGGACAGGGTAAAACTCAGATTGATCGTTCCTGACAGAGCAAGGATATAAGTCGTTCCGATGGACCTACGAAGAAGCGGGATCGTGATCTTGAAAAACTTCTGGGCTCCGGTCGCTCCATCGATCGAGGCAGCTTCGTAAATTTCCTGAGAGATCCCGTCGATTGAAGCCACATGCATTACCATATAATAACCGATCGCCTGCCATACCAGTGCAGCACCGATACACCAGAGCGCTGTTTTTCCCTCTCCGAGCCAGGCATGCTTCCAGGAAGAAATGTTAAAAAGATCCAGCATATGATTGAGGATTCCTCTTGTCGGATTAAATACAAAAGACCACACGATTCCGACAACGGTCATAGAGACAACACTTGGAAAAAAGAATACCGTACGATAAAAAGATTTCTCCCGGAGTTCTCCCTGTGTAAGGATGAAAGCAAATACCAGGCTCAGAAAGATCGTCAGTGCCGGAATCACAAGCATCAGTTTAAACGTATTAAAAAGTGCCTGTACAAAGTCCTTGTCTTTGAACATATAAATATAATTATCCAGGAATACAAACTTACTGTTGAATCCAACACTGAGCGCAGTGGAACTGGTAAACGACAGATAGATGGCATTCAGCATCGGTACAATCATAAAAACGATCGTAAGAATCAGCGCGGGAAGCGTACACAAAGCTATAAATAATTTCGGCTTTTTTACCACGTCTGGTCACTCCTTTTTTCAGATTTCAAATCAATTTGGGGTAAAAAAAGGCTGCCGCATACATTTGTGCAGCAGCCTTTTCGCTTAATTGGACAACATTCATTCTGTAAATAACAGATAAGATATTTATTTGGCAGCTTCCTGATCTGCACGAACCTGTGCAAAAGCATCTTCTACGTTCTGTGCCCACTCTTCTACTGTCATTTCATCGTTCATAACAGAAGTGATCGGGTTGAAGATCTCATCTTTTGGATTGATCTTGCAGTCAGCCGGAACTGCTGAGAAGCTCATGATCAGAGAAGATGCATTTGCTTCATCATAGATTCCGTACATATTGTAGATTGCTGTAGAAAGTTTATCTTTTGCTACTTCACGGGCACTCTTTGTTGCATAAAGGGCACCGGAAGCTTCTGCAAATGCAGATACAGATTCATCGCTGTACAGGAAACGGAGGAATTCTTTTGCAAGTTCCTGATTCTTTGCAGCTGCCGGAATAGAGAACTGCTCACAGCTGTCAAATACATAGTGGACATCGTCTGCATTCTCTGTCGGGATCGGCGCCATGGCAAACTCAAATCCGTCTTCTCTCGGAGCATCCTGCATCTCATTTTCCATCCAGGTTCCGTTTGTGATAAAAGCAGCTTTTCCAAGCATCATCTCTGTCTGGGATTCTGTATGGTTCATACCTACCGTACCTTCCAGAAGATATCCCTTGTCTGCGATCTCTTTGATATGAGTGAGGGCTTTCAGCACGCCTTCGTTATTGAAAGAACCTTCTTCATAATTTGCAATCTTTGTGAGTGCTTCTTCGCCGCACTCATTTGCGATTGCCGGCCAGAGCATTTCTTCCATGTATCCCGGATAGATTCCCTGATAAGTGAAGAGAGAACGTCCGTCGATATCTTTGACTGTATCGCCAAGTGCAAAGAACTCATCCCAGGTCTTCGGAACTTCCAGATTATTTTCATCGAAGAATGTCTTGTTGTAGATCAGTCCCTGCGGACCGCTGTTAAAAGGTGCGAGATAGATATCACCATCTCCATATGGGGCACATTTACTGCTTGCAAGGATTCCATCTGTGATATCATCACGAAGTGTACCGGTTCCTGCATAGTTCTCGCCATCAAAGACATCATTCAGGTTCAGAAGTGCATGTTCTTTGATCAGAGAAAGGATCACGCCGTCCTCACCGCCATCATTCAGACAGATAAAATCCGGTACATTTCCGGCAACGATTTGTGGACGGATGATATCACCGATGGTAGGGCTGATGGTCATGTTCACTTTCACACCCTCATGGCTTTCCTCAAAAAGTTCTACCATCTGATTCCAGTAAGCATCTCCGTATCCACCCTGGAAGATCGCGATGTTCAGTTCCTGTTCTTCTGCGTCTGCAAATGCAGTGATCGGTGAGAGTACGGTAGCCGCGCTCATCGCAAGAATCATAGTAGAAGCTGCAAATCTTTTCTTCATATGTTTGTTTCCTCCTTCATGTTGGCTTTTTTACGTTCGCCTTATGATGACAGTATACGGCAAAATATTTTTGTAGTAAATTAACAAAACGCCCCTACTTATGGAACTTTCTCTTGTAAAAATTATACGATATGGATTTTCTTGTGATAAATATGTACAATCTTTGTCTATTTACGTTTTGGATGGATTATCCTGACTTTTTTTAGTATAATGGATAAAAAGGTGGGGGAAAAATGAATAAAAAACAAGGTTATCAGGGATTTCGTAAATTCAGTATCAAAACAAGGCTTGTCATTGCCCTTTTGCTGATATCGATTATACCATTGGCAGGAATCAGTGGCTATTCCTTTCATATCTTTTCCGTAGCACTTCGGGAAAAACTTTCTGCTTCCATTTCCCAGACTTTATCAATGATCAATCTGAATATGGTAAGTGAAATCGAAAAATATCAGTATCTGTGCGGCTCTATCTGCATCAGCGAAGAGATCAAGGACGGGCTTCTGAACAAAGATATGTCAGATATTGAGAAAAATCAGGCGATCAATGAGATCCAGAGCATGATCCGTACCAAGATCATCTATCCGGCGCAGGCCAAAAATATCACGGTATACGATACCGACGGAAATATTTTTTATGACCTTGGCTATGACGGTTTCTATCAGAATGATGTGGATATGCTCCTTGACCGGCTGCGCCAGGAAAATCAGGATGTATGGGCGTATGTGCACACCTACCGCGACAGAGATATCCTGGTCCTTGGAAGAAGAATCTATGAGCAGTACAGTGAAAGCCGCGTCATCGGTTACACCCTGATTTCCATCGATGAGAAGATTTTTTCCAAGACCGTGCTCGAACCGGTAGGGCTGGCAGATTCTTCTAATATTATGTATATGAATATGGACGGTACTGTTCTTTCCTCTTGGGACCGAAATATCGCACTCGGTGAAAAGGTTGACAGCGAATTTCTCAAAAACATCCAGCAGAAGCTTCCTTCCAGAACCGATTCCTTCAGCATCCACAAAGATGGCGAAGAACAGCTGGTCACTTATATTTTCAACAAAAAGCTTAACCAGCTTTTTGTGTACACCATGCCTTATCATTATATCAATTCCGAAGTTTATACCATGCTTCGCCGAATCCTGATCGTGGCAGTGATCCTGGTCCTCACGTGCATCGGGATCGTCGCAATGGTATATCCGGGAATCACCTCCCCGATCAGAAGCATGCTGGATTTCTGTAAAGAATTATCCCACGGAAACCTGGATGTCCGTATTCAGGATAACCACAAAGACGAACTTTCAGACCTGTCCGGCAGCATGAACCACATGGCAGATACCATCCAGAATCTGCTCGAACAGCAAAAAGAACAGGAAAAGAAAAAGAGAGAGCTTGAACTTCAGATGCTCCAGTATCAGCTCAATCCTCATTTTCTTTTTAACACCTTAAACAGCCTACGCTTTGTAGCAGCCATGCACAATGATCAGATCGTCAGCGATGGGATCCAGGCACTCAGCAGTCTTCTTCAGAACACGCTCACGAATAAGAATGAATATATCACCGTGCAGGAAGAACTTGAAAATTTGGAAAATTATTTTGCCATTCTCCGCATCCGGTATGCAGGAAGTTTCGAATATTCTTTCCATGTGGAGGATGAAGAGCTGCTCTCCTGTCTCGTTCCCAAGCTGATCCTGCAGCCGCTCGCCGAAAATTCTGTAATGCATGGTTCTTCCGATGACGGTTCTGTCATGGAGATCCATATTACCTGCTGGAAGGAAGACGGACATATGATCCTGGAACTTCAGGATGACGGAAAAGGATTCGAGATAACCCGGACTGATCTGAACCCGCACAAGGACCGCAAAAAAATCGGCGTAGCAAATGTAAATGACCGGATCCAGCTGAACTTCGGACGGGAATACGGATTAAAGATTGACAGTCACCCGTGCGAAGGCACCACCTGTACCCTGACACTGCCAAAGCTTTATGCTGATACCCTGTCACAACAGCCTGAAGAATAGACAAGCCGCTCAGAAAGGACTCAAATGTACAGTATACTTATTATAGATGATGAACCCATTGTAAAAATCGCCCTCCGTTCGATCCTCCCCTGGGAAGAACACGGTTTTTCCATTTGCGGGACCGCTTCAAACGGTCTGGAAGCCATGTCTCTCATTGAGAAGCATCAGCCGGATGTAATCATCACCGACCTCAAAATGCCGGAAATGGACGGACTGGAACTGATCCGTACTTTGAAAGAAAAAAATTATCCCGGAGAGATCCTTGTCCTCAGCAATTATGAGGATTTTGATTCTGTGCGGAGCGCGCTCCTTCTGGGTGCAGCAGACTATCTGCTAAAAGTCAAGATCAGTCCGGACACCCTTCTCGCCTGCCTGAACAAAACGACCGAAAAACTGCAGGAAAAAGCCGACAGGAAAGTTCCTGTTCCAGCCGAAACTGTATCCGAGAACAGAACCCGCCTACTCCTCTCCTTTTTTGAGGGAGAGACTTCCCTTTCCTCCTTTACAGGTCAAAACGCCGGCACAGACCTGCGCTTTATGCAGGAACCATGCGCCGTCTGCTATGTGACCTTTGAAAAGTTTCTGTCCAATGAAGCCTTTTCTATCTCGGGGAAACTTCTGCGTGATATGATCCTGGACGCAGTACAGGGCGTACTTCAGCCATATATCCTTGTACTGAACGATTACAGTGCACTGGTAGTCTTTTCCCAGAAAGAACTGGATGCAGGTCAGATGAAAGTCGATCAGCTCGTAAAAAAGCTGTACAACCGCTTCACCATGTACCAGTCCTTTGCCCCGGATATGCCATATCAGGAAAATCTTCCAGACTATGAAGAAGCCAGAAACATCTATCAGACCTTTACCATAAATGAAGGGCATTATACAGACGATATTGCTAAAACCCTCGCATATATCGAAGGAAATTACATGCACCGGCTCACATTGTCCTCCATTTCCGCAAATGTCAGCTTAAGTTCCAGCTATCTGTGCCGTGTTTTTAAATCGGAGGTAGGAACAAGCATCACCAGTTATCTGAACAATCTCCGAATACGAAAAGCCGCCACCATGATCAAAGACAACAGGCTTTCTCTCAAGGAGATCTCCACAATGGTAGGAATCAATGACCAGCTCTATTTCAGCAGGCTGTTTAAGAAATGTATGGGAATTTCTCCCTCGGAATACGGGAAACGATTTCATCAGTAAATCTCAAAAAGGTATGAAACCACAGATTTAGCTTCTATGATCTCATACCTTTTTTCTTATCACATCATTCTTCTATTTCTTAGATATTTTCGCTTCTCAGATCTGATACCACTTGATCTCATTTGCTTCCATGTGAAGTTCGAAGCAGCTTCCATCGCCTTTGTATACAACAGTATCCTGCGGCTCGTAGGTGTTGTTTACGACACAGTATTTGCCGTTCTTTACATAGGCGTGGACTTCTACATTGTAATTTGTGGAATACCAGCAGTTCAGTTCTTCCTCTGCAGATGCGGACCAGAGGACTGCACGGTAGAGGACACGGCTGTTCTTGAAGCTGTACGGAAGTCCGCTGATATAGACACCACGGCCTTTTCCGAAGTTCTTCACTGCCATCTGCACTTCCTGGTCTTTCTGGATCAGAATCTCAGTTCCGTCAAGTGCATAAATATTTTTCTTTCCTTCACCGAAATCAACGTCTCCGTCACTGTCTGACAGGATAAAGTGATCTCTATGTTCTTCCCAGTTGTATTTGTCTTTGTTCAGGTTGAAGCCGTTTTCTTCTTCTACTCCAAGTACATCGTCAAGCTGGAAATAATGTCCCTGCCACTGATGGGCTGCCGGTTCGCCGACTCCGATGAAGCCGCCGCCATTGTAGACAAATTCTTTTACTGCAGTGATGATCGTTTCGTTTACCCAGTACTCGCCGCCGCTTTGTGCAGTATCTGCATCGCCTACGTTGATCACAACATCAAAGTTTTTCAGCAGATCCTTATTTTCCAGGATATCATCAAAGCTGATGAAGGAAACATCAAACGGTGCGCCGCTCAAAGCCTCGATGATCCCGAAATAAGAATAATTCTGTTTATAATAAATTGCGTGATGTACCATGTGGTTGCCCCAGGAGCGCATTTTACCCCAGCAGTTCAGGACCGCTACACGCTTCACACAGTATGGGGTCACACCCTGGATGTTATCATAGAGTGTACGGAATTCCTGGCATACCTCTTTGATATACTGTACAAAATCCGGGAATTCCAGGGCAAGTTTCAGGTATCCGCCGTAACCGATTCTCTGGATCGGGCTTCGAAGGATCGCACGCCTTGCTGTTACCCAGTTTACTTTGGCTTCCTTGACCGGATCGCCGCCCTCATGGAAGGTATCCGGGAAAAAGTACGGAAGGAAACGTCCTTCTGTATATTTTACATTCTTGATATCGCTGAACAGGCGCAAGGTCGCACCGTTTCCGACACTTCCAACGACAGCATCCAGTCCGATTGAAGCAAACTCGTCCATAAACGGCTCCATACCGATCCAGTGATCGCCCATGAACATCATAGCTTCTTTGCCGCATTCATGGACAATGTCTACCATCTCTTTGGCAAGCTTCGCAACTTCTCTTCTCTGGAAAGCCTGGAAGTCCTTGAATTCTTTGGATGGAATACGGTATGTATTATTCATGTAACCCTGATCGATAATATATTCCGGGCGGAACGCATATCCCACTTCTTTTTCGAATTGTTCAAGGATATACGGACTGACAGATGCGGAGTAACCGAACCAGTCTACATATTTTTCTCTCGCAAACTCATCAAAGATCAGGGTAAACTGATGGAAAAATGTCGTAAAACGTACTACATCCACATATTGATGCGTATCAAGGAAACGACGGAGACGCTCCAGGGAATGTGCTCTTGTCTTCGGCTGACGCACATCAAAAGTGATCTGCGGCTCTACGTCCTTCCAGTCATTTACGACAGCATTATACATATGAACCGGGTCCCACATGATATATGCCAGAAAGCTGACCGTATATTCATGAAAAAGTTTCGCCGGTGCGATCACGACATTTCCACTCTCTTCGTCATAAGACCACCGATCTGTCGGAACGACTTCGCCTGTGGTACGGTCAATGACTTCCCACCATCTGGTGATATCATCACGGGTATTTACTTTCAACATGTCCGGGTAGAGATGGTCCATAAGGTTGATCTCAAGTTTCTCCTCCGTTGCTGTATGGAAAGAACTCATGATGTACATCTGCTGGATCTCATCCGGGTTTGCCTTTGCCCATGCATTATCTTTTCTTGTTGTATAATAAGTAGCGTAGATCTTTGCACCTGTGTCTTTGAGTTCTGCCGGGAACTCTGTTCCATCGCAGTCACGAATCGCATCTGCGCCCCATTCCTCTACGATATCCAGTGTTTCTTTTACCACATCCAGGTTTGTCGGGATCGTAACTCTGCCTTTGTTCTGACTCATAGGTGTACCTCCGTTTTATATTTATGGATTTCTTTTATCATCTGTTTTTGTTTTATTTCAGATACTATCAGAATACGTTGTTTTTGTCTGTTTTTCAACGTTGTTCTTGCTATACTTTTTAGAAATCTTGCGGTATTTTATCTTTTGTGCTATCCTGACAGTTGAAAAACTTTTCGGTCCTGGGAGGTACATATGAGCACACAGTTTTTTTCTTTTTCAGATGATACGCCTTTTTCAACAGAAGCAGTCCTGGTGAACGCCTCTTCTTCTCATTATGAGGAAGACTGGCCCAGCATCCCACATACCCATGCCTTCACGGAACTCTTTTACGTCAGTGAGGGAAGTGGAGAATTCCTGATTGAAAACCAGCATTTTTCTATTAAAAAAGACGACCTGATCATCGTCAACCCTCATATTCAGCACACGGAAATTTCCTTAAGTGCCTCGCCACTTTCTTATTATACGGTCGGTGTGGACGGGATCAGTTTTTCCTTTCATGACCAGAAGGAATTCCAGATCTTTCACTACCACCAGAAGCACGCCGACCTTTTATTTTATTTTCATTCTCTTTTTCAGGAACTGGATGAAAAAAATGATGGTTATGAAGAGATCTGCAAACACACGCTGGCCATTCTGATCTCTCAGCTCCGTCGTTTTGCTGTCTCTGATTTTCAGTTGTTTCCATCCTTTCATCCAAGCAAAGAATGCGCCCTTGTCAAGCGATATCTGGATTCCCACTACAGCGATGACATCAATCTGGAACAGCTTGCCAGCTTAAGCCATCTGAATAAATATTATCTGAGTCACGAATTCACGCGCTACTACGGAATCTCTCCGATCAGCTATCTGACCCACCGCCGGATCGAAGTATGCAAAAATCTCCTGGAGAATACAGACCATGAAATCTCGGATATCGCTCATCTTGCCGGATTTTCCTCGCAGAGTTATCTGGCTCAGAGTTTCCGGAAATACTGTGGCATGACTGCCGGAGAGTACCGCCGCAGCAAAAAAAATCAAACGATATGACAGATGGTATCTGCTTTCAGCATTATTTTCTTCTCAATTCCGTTGTACAAAAGTATGCGTACCATATCTGTCTGTGATTGCAGACTGCATTCTGTAATGCATCTGTCTTTCCATGCAAAGTCAATGGTAATGCCGCCCGGTGCCCTAAGGCCGCTTATCTTTCCATCCTTCCATTCCTCCGGAAGCGCCGGAAGAAAGAAGATCCTGTCATCCTGATACTGTACCAGCATTTCCAGCACAGCAGCCGCAAACCCGAAATTCCCGTCGATCTGAAATGGCGGATGTGCACAGAGCATATTCGGGTAGGTCCCGCCGCCAACCAGACTGCAGTTTTCTTCTTTTGTAACGTGAAGCTGATTTTTCAAGAGCTTCAACGCACGCTCTCCATCTCCGAGCCGCGCCCAGAGACACGCCTTCCATGCCATGCACCAGCCGGTTCCCTCGTTCCCTCTTCTGTCCAGAGCTACGCGGCAGGCAGCCAGAAGTTCTTTATCTTCTCTGTGGATCAGATTTCCTGGATAAAGGCCGTATAGCTGTGAAACATGTCTGTGGTGCATATCCACCTCAGGATAGTCCAGGTACCACTCCTGAAGCTGTCCTTCTTTCCCGATCTTAAATGGCAGCAGTTTTTTGAGTGCAGCTTTTACTTCATCCATAAGGTCGGTGATATCAAGGATCTCGCAGGCTTTCAGATAATTTCCAAACAATTCCTTCAGAATACTGCAATCCATTGTCGAACCAAAGGTCACACTATGGACACTGTGATCCGAGGCTGTAAATGTATTTTCCGGCGACGTGGATGGAGCAGTGACGAGGTATCCGTCATAAGGCACCAGATATCCCAGATAAAATTCCACTGCTCCCCGGATAAGCGGAAAGGCTTTTTTTCTCAAAAACTCTCTGTCCAGTGTATAACGGTAATGCTCCCACAGATGACTGCAGAGCCACCCGGAGCTCATCGGCCACATAGAGTAGGTACAGGGATTTTCATCCTGCCCGAAATATCCGACCGGGCTGGAATGTCCCCAGATATCCACATTATGATGGCTCACCCATCCATTCAGATGATAGACTTCTTTTGCTGTCTTTTTTCCATGCGAGGCAGTCCGTTCAATCAGATCGAACAGCGACTCATGGCAGTCGCTTAAATTCGCCTTCTCTGCCATCCAATAATTCATTTCTGTATTGATATTTACCGTATAGTTGCTGCTCCACGGAGCTCTCAAGTTATGGTTCCAGATTCCCTGCAGGTTTGCACACTGTGTGCCAGGCTTAGAGGAAGAGATCATAAGATAACGGGCATAGTGAAACATTTTTGTTATAAGATCATTCTGTATGCCAGGATCCAACGTAAGATCCATCCGGTCAAAATATGCTGCATATGCCTTCTTATGAGCTTCCTTTAATTGTGGATATGAAAGGTCACAGATCTGTTCCAGCATCTGTTTCTTTCTGGATAAGTAGGAGTCCTGTGCCTGAAAATCCGTTATCCCGGACAGATAAATATACACATCACCGTCTGCAGTTACAAGAAGTGTGTTGTCTTTTTGGCGGATACAGCCTTTCGGTGCCTGCACGGAAATACCGATTGCAAACCGTGTTCCTTTTCCTTCTTCATAGACGATCGGCTGCTCACAGGAATAATACAACGGTGCCGCATAGACCGGAGCCTGTCCCTCAAGCACAAGTTCACTTGTCCCATAACCAGAACAGACATGTCTTATCTGGCTGTCCAGAGAAATACGCAGTTCCAGACTGCTGCCTGCATCTGCTCTATAATGAAGTGCCATGACCGGTTCTGACATACTTACAAAAAATTCTCTTAGATATCCCTGTCCGTCCTGACGATATACAACCTGTTCCAGCGCATCTTTAATCGAAAGCTGTCTCTGGTATGATCCATGCTCTTTTAATTCAGGTATATTTGCATCAATATGCAGATTTCCTGCCGGAAGGTAGCTCTCTGTCCAATCACCAAGGATGTTTTCTTTACAATAGGCTTCCGCTTCTTCATACTCTCCGTCAAAGATCTTCTGGCGCAAAAAATCCCAGTCCACATCTGTATTTTTGTTTTCTTTGCTTCTTCCGGTTCCAGACCAGAGTGTATCCAGATTCAGCTCGATCTTTTCCTCTCGAAGCCGTCCATATGACATCGCTCCCATAGAGCCGTTCCCCAGAGGAAGTGCCTCATTCCATGCTTCTGCCGGTCTGTCAAAAGCCAGTGTTAAATAATCCATTCCATTTTCCCTCATTGAATCAGATTTATCTCTGAACGTATTTTCAGTTCCATCGTTTTCACAATCAGCTCATTTCAAAAGCTTTTCCCTTCAGAGGCAGTCCTGCCACTTCTGCCAGCCGGTCAATTCTTCCATTGTCCAGCCGAATTCCGAATGGCACACCAAAATGTGTGATTTTCAGATAGCCATCCTCTTCCTTCAATTCCGGAAGCCGATTCATCAATTCCTTTTTTTCCATCTGCAGGAATTTCTCTGCCCACTCATCACAGAGTTTGATATAATTGGATGTTCTTTCCTCTGCCACAGTACACCCTCCTCATATGACTTTTCTTTTTCTGTATTATACCTCTGTCAGACATTTTTCCGCAAGAAAAAAGACCTTCTACAGAAATTCATTTTCCATAGAAAGTCTTTTCTTTGTTTTATGCTTTATGAGGATTTTACTTTATTCCAGAGATCGCCATACACCTGGTCAGCCTCTGTTCCAAGATACTGGAATGTTTCCAGATTATCATATTTGGAAAGGTCCGGGAATGCGATCTCACTGTTTCGGATAGATTCATCCTCGATCAGTTCTCTCGCAGCTTCATTCGGCGTAGAATACGTAATGTATTCAAAGTTCATCAACGCAATATCCGGTCTGCAGAGGAAATTGATAAATTTTTCTGCATTTTCTTTATGTTCTGCATTTTTCGGGATTACCCAGGAATCGATCCAGATATTGGATCCTTCCTTCGGGATCACATACTCCAGATTTGGGTTTTCTTTCTGTGTATAAATTGCCTCACCGGAATAGATTACACCAAGTGCAGCTTCATTTCCGATCATTTTATCACGCACCTGGTCGATCACATATGCCTGAACCAACGGTTTCTGTTCAATCAACAGATTTTTTGCCTCAGTCAGCTCGTCCAAATCTATGGAATTCAGAGAATAGCCAAGATATTTCAGTGTCACGCCAAATGCATCACGGACTGAATCCTGCATCAGAATATTATCCTTGTATTTCGGATCCCAGAGAATAGACCAGCTGTCCACCGGCTCATCTACCATCATCTTGTTATACAGAATGCCGACCGTTCCCCAGCAGTACGGCACGGAATATTTATTCTCCGGATCAAACTGCCTTGACTGCTCCAAGTACTGTTTCCCGATATTTTTAAGATTTGGAATGTTATCAAAATTAATCTCGGAAAGCAGATCATTTTCAATCATTCGCTGAATCATATAATCACTCGGGCAGATCACATCGTATGCGATCGCACCGGAACTGATCTTTGGATACAGAATCTCATTTGTTTCAAATTCTTCATAAACAATATCAATTCCCGTTTCTTCTTCAAACATCGTCAGGACTTCCGGATCAATATATTCGCCCCAGTTGTATACAACCAGTTTCTCTCCATTCATGACATCGTTTTCTTTTGCATAATAGAAACCACCACCAATAAAGACAATACAGATTGTAACAGGAACTACACGCTGAATCAGGATCTTTTTCACTCTGGAAGGCTTGCGGACTTTTTTCTTTCTGACCACAGTTTCCTCTTCTTCCTTCGGTGAATAGTTGATCAAAAGGAGCAGCACCAGAACTGTCACAAACATGATCGTGGAAAGTGCATAGATCTCCGGTTTGATCCCTTTACGAACTTCTGTATAGATTTTTGTGGAAAGTGTATCAATTCCAGGTCCTTTTGTAAAATGCGTGATTACAAAATCATCCAGAGACATGGTAAATGCAAGCATAAATCCAGAAAGTACTCCCGGTACAATGTCCGGAAAAACAACTTTAAAAAACGCTTTGACCGGTGATGCACCAAGATCCAGCGCAGCCTCATATGTATAACGATTCGTCTGCTTCAGCTTCGGTAATACGCTTAAGATCACATACGGAATATTGAACGTAATATGTGCGATCAGGATCGTTCCGAAGCCAAGTGTCATATGAAATGCAATAAAAAGAAGCATTAAAGACACACCCATCACGATCTCCGCATTCATCATCGGGATATTGGTAAGTCCCATATACATGGTCTTCCACTTCTGCTTCATTCCCTGAATCGCGATTGCAGCGGCCGTGCCAATGACCGTTGCGATTGCAGCCGAAACAAACGCTATGATAAGTGTGGTATAAAACGCGCTCATGATCTGTTCATTTTTGAGAAGTTCTTTATACCATTTCAGTGTAAATCCACCCCATTTTGCTCTTGTCTTAGACTGGTTAAAAGACAGAACGATCAACGTTACGATCGGGGCATATAATAAAATAAAAATAAGGGCCAGGTATATCTTCTGTAAATATTTTCTGATCAAAATGCCGCACCCCCGTCCTCATTATCGTATTTTGCCACAAGTGCCATACTTGCAATGATAAATACCATCAGTACCAGGGACAGACCACTTCCAACATGCCAGTTGCTGTTCTGTTTGAATGACTGCTCAATGACATTACCGATCAGAAGGATCTTTCCGCCCCCAAGAAGGTCAGAAATAACGAAGGTTGTCAGCGCCGGTACAAACACCATCGTAATACCGCTGATCACACCCGGAATACTCAGTGGAAAAATGACCTTCCAGAAAGTCTGTACGGAATTGGCTCCCAGATCACGTGCTGCATTGATGACATTTCTGTCAATCTTGATCAGTACATTATAGATTGGAAGCACCATAAATGGCAGAAAATTGTATACCATTCCAAGAATGATGGCATATGGTGTATTAATGATCTCCAGCGCCGGTAAATGCAGGAAACTTAAAACACTGTTGATGACGCCATTCTTTTCAAGCAATGTCTGCCATGCCAGTGTACGGAGAAGAAAGTTCATCCACATTGGCAGAATAAAGATCAGCACAATAAAACTTGTCTGGTTTACCTGTTTCTGGCTCAGGATCATCGCCAGCGGATATGCCAGAATCAAGCATATTGCCGTACTCAAAAATGACAGAAGAATGGACATGCCAAGTGCCTTCAGATTCTCCGGTGTCGTGATCTGTGCCAGATTGGAAAATGTAAAACTACCCTCATCACTGGTAAATGCATAATACACGATCACCAACAGCGGAATCACTACAAAGGACACGGACCAGAACAGATACGGACCGGCAAGCAAACGCTTATTCTTCAATGTTTACCGCCTCCTCATCTTCCGATTCCGGTTTTTTCATGATCTGGATATCAAACGGATCCACATGAATGCTGACTTCTGTTCCAACCGGGAACATATCTGTGCTGTGCACCAGCCACTCATAGTTGTTCGCCATGACTTCCATCTCATAATGTACACCTTTGAAGATCATATGTGTGACTACACCATCAATGCTTCCCTGCCCCGGTTTCAGAAGATCGATATCTTCCGGACGGATGACAACGTCAACCGGTCGGTTCTGTCCGAACCCTTCATCCACACATGGAAAATTAACACCCAGTATCTTAACAAGACGATCCTGCACCATTGTCGCGGAAATGATATTACTCTCACCGATAAAGTCCGCCACAAAAGCATTCTCCGGCTCATTGTAGATTTTTTCCGGTGTTCCGATCTGTTGGATATACCCCTGATTCATGACCACGATCGTATCAGACATGGTAAGTGCCTCTTCCTGATCATGTGTTACATACAGAAAGGTGATCCCCAGCTCATTTTTGAGACGGATCAGCTCATACTGCATATCCTGTCGAAGCTTCAGGTCCAGCGCACCGAGCGGCTCATCCAGAAGCAGTACCTTCGGCTCATTTACGATTGCACGTGCGATTGCAATACGCTGCTGCTGTCCACCACTCAAAGAATCCGGCATGCGTTTCTCAAAACCATCCAGATTCACAAGCTTCAATGCATATTTGATCTTGTCATAAATATACTGTTTGCTTTTATTCTTTATCTTTAATCCAAAAGCAATGTTATCCGCAATGTTCATATGAGTAAACAACGCATATTTCTGAAATACGGTATTCAGCTGACGCTTATTCGCCGGAAAATTCGTGATATCCTGCCCGTCAAAGATCACACGCCCTTTATCCGGTGTCTCGAATCCTCCCAAAATACGAAGTGTAGTAGTCTTTCCACATCCACTCGGACCAAGTAATGTCAGGAATTCATTCTCCCTGATGTAAAGATTCAGTTCATCCAGAACTTTCTGCATCCCGTAGGATTTGGAAATGTCGATCAAGTCGATCAGCTTATTGCTCATTGGTTGTTCCTCCCTAAAAAGTATCCCCTCTTTTTCATAAGAAAATTTATTAATAACAACTTTATTTTTGTATCATAAAAGCGTTACGATTTCAATAGATTTTGCGAGATTTTTGTACAGTTGATTTTCACCGAAGGTTTTCCTGTATTACTCTCTATTGCTGCGATCATCTCTTCACGGATAAAGCCAGCTGCTGTGGATTTTTGCCAGCAGTCTTGCATTATGATATGCCATTTTTAATGTCAGACATGTCCTGCCCAGATATTTGCTCCCATCCTCTGTCTTTACACAGGCAAGTGCCAGATCAGCTCTGTCCGGATTTTGCAGACAGACAGGAATGAGAAACTGGATTCCATGGTTATAATACTGCGGAATGGCTGTCCGATAATCGGCCTCAAGCATTCTTTTTGTCTGCCGCAAGGCTCCGTCAAACAGTTGTACTTTCATTACACTACCGCGAATCGTCTCCGGAAGTCTCTGACAATTCTCCGTTTCTTCAAAAATATGTTCATACTGAGGCACGATATCCAGTCCGGTATCAAAAATAAGTTCTGCCGGATCTGTTACATATGCTGCACGTTTCGGAAGATTGACAATTCCTGATTTTAATAAATGATATTCTGTGTAGAAGCCGTCCAGAAACCATCTCTGCCTGTCCGGCACCAGATTTGGGATAAAATATGCGTAGACCGGCTGATAATACATATTAAAAAGTCCTGTATTAAAAATTGCGTATTCCTCTGTCTCCAGTAATTTTTCTTCTTCATATACCCGCTGAAATGTATGCTCCAGATAACCTTTCAGGATTCCATTGTCATCATTGCCTCCAAAACTCCATTTTTCCGGGACGATTCTGGCCAGATTCTGTATCTGCCGGTTGTAGTTCCCGCAGTACGTGTACTCAAACAGATTCAATTATTTTACCTCCTGCATTTTGATTCCATTACTTATATTAATATTGTATTTGGGAAAATCTCCGACAGAACTGCCGGTAAAGAATATATATAGAAAATAGCACAACTTTTCTTCTGAGACAATTTCGAGTTCTGTCGAAAGATGTCTTCTTTTTATTATTTGCGGGATTATGCCTGTAAACACTACTGGTTTTATAACCTCCAGATCTGCTTTGTATATAAATAAGGTTGAATGATTTTTCTATAGTAATCCCACATGGTACATGCTATAATAGGGAACTGAAATAAGCACTTTCCGACGGAAATGCGGAGCTTACAGGTAAGTTGCTTATATATTTATTTTTCAAGGAGGCAACGAACTTAATATGACTAAAGAAGAATTTCGAAAACTGACTGAGAATATACTGATTCTGGATGGTGCCACAGGCTCCAACCTGATGGCAAGTGGTATGCCACGCGGTATCTGTACAGAAACCTGGGTTATCGATCACAAAGATATTATCCAGGATCTGCAGCGTGCCTATATTCAGGCAGGAAGTCAGGTAATCTATGCTCCTACTTTTGGCGGAAACAGTATAAATCTTGAGAAACACGGACTCAGAGATAAGATTGAAGAGATCAACCGTACTCTGGTCGGCTATTCTAAGGAGCTGGCCGGCAGCGGTATCTATGTAGCCGGTGATATCACTACTTCCGGATCTTTTATCACAGCTGATGGGGATTATACTTACACAGAAGCTTATAATATGTATCAGGAACAGATCCGTATTCTGGCAGATGCAGGTATTGATCTGATTGCAGCCGAAACAATGATCAATATTGAAGAAACTCTTGCAGCTGTAGATGCCGCCGCTTCTGTATGTGATCTTCCGATCATGTGTACCATGACTGTTGAAGCTGATGGAAGTATCTTCAGTGGTGGAAATGCTGTGGAAGCAGCTGTTTCTCTTGAAGCAGCCGGCGCAGATGCTGTAGGTATCAACTGCTCAGTGGGACCTGATCAGCTGGTATCTGTTGTTCGAAACATTAAAGAAAATGTTTCTATTCCAGTTATCGCCAAACCAAATGCCGGTATGCCGGTCATCGATGAAAAGGGAAATGCTGTGTACAGCATGAATGCAGAAGAATTCGCCCATCATATGAAAGTCCTGATTGAAAACGGTGCTTCTGTTGTTGGTGGTTGCTGCGGTACCACTCCTTCATTCATCAAAGCTTTGCATGACACGATCAGATAAGCGATAATTTTTGTTTGAACTGATCCAGTTTGTAAATTTTGATCGGACACAACTTATAAACAAACAATCTAAAGGAGCTTTTGCAAAACAGACACATATTCATCTATAATGCAGAAGCTCCTTTTCCATGCAACAATTTAAGGCATGATTGAATTTCCGGCCTAATCATTTCACCTGGATTGCTTTTTCGGGGCACATCTCCTGGCAGCAGAAACAACGGATACATTTCTTATAATCATATACTGGTGGATTCTCTCTGCCTTTACGGAAATCAACGGCCTTGTCCGGAACCGGACAGCTCTTCACACAAATCCCACACCGGATACAACGCTCCGGCTCAATATAAGGCTTCTTCTGAAAAATATTCAAGGCTTTCGCAAGACGTTCCCACATACCGGAACGTACCACTCTCCGGTCCACATCAAAATACGGATTTCCATACTGTGCTACTGCATCCTTCATTGAAATCTCACCGGACGGAGTAACAATTTCAATTTCTTCCGAACGCCAGGTACCAAGTCCCATTTTTTCTCCATGATAATTCGTTGGAACCATCTCCGGATTCAGATGGATCAGGTTACAGAACACACTATCAAGTGCAACCGGATCCCGTGACATCAGCATCACATTCATTGGAGCAGGATCTCCGGAACCTGGTCCGTTCCCCTCCATGGCCACAATTCCATCCATAATATACAGCCGCGGCTTCACATACTGATTCAGATCGACAAGCATACGGGCAAAACTGTCTGCACTTGGGTACAATGTATGACCTTTGGCTTTGTGAAATCCATAAACGAATCCATAGCTGTTTTTCACAGCTCCCGTGATGCGTTCCAGTGCATGCGTCTTCATTTTGCAAAGAGAGATCACACAGTCTTTTTCCAGAAGTTCTTTCGGCAAAATAAATTCTTTTGCCTGTATTCCTTTCGGATAGTCTACATGGATTCCCGTCGTATAATCAATAGCCGGAATATCCAGTTTCTCAAGATACGTATCCATTCCTGTCCCATGGATCACTTTAGAAGTTGTTCCATTTCCGCAGGAATCTGCAAGTGCCATATCCTGATATCCTTTTTCTCTCATCAGTCGGGCAAACATTCCCACAACCGTCGGATGTGTGATCACTGCCTTATCAACTTCCGCTTTCTTTAGAAGATTCGGCTTCAGCAATACAGACTCTTCTTTACCGACAATATTCTCGATTCCGCCCAGAAGCTCCAGTCCGATTTCAAGATTCTCATAAACAATTTCTTCCCTGTAAGAATTACAGGGAAGAAGAATGACTTTACTTTTTTTATTCATTATAATCCTCATTTAACAGCAGAAACTTTCTCTCCGCCAAGATCTGTCTCACGAATTGCTTTTCGTACCGGAAGTACACACGCCGGAACAACAGACAGAAAATCAACCCCCATCTCCAGAAATTTTTTCGTCAGTGCTGTGTCCGCTGCGATTTCTCCGCAGATGCCAACCTTACGGCCTTCCTGATGTGCCGCATCCACAACCATACGCACCATACGAAGAATTGCCGGATGATGATCGTTGTATTTGTCTTTCAGAAGAGGATTCTGACGATCCATCGCAAGCGTATACTGTGTCAGGTCATTGGTTCCAATACTTAAGAAATCAACATGTTTTGCAAGTTCCCGGCTGATCATGACTGCTGCCGGTGTCTCGATCATGATTCCTGTCATGATCTCTTTAAATGGAATGTTTTTTTCGCGCAGTCCTTCTTTTACTTCCTCAATGATCTGCCATATCTCATCCATTTCTTCTTCAGAATCGATCATCGGGAACATCATTGCGAGATTACCATACGCACTGGCACGATAAATTGCACGAAGTTGTGCTTTAAACATTCTTCTTCGGTCAAGACAGAGACGAATCCCACGGTTGCCCATGATAGGATTGGTTTCCTGCGGAATGTCCAGATACGGAGCCTGCTTGTCTGCTCCGAGATCCGCAGTACGGATCACCGCAAGTCTCTCGCCCATTGTCTCTGCTACTTTTTTATATGCACGGAAAAGTTCATTTTCTCTCGGATAATTTTCTCTTCCAAGATACTGGAACTCACTTCGCAGAAGCCCAATTCCCTTGGCGCCATAAAAAAGGACACTGCTCAGATCACTCATATTTCCAATATTGGCATAAAGACCAATATTGCTGCCATCCTTTGTTTCATCTTTCTGCGCCTTCAGTTTCAGAAGTTCCTCTCTCTCTCTTCGATCCGCTTCCAGACGAATCTCATATTCTTTCTGGATTTCCGCATCCGGGTTAAGATAAAAAGTTCCTGTATAACCATCTACGATTGCTGTCTTTCCATCCCACTCATCATCAGCTGCAACATCGACCAAAGTTGGAATTTCCATTGTTTTCGCCATAATTGATGCATGAGATACTGCTGAACCATGATGCATGACCACAGCCAGAAGTTTATCCTTGTCCATTTCCATAATCTCAGTCGGCGACAATGCCTCCGCAACCAGGATCACAGGTTCGTCCCCAAGATTAATACGGATGGCTGCACCACCCAGTATCTGGATCAGACGGTTGGAAATCTCCTGCATATCATTGATTCTTCTTCGAATGACCGGCTCTTCCAGATGTCGGAATGTCTCAACCAGTTCATCTCTGTTGATCATAACTGCATAAGCAGCATTTACCTTTTCATTGGCAATGCTGCTTTCAATTGCATTCTGGTAACTTTCGGATTCCAGAAGTTTAATCTGGCGAAGAAAAACACCGGCCTCCTGTTCATTCAGAAGCCTGTTGGCTTCATACAGCTCATGAAGTTTCTGAACCGCCTGAAGCCGGGCTTCCTGAAAATTACTGATTTCTTTTTTTATGTTGCTGACCAGACACTGACGTATCTGGTATTCCCCTCTGCTGTAATACAGTATCTTGCCGATGGCTATTCCTGAAAAGGTAGCAGTACCTTTATAGATTTCCATCCTGCTTCCCCCTTATTTTATCAGTCGCAGGCAGCTTTGAACTCTGTCCAGTTCTTATTGTAAGCTTCTTCTGCTTCTGCGCTGATATTTTCTACTGCTGATCCCTCTGTTACGGAATCCGGTACTACAAGGTCCTGATTCTCAAGCAGGGAATCTGCTGCTTTGTTTGTGCTGTAGTATCCGATATAATCGAAACATTTTGCTGCATTTTCCGGCTGAAGAATGTAATCCATGAACTGATATGCCTCATCCTTGTCCGGTGCCTGGCTCGGAATGAACATTCCCATTACACCAAATCCAAGACCTTCTTCCGGATATACGACTTTAAGGTCCGGATTTTCCTGAAGGGCGGCTGTTACCTGTGAAGTGTACAGGAATGCAACACTTGCCTCTCCGTTCAGAAGAGAATCCTGTGTATTGTCATCCTGAATCAGACGAACATTCGGTGCAAGCTCCAGAAGTTTCTCACCTGTTTTAGCGATATCATCTGTATCCTGATCATTGAAATCCTGACCAAGTACAAGGTTTGTGATACCATTGATAACACGATAGTTTGCAGTCAGTGCAATGCTATCTTCAAGTGACGGATCCCAGAGATCATTATATCCCTTGATATCAATATCTACCATATCCGGATCATATACGATCAACGGAATACCTGCTCCATATGGTGCAGTATATTCATCGTTCGGATCATAGAACTGTCCCTGATACAGCGGGTTGATGTTATCCCATCCGGATAATTTGGATGTATCAAGTTTTTCTACAAGACCTTCCTGGATTGCGGTTTCGATAATATAATCATCTGCAACAACAACGTCGTAGTCTCCACCTTTTGCCATGGAAAGCTTTTCCAACATGTTTTCATCAGTGTCGAAATTGGAATATACCACTTTTATTCCAGTTTCTTCTTCAAAACCATCCAGTACTTCCTGTGGGAACATGTTTTCCCATGTGTAGAGTACAAGCTCTTTGGAATCTGCACTTACAGACACGCTCATAGCCGGAATGACCATTGCTGCACATAATGCGCATACTACTAATTTTTTCATAGCCTTCTCTCCTCTTGTCTTTTATTATAAACTCTTCATGAAGCCTATGAATTTAAGTATAGCCTACTTTGACTTCATTGAAAAGAGTTTATTCATTGTTTTTGCTATTTTTGACTTTTTTGGTCCTGATTATTTAGTTCTATGTTTTGTCAGCTTTCCGATCAGATTATAAACCAGAAGGATCAACAGCGTAAACACCAGCATGATCGTGCAGAGAGCATTGACCTCCGGCGTAACACCGGTCTTGATCTGGGTATAGACCTTAATCGGCAAAGTTGCCAGACGTGGTCCGTTGATAAAGATACTGATGACGACATCGTCCATGGACATTGCAAACGCCAGAAGGGATCCGGACAACACCGCCGGCATGATCAGCGGTAAGATGATGTCCCAGAATGCCCGGAAGGGACCGGCTCCGAGGTCTCTCGCTGCTTCCTCAAGTGACGGATCCATGCCCGCCAGTCGTGCCTTGACTTCCATCAGTATATATGGCACACAGAAAACGGTATGACCGATCAGTAATGTCAGCATACCAAATGGCAGATTCATCATATAGAAAAATGCCATCAGTACCATACCAAGGATGATCTCAGGGATCATCAGCGGTAAAATAGAAATATATTCCAGAATCCCTTTTGTCTTCCAGTGGATCCTGGAAAGTCCTACTGCACCCAGGGTGCCGATCACAGCAGATACCAGGCAGCTCACCACACCCAGAAAGAGGCTGTTTCCAAGTGCCTCGATCATTGCATCATCATGAATCAGTTCCTGATACCATTTCAGAGAAAATCCGGTAAATCTTACAGGAAGCTTTGATTCATTAAAGGAAAATACGATAACCACCGCGATTGGCAGATACATCAGTACAAAAATCAGTCCAAGATAAAACCCGGAGAGCTTTGAATTCTTTTTTTTCATCCCACACCCTCCAATTCTTTTGCATTTGTTACTTTTCGATACAACATGATCATCAGTGTTGTAAGGATCATCAGGGCAACTGCCAGCGCCGCTGCAAACGGCCAGTTGTTTCCTTTTGTCATCTGTTCCTGGATCAGGCTGCCGACGAGAACGATCTTATTTCCACCAAGAATATCAGCAATAAAGAACAAACCCATGGACGGAATAAATGTCAGAATCACACCGGATAACAGCCCCGGCAGTGTCAGTTTAAAAGAAACCGTCCAGAAAGCTTTAAAGGGGCTTGCTCCAAGATCTCTTGCCGCTTCCACCAGTGACCAGTCCAATTTTTCTGCGCTGGAATATACAGACAGGATCATAAATGGAAGAAGCACATAAGTCATACCGATCACGATTGCCGGATAGCTGTACAAGATACGCAAAGGTTTCTCGATCAGTCCAAGGCTCTTAAGGGCATGATTCAGAAGCCCCTTTGTCTGTAAAATGATCATCCAGCCATACAGACGAATCAAGGAATTGACCCAGAACGGCAGCATCAGAAAGATCATAGCACGTTTTTTCCACTGTTCAGAAAGCTTCGCCATAAAGTAGCCAAACGGATAACCGATCAGACAGATAATGATCGTACTGGTCACAGCAAGCTGGAAAGAACCGGTGAATGTTTTCATATAGACCGGATCAAGAATTTTTTTATAATTTGCGAGTGTAAATACCCACTCCACACCATGACCTGCTTTTGGCTGTGCAAAGCTTAATGCCACCATATAAAGCAGCGGGCCTGCAACAAAAATGATCGTAAAGATATACAACGGCAGGATCATCCAGACAGAGCCGGATTTATGTTTCTTCATACTGCCGCCCCGCTTTCTGTCTCAGACGGAAGATCAACCAGAACCGCATTCTCAGCATCAAAATGACAGGTGACTTTCTGTCCCGGCTGCACACCGGCATCAATTCCATGTCTGTTTGCAATAACTTCTGTTCCATCTGCAAGCTTCAACACAACACGAAGAAGTCCGCCTGCAAAACTTTTTTCAACAACAACCGCTTCCATACCACTCTGGCAAGTCTCATCAAAAATCATATTCTCACTGCGGACAGCCAGCGTCACTGGTGTACCCGGAGCAATTTTTTTGCCTTCTGCCACAGCAGAAACAATACTGCCTGCAAGTGAAACTTTGAGAATATCTGCTTCTGTTTCCTGCGCAGTACCTTTTAAAATATTGGCATTTCCAACAAAAGTCGCCACATAACTGGTTTTTGGATGATTATAGATCTCATCCGGTGTCCCAATCTGTTCAAAGGTTCCTTTATTCATGACAGCAATACGGTCGGACATGTTAATTGCCTCTTCCTGGTCATGCGTAATATAAATAAAAGTAATTCCAAGCTTTTTTTGTAACCTCTTCAGTTCAAGCTGCATGGCACGGCGCAGCTGCAGATCCAGTGCTCCCAACGGCTCATCCAGAAGCAGCACCTTCGGATTATTGACCAGCGAACGGGCAATTGCCACACGCTGTCTCTGTCCACCGGAAAGTTCTGACGGCTTTCTCTTCTCGTATCCTAGAAGCTGTACCAGTTCCAGCATCTCAGATACTCGTTTTTTAATCTCTGCTTTTGGTATCTTTTTCAATTTCAGTCCATATCCAATGTTATCCGCCACTGTCATATGTGGAAATAACGCATAATTCTGAAATACTGTATTTACATCACGTGCTTCCGGTGCCAGTGCTGTGACATCTTTTCCCTCCAGATATACCTTGCCGGAATCCGGTGTCTCCAGACCTGCTATGATACGCAGAGTTGTCGTCTTTCCACATCCCGAGGAACCCAGAAGTGTAATAAACTCCCCCTTGTCGATAGAGAGACTGATTTCCTTCAGAACCACTTCATCTTTTGAAAACGACTTCCTGATATCTTTTAATTCCAAACATTTTTCTGCCATTTGTCTTTTGTCTTTCCTCCTGCTGTTTTATTGTATTCCTGCATTCAGCAATTCCTTACATTTTATTCTATCGTATTCTTCACATACTGAATGTAACTTTCCTTATTGAATACTGGTGTATAGCTTTTTGTAATCTTTTTTGCTTCCTGTCCGCCATTCTTAAGAAGTTTATATACAGTCAGTGCCAGAAGCTTCGCCGGTAAAATATAGGCTTTTTCCGGATCTGTGATCTTGAAATCTGCCCCATGAAGTTTTCCTTCAAAACCCTTGAATGTAAAATTCACAACCGGAACAAGATGGCTGAGATCTCCTACATCCGTGCAGGCATTATTAAAATCACCTTTCTGTACTGTACGATAATTCAGTCCAAGGTCATCCGCCGCCTCGATCAGTGCGTTGTCTGCTGCTCTCGGGATGATCGGCATATAACCCTGAAGCTTCTCCATTTCTATTTTTCCACCAAAAGCATAGGCTGAACCGGCATACGCACGATTTACCATATCTGTAATCTCACAAATCTTGTCAAGCGATGCTGCACGAACCTTCGTCTCAACAATTGCCTCGTCCGGCACACTGTTGATCACATCGCCGGCCTTCCGGATCACATTATGAAGTCGAACATGATCTTCTTCACGGAAAGTCTCACGCATCAGTCCCATCATTTGAATTGCACTTGTCGTTATACTTAAAGCATTGACACCATTCCATGGGTCAATAGCTCCATGTGCAGCCTTTCCCCGCACCGTAACACGCTCCGCACTGTAGCCATTACAGGCCGGATTCCCAAGATAAAAATCTTCTTCAACAGGAACCATATGCACATGCGTCGTTAATGCAATGTCCGTATCGTCGAAGACACCTGTGCGAATCATCTCGCTTTTACCGCAACAGAACTCAATGCCTTCTTTTTTTAATCTGGTACGTTTGTCTGCATCAATGTACTCCTCTGCAGGAACTGCAAGAAAATTCACAGTTCCCGCAAGACATTTCTGCACATCCGGATCTGCCATTGCGATCGCACATCCGATCATTGCCGCCATCTGTGCATGATGACCGCAGGCATGTGCCACGCCTGTTACCGGATTCGCATTGGGATGGGAATGACATCCAATCGCATCCAGTTCTCCGATCACAGTCAGGGAAGGACCTTCTTTTATACTTTTCGTTCCCTTCACACCGGTACGGGCAAGATGTTCTGTCACTTTATATCCTAAATTCTTCAGAACTTCTGCAGTCTTCCCGGCTGTACAAAATTCTTCATATCCAGGTTCCGGATGCGCTGCAATATCCTCAGCAAATGCAATGATCTGATCTTTATGTACATCAATCAGCCGCAAAATACGCTGTCCGGTTTCATCTATCATAAAACTCATCTCCCTCTGCCACTTCTGGATGTTATCTGCTTCATTCAGACAACTTGACAGAATGACACTTTAACAAGTTAACGCGTTATACAAATACTATATTCATATTCTCATATCATAACATAAATCTCACTCATTGCAAGTACTGAAAATAATGCAGGGGAAAACAAAATTTTTCTTGCATTTTATCAAAAATACGCTATAATATATTTTGTGTCTGAACACAAGCTGAAATAGCTCAGTTGGTAGAGCACTTCACTCGTAATGAAGGGGTCGTGGGTTCGAGTCCCATTTTCAGCTTTCTTTTTTTGCCTAAAAATGCCGCCAGATTCTATTCTGACGGCATTTCTATTATACTGCAATATCTTTTTTTACTGTTTTTCTGGAAACGGTCTTTTTTTCACCGGCTTTCTTCGCTACTGTTTTCTTTACAGCTACTTTTTCTGCAGCAACCTTTTTTGCACTTTCCTTCTTTGGTGCTGTCTTGCGGGCGGTCTTTTTGGCAGTTGTCGGTTTCTTCGCTGCTACTGCCAGTTTCTCCGGCTTTTTGCCCGGTGTGCAGGAAAAAACAGCCACACCCAGTGCAGGAAGCTTAAAGGTAACAGAATATTCTCTTTCATCACAATCTGCCTGTTTGCAGGTTTTTGCCCTTACGTTTACTATTCCCTGTCCGCCATATTCTTTGCGGTCACTGTTGAAGATTTCTTTGTATTTTCCGTAGAATGGAACACCCATCTGATAATTCTCATATGGAACTGCAGCAAAATTACATACCGCAAGAAGTGTTTCTTCAGGATTTTCTGTTTTGCGAAGGAATGTCAGGACATTTTCTTCATATTTCATAAGCTGGATCCATTCAAATCCTTCATAATCATTATCCATGAGTGACAATGCCGGCTGAGAGACATACATCTCATTCAGATCGTGGATAAATCTCTTCATTTCATCCGTAAGCTCTTTGTCCGGTGCCATCATTTTGCATCCTGGATGCAGCATCATGTAGGAATATGCAGCCCGGATCTGGCTCAGTTTCTGTAACTCATCACCTGGAAGTTTTGCCATAAAACTCTTCTGATCACCGGTTTCTCTGCTTCCAAGTGGAAGAACAAAGTGTTCGCAGTAAGTGTACAGCATAGAAAGTGTCAACTGATCATGTACATACTGACGCTCGATCGGATCTTTGGAAAGGTAATTCAGAAAATCTCCAGCCCAGTTGTTATTCCATTTATAAGAGAAACCAATATTGTCATCCTCAACACTTCCAGTAAGTTCTGACCAAAGACCATCTTCCTGCGCGATCGTAATCGTTCCTGGAAGCTTCTTTGCCAAAATAGAATTAAGATGTTTCAGCAATTCTACAGCTGCAAGATTTTCATTGGTTCCATAAATATTTGGTCTCCACTGTCCATATTCTCTGCCAAAGTCAAGATACAGCATAGAATCCACATCATCCAGTCTTAAACCATCTGCATGATAGAATTCCAGCCAGTAAAAAGCATTTGCCAGAAGAAAATCTTTGACCATCGGACTTTCAAAATTGAATAAAAGAGTTCCCCACATCGGATGAATAGCCATTGATGGATCCGGATTTTCATATAAAGGTGTTCCATCAAACTGTTCTAATCCACCCTCAGTTCTTGGAAAATGCGAAGGTGTCCAATCCAGGATCACACCAATATTTTCTTTATGAAGTTCATTTACTAAATTCTGAAAATCTGCCGGTGTTCCAAATCTGCGGTCTGGTGCATAATAAGCAAATGTACTGTACTCTCCAGCTTCATCATCAAGATATTCCATTACCGGATGAAGTTCCACATGTGTATATTTCAGATTTTTAAGATATTTAACAAGCTCGGCAGCATTTTTCCATTTGGAAAGACTGGTCTCATAAATAGAAATCGGCTGTTTACGATCGCTGAATCTTTCACGATCTTTCATCCAGGCTTCATCATCCCATTTAAACCCACGAAGATCTGTAACAACAGAGGCCGATGCCGGAGGAACCTCCGTACAGGCAGCATATGGATCCGATTTAAGCTGTACTGCACCGCCTTTTAATTTTATTTCATATTTATAGATTTCACCGGCTTTCACACCTGGAATAAACAATTCAAAAATACCAGACATAGGCATACGATGCATCATATGGCAGCGACCATCCCAGTTATTAAAATTACCTACTACGCTGACACGGAGTGCATTTGGTGCCCAGACTGCGAATGCAGTTCCTTCCACACCATTAATTTCCATCGGATGAGCCCCAAGCTTCTCATATGCATGATAAAAAACACCTGCACAGAAAGCTTTTTCTTCTGCTTCTGTAATCTGTCCCGGAAATGCATAAGGATCCGCAAATGTCCTGGTTTCTTTTCCTCTGGTAATGCGATACTGATATGCCGGGATCTTTCTTCCCGGAATCATTGCCGCAAAGTAACCGGCATCATCCTGTTTCTCCATCTCATATGCCTTTTTATCTACAAGAACTTCTGCCTTCTCTGCATCCGGAAAAAATCCCTGGATCAGAATACCATCTGCAGTAAGCCGAGGCGCCATCAGATCTTTCGGCGATGCTTCTTCTGCATAAACAACTGCTTCAATCTCCGGCCAGTCCATATATTTATATACTTTGCTTTCCATAATTCATGCCTCCATTCTGAAATACAATTCTCAAATTGCATTCCTTTGTTTTAGTTTATCATTTTTTTGTATAAAAATAAAGAATATACCGAAATTAGTTTGACAAAAAGAGTTCTCTACGATAAATTGAATATATCAAAGAACATATGAAACAAGGAGGTCTTTATTGATATGGAAAAAAGACAATTTGATGTAACAGCTCTTGGCGAGCTTCTTATTGACTTCACTGAAAACGGTTTCAGTTCCCAGGGCAACCCTCTTATGGAAGCCAATCCGGGTGGAGCCCCATGTAATGTTCTTGCCATGCTGGAACGTCTTGGAAAAAAAACTGCTTTTATCGGCAAAGTCGGCAAAGATATGTTCGGAAATCAGTTAAAATCAGCGGTTGAAGAGGTCGGTATCGACACACGCAATCTAATTCTGGACGAAAAATATCATACCACTCTTGCCTTTGTTCATACATATCCGGATGGTGACCGTGATTTTTCTTTCTATCGAGATCCAGGTGCAGATATGATGCTCACTAAAGACGAAGTTCAAAAGGAACTGATTGAATCCTCCCGCATCTTCCATTTCGGAACACTCTCTTCTACTCACGAAGGTGTACGTGAAGCTACCCGCCATGCGATCGAACTTGCCAAAGAAGCCGGATGTATCATTACCTTTGACCCTAACCTGCGTCCACCTCTCTGGAAATCCCTGGATGATGCCAGAGCTGAGATTGAATACGGCATGTCCAAATGTGATGTTCTCAAAATCTCCGATAATGAAGTAGAATTCATGTGTGGTACAACAGATTATGATAAAGGTGCTGCTATGATCCAGGAGAAATACAACATTCCGCTCATCCTTATCACACTGGGTAAGGATGGAAGCCGTGCATACTATAAAAATATGCGAGTAGAAGCAGCTCCATTCCTTCAGGAAAATACAATAGAGACTACCGGTGCCGGAGATACTTTCTGTGCAAGTACTTTAAATTATGTACTTGACCACGGCCTCAATGATCTCACAGAAGAAAATCTGAAAGAACTTCTTACTTTTGCAAATGCTGCTGCATCTCTCATTACCACACGAAAGGGTGCACTTCGCGTTATGCCAACCCGCGAAGAAGTCGAAGCTTTTATTGAAAGCCGCAAATAATTTTTCAAAACTTTTCTAACTGAATATACAAAAGGTCCCGGACGATTTTATCTGAATCATCCGGGACTTTTTTCGATTTTTATTTGATCACGCGAACCTTAGATACACCTTCAATTGCTTTTAATTCATCAAGTGCTTCTTTAGATGCTGCACTTTCCAGATCAATGATCGTATATGCATAGCTTCCACGACTCTTATTTGTCATATCTGCAATATTCAGTCCTTCACTTCCAAGGATCTTGGTAAACTGACTGATCATATTCGGGATGTTTTTGTGACAGATGGTAATACGTCCAACTGCTATACATGTTCCCATGTCACAGTTTGGGAAGTTTACAGAATTTTTGATATTTCCGTTTTCAAGGAAATCTCTGACTTCTTTTACAGCCATTACTGCACAGTTTTCTTCAGATTCCGCTGTGGATGCACCAAGATGTGGTGTAACGAGGATTCCTGGTCTTCCAGCCACAAGCGGATTTGCAAAGTCTGTTACATATTTCTTAACCTTACCACTGTCAAGAGCTTCGATCAAAGCTTCTTCATCAACAAGAAGGTCTCTTGCAAAGTTCAGAAGAACGACACCCTCTTTCATCTTTGTGAAAGCTTCTTTGTCGATCATCTTACGCGTATTATCTGTCAGCGGTACATGGATCGTGATATAATCACACTGGCTGTAGATTTCATCCAGAGATTTGCTGTGTTTGATGGTTCTTGACAGATTCCACGCTGCATCGATGGAAATAAACGGGTCATATCCGTAAACTTCCATGCCAAGATGTGTTGCAGAATTTGCAACCATAGCTCCAATCGCACCAAGACCGATGATACCAAGTTTCTTTCCACTGATCTCACATCCGGCAAACTGCTTTTTCTGTTTTTCAGCCAGTTTGTCGATATGTTCTTTGTCCTCTTCATGAGCAACCCATTCGATACCTCCAACGATATCACGGGAAGCCAGAAGCATGCCGGCAAGAACAAGCTCTTTCACACCATTTGCATTGGCACCTGGAGTATTAAATACCACGATACCATTTTCTGCACACTGCTCAACCGGAATATTATTAACACCTGCACCTGCACGGGCAATAACCTTAACGTTCTCAGGAAGCTCCATATCATGCATCTTTGCACTTCTTACCAGAACTGCATCAGCATCATTTAATTCTTCTGTCTGTTTGTACTCCTCACCAAACAGGCCAAGGCCTGTCTGGGATATAGGGTTGAGGCATTTATACTGGAACATTATACATTTTCCTCCTCGAATTTTTTCATGAATGCAACAAGGGCTTCTACGCCTTCTTTTGGCATTGCATTGTAGATACTTGCACGCATACCGCCTACAGTTCTGTGTCCTTTAAGGTTTACAAGACCTGCTGCTTTTGCTTCTTTTACAAATTTGGCATCCATATCCTTGTCACCTGTAACAAAAGGAACATTCATAAGAGAACGGGAATTTGGCTCTACAGTACCTTTGAAGAGTTTGCTCTGATCCAGATAATCATAAAGGATCTTTGCTTTCTCGATGTTTCTCTTCTGCATTTCTTCCAGTCCGCCCATCGCTTTGAGCCATTTGAAAACTTTGCCGCATACATAAATGCAGTAAGCATTCGGAGTATTGTAGAGAGATCCTGCATCTGCATGTGTTTTGTATGTAAGCATGGTTGGTGTTCCCGGAAGAACATCCTCTGTAATAAGATCCTCACGAATGATTGCAATAACCATGCCTGCAGGTCCGATATTTTTCTGAACACCGCCGTAGATAATGCCATATTTACTTACATCTACAGGCTCAGATAAGAAACAGGAGGAAACATCTGCTACCAGAGTTTTGCCTTTTGTATTCGGAAGTGTTTTGAATTTTGTTCCGTAAATTGTATTATTTTCACAAATGTATACATAATCTGCATCCGGGCTGATCGGAAGGTCGCTGCAATCCGGAATATAAGAGAAAGTTTTGTCCTCAGAAGATGCAATCTTATTTACCTTTCCATACTTCTGTGCTTCCTGATATGCTTTTTTTGCCCACTGACCGGTAACAATATAGTCAGCAACTCTGTTTTTCATCAGGTTCATTGGAATCATGGCAAACTGCTGAGAAGCACCGCCCTGAAGGAATAATACCTTGTAATTGTCCGGTATCTTCATCAGATCTCTGAGATCCTGCTCTGCATCATCAATGATCTTCTGAAACTCCGGGCTTCTGTGGCTCATCTCCATGACGGACATTCCAGTTCCCTGGTAATCCATCATCTCGTCTGCTACTTCTTTCAGCACAGGTTCCGGCAGTACAGCCGGTCCTGCAGAAAAATTATACACTCTGCTCATTGTTCTTCATATCCTCCTCATCAAAAACTTCATTCAGACTTGCGCCTGCAGGTACCATAGGAAATACACTGAGATCCTGATCGATCCAGCAATCCAGTACTACAGGTTCGTCCATAGCCAGTGCCTTACGGATCGCCGGCTCTACTTCTTCCATCTTCGTGACACGGAATGCTTTCGCTCCCATGCCCTCAGATATTTTCACAAAATCCACGGCATCGTCAAGAACGGTGTGTGAATATCTGTGGTCATAGAATAAGGTCTGCCACTGACGTACCATACCCAGCACATGATTGTTCATAACAATCTGTAAAAGCTGTTTATGGCAACGTACTGCTGTCGCGATTTCATTCATGTTCATTCTGAAACAGCCATCGCCGGCAATGTTGACAACTGTTTTGTCCGGTCTCCCCATCTTTGCACCAATCGCAGCTCCAAGTCCGTATCCCATTGTTCCGAGACCACCGGAAGTCAGGAATGTACGTGGTTCTTTGTACTTGAAGTACTGCGCTGACCACATCTGATGCTGACCGACATCTGTTGAAATAATTGCGTCACCTTTGGTGATTTCATAGAGTTTCTCTATAATATATGGTCCGGTAAGCTGGGAATGATCATAAGTCAGAGGATATTTTGCTTTCATCTCCTGAATATGTTCGATCCATTCCGGATGCTGTTCTTCCGGGATCATTTCAAGAAGTCTGCGAAGAACTTCTCTTACATCTCCGATTACTGACGCATCTACCAAAACATTCTTATTAATTTCGGCCGCATCCACATCAATCTGCAGGATCTTTGCCTGTTTCGCAAATGTCTTTGCATTTCCTGTAACACGGTCGCTGAAGCGTGCACCCAATACGATCAACAGGTCACACTGAGTTACACCAAGGTCGGAAGTCTTTGTTCCATGCATACCAAGCATTCCGGTATACAATGGATCTTCCCCTGAAAAAGCACCTTTTCCCATAAGACTGTCGCAAACCGGTGCCTGGATCTTATGTGCCAGCTCACTGATTTCTTTGGAAGCACCGGAAATAACAGAACCACCACCGACGAAAATATATGGTTTCTTTGCTTCTTCGATCATCTGTGCAGCAGTTTCAAGATCTTCCTTACGAATCGTTTCAACTTCACGATTGATCGTAGCCGGACGGCGTACGGAATATTCATAAGTAGCTGCTGTCACATCTTTTGTCACATCAACCAGTACCGGACCCGGACGTCCGCTCTTGGCAATGTAAAATGCCTTGCGGAGTGTGTCTGCCAGCATTGTGATGTCTTTTACAATAAAGCTGTGTTTTGTAATCGGCATAACGATTCCTGCAATATCTACTTCCTGGAAAGAATCTCTTCCAAGAAGTGGTTTGCCAACATTCGCCGTGATTGCCACAACCGGAACGGAATCCATATAAGCTGTAGCAATACCTGTAACCAGATTCGTAGCCCCAGGTCCTGAAGTTGCCAGGCATACCCCGACTTTTCCAGTAGCACGGGCATAACCGTCTGCCGCATGAGAAGCACCCTGTTCATGAGATGTCAGAATATGCTGAATCTCATCACTATGTTTATAGAGAGCATCATAAACGTTAAGGATTGCCCCACCCGGATAGCCAAAAACAGTATCTACCTTCTGTTCTTTCAGGCATTCAATGATGATCTCTGCACCTGTAAGCTGCATCGTATTTCCTCCTAATGTTTATCAAATAATCGCTTTTCTCTTATTTTGCTTTTGGCACTTCAAGGATTGCTCCTCTGTTGCCTGAGGTAACCATTGCAGCATATCTTGCAAGATATCCGGTTGTGATCTTTGGTTCACGCGGCTGCCATTTTGCTTTTCTTGCTGCCATCTCTTCATCAGAAACTTTGACTTCCAGTTTCAGTTCCGGAATATTGATACTGATGATATCTCCTTCTTCGATCAGGGCAATCGGGCCACCTACAGCTGCTTCTGGTGAGACATGTCCAATAGAGGCACCTCTGGATGCACCACTGAAACGTCCGTCTGTGATCAGAGCAACCGATGAACCAAGTCCCATACCAGCAATTGCAGAAGTAGGATTCAGCATCTCTCTCATTCCCGGGCCGCCTTTTGGTCCTTCATAACGGATAACAACCACATCTCCGGCTACGATCTTACCACCTTTGATAGCTTTGATCGCATCGTCTTCGCTGTCAAACACTCTCGCAGGTCCCTCATGAACCATCATTTCTTCTACAACTGCGGAACGTTTTACAACGCCACCATCTGGTGCGATATTTCCTTTCAGTACTGCAAGTCCACCTGTCTGACTGTATGGATTGTCGATTGGACGGATAACTTCCGGATTGAGATTTACACAGTTTTTAATATTTTCGCCTACTGTTTTTCCTGTTACAGTCATGCATTCTATATGAAGAAGGCCCTTCTTATTCAGTTCATTCATTACTGCATAAACACCGCCTGCTTCATTCAGGTCTTCCATATATGTCGGGCCTGCCGGTGCAAGATGACAGAGATTCGGGGTTTTTTCACTGATCTCATTTGCAAAGCTGATATCAAAATCCATTCCCACTTCATGCGCAATTGCCGGAAGATGAAGCATACTGTTGGTAGAGCATCCAAGTGCCATATCTACAGTCAGTGCATTCAGGATTGCTTCTTTTGTCATAATATCTCTCGGACGGATGTTTCTGCGGTACATTTCCATAACCTGCATACCTGCATGTTTTGCAAGACGGATACGTTCGGAATATACCGCCGGAATGGTTCCGTTTCCACGAAGTCCCATACCGAGAACCTCAGTCAGGCAGTTCATGGAGTTTGCAGTGTACATACCGGAACAGGATCCACATGTAGGACATGTTTTGTTCTCAAATTCTGTCAGTTCTTCTTCTGAAATCTTGCCTGCTGCATAGGATCCGACAGCTTCAAACATACTGGAAAGACTTGTCTTGTGTCCATGGATATGACCTGCCATCATTGGACCGCCACTTACAAATACAGTAGGAACATTGATTCTGGCAGCTGCCATCAGAAGTCCAGGTACGTTTTTGTCACAGTTCGGAACCATGACCAGTGCATCAAACTGATGTGCCATTGCCATTGCTTCTGTAGAATCTGCGATCAGATCTCTTGTTACCAGAGAATATTTCATTCCGACATGTCCCATTGCAATACCGTCACAAACAGCGATTGCCGGGAATACGATTGGTGTACCACCAGCCATTGCAACACCCTGTTTTACAGCTGCTACGACCTTGTCCAGATTCATATGTCCAGGTACGATCTCATTATAAGAACTTACGATTCCGACTAACGGACGTTCCATTTCTTCTTTTGTTAATCCAAGGGCATTAAACAGGGAACGATGAGGTGCCTGTTGTGAGCCTGTTTTTACTGCGTCACTTCTCATTTTCTTATCTCCTCTTTACTTAATCTGTACGATACTTACGGATTGTTCTGTACAAAGCAATTATACTGCTGCTGCGATCAGATCCCCCATTTCTTTTGTTCCGACTTTTTTGCAGCCTTCAGACATAATATCACCGGTGCGGTATCCGTCTGTCAGTACCTTCTGTACGGCTGCTTCTACTGCATCTGCTTCTTCATCAAGATTCAGAGAATAACGAAGCAGCATTGCTGCTGAAAGGATTGTTGCGATCGGGTTTGCTTTATTCTGTCCTGCGATGTCCGGTGCAGATCCATGACTTGGCTCATACAGACCGAATTTCGTCTCGTTAAGACTTGCAGAAGAAAGCATTCCGATAGAACCTGTTACCATACTTGCTTCATCAGACAAAATATCACCGAACATATTCTCTGTCAGGATAACATCAAACTGTGCCGGATCATGCACCAGCTGCATTGCACAGTTATCAACCAGCATATGCTCCAGTGTGACTTCCGGATAGTCCTTTGCAACTTCTTCTACAACTTTTCTCCAGAGTCTGGAAGAATCCAGAACGTTTGCTTTGTCTACACTTGTGACTTTTTTTCTTCTCTTCATTGCAATGTCAAAAGCTTTGATTGCAATACGGCGAATTTCATTTTCATTATAGGAAAGTGTATCGATTGCTTTCTTTACTCCGTTTTCTTCGATTGTTTTTCTTTCTCCAAAGTAAAGACCACCAGTCAGTTCACGAACAATGATCATGTCAAATCCGTTCTCTCCGATCACTTCTTTCTTGATCGGGCATGCTTCTTCCAGTTCCTTATAAAGATATGCCGGACGAAGGTTTGCAAAGAGATTTAATGCCTTACGAATCGCAAGAAGTCCTGCCTCCGGACGTTTGGATGGTTCCAGTTTGTACCATGGAGATGTCTTTGCGTCACCTCCGATGGAGCCCATCAGAACTGCATCTGAAGCTTTTGCAGTGGCAATTGCCTCATCTGTGAGCGGGACACCGTGAACGTCGATAGAAGCTCCACCGAGGAGCACCTCTGAATAAGTAAATGTATGATGATATTTTTCACATACTTTATCAAGAACCTTTTTTGCTTCACTGACGATTTCCGGTCCAATTCCATCTCCCGGAATCAATGCGATCTTGTATTCCATTTCTTCATTTCCTCTCTCTGCATCACACGAAACTTAAGCAGAGTCCTTTCGTTGCGAATATTGTTATTATAATAACGCACTTTTTTATACTTTTCAACCCTTTACTACGTAAAAGTTAGAACGTATTGATATAAGATTGATATAAGCACATTTCCTTAAATAAAATCTTCAAAAAAAAGAAGTGCTGCATCTGACGCAGCACTTACTTTCTTATTTGCAGTTATGCGGATGCCTGCTCTGCCTTCTCCACTTCTGCAATAGCCTGTTTTCTCATTGGGATACGGCAGTTCTTGTTATTGCCGAATTCTACGATCACATCTTCTTCAGTCATGTCGATGATCACTCCATAGAAGCCACCTGTGGTAACAATGCTGTCACCGACTTCCATGCTGTTGAGCATTGCCTGAAGTCTCTTCTGCTCTTTCTTCTGCGGACGGATCATCAGGAAGTACATAACTCCAAAGATTACAACCATCCATAAAATCATCATACCCATGCTTGCGGTACTTTCGTTCATTTAAGATTCCTCCTGTTTACTGACTTACATTCCCTTTTTCAGGAACACTATACATTATCATACACAAAAATGCCTGTTACTTCAAGTGTTTTTCAGCATTTTGTATTATTTCTGTCTATAATTCAGAGACTGTTGTATTATTTCTACTCTCCGGCTGCAAATCCTTCCAGACGCATCTTTTTGTAATCTGCAAATCTGCCTTCATCCAGTGCATCACGAATCTCTTCCATCATATGATTGTAGAAATACAGATTGTGCAGAACACAGAGACGCATTCCAAGCATTTCTTTCGCTTTGAGAAGATGACGGATATAAGCTCTGCTGTAATGACGGCATGCCGGACAGCCACAACCTTCTTCGATCGGACGTGTATCCAGTTCATATTTCGCATTAAACATGTTCATTTTGCCATGATTGGTGTATACATGTCCATGACGTCCGTTGCGGCTTGGATATACACAGTCAAAAAAGTCAATACCACGTTCTACACCCTCAAGGATATTGGCCGGTGTTCCGACTCCCATGAGATAGGTTGGTTTGTCCTGTGGAAGATACGGTACAACTGCATCAAGAATACGGTACATTTCCTCATGTGTCTCACCGACTGCCAATCCGCCAACTGCATAACCGTCGAGATCCATTTTTGCGATTTCTTTTGCATGTCCGATACGGATATCCTCGTAAACAGCCCCCTGGTTGATGCCAAACAAAAGCTGTTCTTTATTGATGGTATCCGGCAAGCTGTTAAGACGGGCCATCTCTGTTTTACATCTTGCCAGCCAGCGTGTGGTACGCTCTACGGATTTCTGTACATAATCTCTGTCTGCCACGCTGCTCGGGCACTCATCAAATGCCATAGCTATGGTAGAACCGAGATTGGACTGAATCTGCATGCTTTCTTCCGGTCCCATAAAAATCTTGTGTCCATCAATATGTGACTGGAAATGGACACCTTCTTCTTTGATCTTGCGGAGTTTCGCAAGGGAAAAGACCTGGAATCCGCCGGAGTCTGTCAGAATCGGACGCTCCCAATTCATAAATTTGTGAAGTCCGCCAAGCTGCTTCACTACTTTGTCACCTGGACGCACATGCAAATGATATGTATTAGACAGTTCCACCTGTGTTCCAATATCATAAAGGTCCTGTGTGGAAACAGCACCTTTTATTGCACCGATCGTTCCTACGTTCATGAATACAGGAGTCTGGATCGTACCGTGTACAGTCTCAAACTGTGCGCGCTTCGCTCGGCCCTCTGTTTTCATTAATGTATATTTTGCCATGATTATTCCTCTTTCTGTTTGATTTGCATTTAGTTCTAAGTATACCAGACAGAAAGAAAATGGTAAAGTCCTGTTATATAAAAATGATATTTACTTTATCATTTCCATCCAGGACAAAAAAGCGGTATTTTCAGCAGCGATCCTTGTATTATATGCAATAACATTCTGATTATCGACTACAGATTTCATATTTCCAACAAGGCCATTTATCGTGTTATTCATGTTGTTAACTACTACATCTGCGTTTTCAATCGCATCATATAATGCATACTGTCTATCTCGAATTTCATCAAGCCTATATATCACATCATCAAGTTTCGCTATTATAATATTCATTCTGATTTCTGTTTCATATATGTTATATGCACCCTCATGACCTGTTAACGTATCACATCTTCCAGAATTGAAATATTCGTAAAAAGCCGCAATCGGAACCAATCCCCGGTATTTGGGATAAATGATATTTTTGCTATAAAAATTATTTAAAATTTGCTGAGTCTCTTTTTGATTATCACAAACAATCAAGTATTCCTTTCTTACCTCGTCTATTTGTTTTCTAATTTTTTCAACCCGCTTTGCATTCTCACGAACAACACGATCATTATGTTTTGTCACTTGTTTGTTTTTATCATCTGCATCCCATGCCTTCATTTGTTCAACAAGTAGCCCCAAGATTACCCCTATTAATGCACCTATTAAATTTGCTGATAATAGCGGACCAAAAAAACCCTTAACACTAAATCTTGTAAAAATTCCTAAGCAAACAAGTACGATTGCTCCTGTTACAGCTCCGAACATAGCCATTCCGATAATAGTTTCAGAATCTATCGATGCTGATACATAATTCTCTAATGGTAATTCTCTCTTCTTATCTCTCTCCAATTCCAGACAACGCTGCGATAAACAATTTATCATTTTTCCTTGCTCATAATTGATTCTTTCTAAATAATATACTTTTTTAAGAATCTCCTTCATATTTTTTCCTGTGTTATCCATACCCAATCTCCTAATAATATATTATTGCACTTCGTTTTCTCTTGTTTTAATTACATCTGCATTTTTTAATTCATACTGATTGAGTATCTGTTCCATATTCTCATCAAAAGAATCCGCATCATATTGCGGTGAGTACCATGATTTTGTATTAAAATATTCTTGTAATTGTGCATCTTTAAATTTTCTTCCATGGCGTGCAAATATTTCGTTTCTTGCAAGTCTTAACTGTTCTGAAGACATCCCTCCCAATTCGTTTTCTGATATGTAACGGCTATCGCTGTCTGGTAATATATATTCGGTGGTATTTTCAGTTGAAATATTTGTATCTTGCGTGGTTGTATTAGTCTCTTCCTGATTATTTTCTCCATTTTGAATGTTTGTGTCTGCAGAACTTTCTTCTATATATTCAGTTGTATCCTGTCCATCCCAATCACTTTCGGAAGTCGCATATTTTTCTATATAATGATAAACATTTGCGTCCTCATCACTATATGCCCTTCCCAGAGACAGCCATCCATCACGAAACGCTTCATCAAGTTCATATTCTATTGATAATACCTTTTCACCTTTTAAATTGACGCAGATTGTCTCCTCCTCATTTGGAACTGTCATAATGCCATCATCTGAAAGTAAATCACCTATATATTCTTCATACACCGCATCATTATCATAACTAGATGGGGTATCCATTATTCCAACATTACATGCTATCGGCTCAAAACACATTTGTCCCTGATTATCAAGAATCGTTATATAATTTTCCTCTGATACCGTTCCCTTCAGCAAACAAACTGAATATCCATCATCTCGCGGTGAGATATTCATAACAATTATTTCTTCTGTATCTGCATTTGAGAATATGACATTTCCATTAAGATCATATAACGTAGCTTTTCCAGCATACGCTGTCGCAACATGATCTGTACTTATAAATTTTGCACCTAAAATCCTGTCAAAATTAGTCTTCACTGCAAATTCCGAAACTTTATTTCCCACAGAATCATAGACTCTCAAATTCCAACCATCATCTCCGGCCAGCAAATATTTTGCATGATCCGCTTCTCCAAACCATTCTAAACCATGTGGAAAATCTGGACTGATAATCTGTCCTGTCTCTACATTATAAAAACCTCCATCACATCTGAATAACGAACCATAGCTTCTCCATCCAGACATACTATTTTCAAATTCATTGATTGCCAACGGCAACTCAGTTTCTGTGCCTTTCATAAGAATTTTTCCATTATAATTAAATAATCCATATTCATTTTCTTTATGTTGATATCCGCTCTTATTATAAATTGAAAATATATAATATCCGTCTTTAGAATACGTGATTGAATCATTCTCCGATAACTTTATGTAATGTTGACCATCACGAAGCAAAAGAAGATCAGAACCTATCAAACAATTTCCAAGATCATCCCATGTAAACCATTGATTTTGTTCCGTATCACATCCAAACATTTCCGTCAGATTACATCTGAGTTCCAGCTTGTCATTAATATATCCCAAAAATAACTCCTCATCTCCAGACTCTTCATCTGCTTCCTCATCACTTCTTTCTTTCATCATTACAACTGCATGTCCATTATGAAACGTTCCACTTTCCACAATTTCATACTCACATTCTTCATCTGTATTTATTTCAAATGTTGTCTGAAGTATATTGTCTCCAACATTATATTGCGACAAATCGGTTTCATATGTTTCAGCATAAACATTGTTCGATTTTGCCATTAGCAACATTATCCCAAACAACATAACCATCCAAATTTTTTTCATACACATAAGCCTCCTTGACAATTTTTATTCTTTTGTTCCAACCATTTCCTGATCATCATCTTCTAATGTCAGCTCATCCCCATTTATTTCATATGTATACATAGCAGTATTTGTGCTCCTGATTCCCGATACCATCTGCGATGTCAAACAAATCTTATCATCTGCAAATGAATACACTCCTGTTATTATTCGACCATCATCATCCAAAAAAGTTCCATCATCCATAAATGTTATCGTAAACCCCTCATCAAATTCCCATGTCCCTATGATTTGTTTCTTTGGATCCGACTGACACCCTCCCACAAACATACTGATTGCACAGATAACAGCTAAAACTTTTGTCTTCTTCATTCCTTTCCCTCCTGTTTTTATTTAAATGAGATTTTATTGATATTTCATTCAGATAGTGCACAGCCCGATACATATGGCAATTGTTTTATATACTGTGCAAGTGCTTCACCATCTGTATTTTCTTTCAGATACACAATAAAATAACTATAATCGTCTGAAAGAGGATTTTCCGTATCTGCTGAATTCGAGCCTTGAAAATAATCATTTATAAACTCCTGCCAGGCTTCTTCGTTTCCTGCTTGTTCAATATGAGCAACTGCCGGTTCCTTTTCTATTGCATTCTTTATCTGTTCCAGATTTTTCTGAGAAGCTTCTTCAGAAAAATAAACTTTTATAGTTCTTTCTGACTCCTGCACTTCATCCGAATAATTATCCATTTCTGGCTCTATATCTGTATTTTCTTCTGCTGATTCTGTTTCTTTTATCGAGTCTTCTGTCAGTGCAGCAACTTCCTCATCCATTTCATCATTTGTATCCATATCGTTCTCTTTTTCAACTGTCACATTATATTTTACAGGAATCTCCTTTAAATCATCATTATTCTCTTCTATCTTTATCTGTTCCCATTCTTCCTGCGAACCTGTGTATGATATATATTTTAATTGTTTGCAATCTTTAAAAACATCTTCACCAATATATTCCACACTTGATGGAATTAAGATTTCTTCGAGTGCCGTGCAATTGTCAAATGCACCGCTACCAAGGTATATCAAATTTTCCGGCAATTCGATTTGCCTGAGCTTATAGCAATCATTAAACGCTTCATCGCCAATACTTTGTATGCTCCTCGGAAAATCTATGTCCCATATATCCATACATTTATCGAAAGCATTATTTCCAATCGTAACTACACCTTCCGATAAACGAACCCATTTTAACTTTTCACATCCACTCAATGCATTTTCCCCAATGCTACTTACACCTTCTCCCGTAGCAAAATCCAGAATATACTTTTTTCCTGACTTCCACGGAACAGTTCCTTCTGAATAATCATCCATTTGTCCGCTTCCACCGATTGCCAGGGTTATTCCAAATGCCCCGTCATATAGTTGCCATTCCAGATTTTCTCCATACTCCCCTGTTGTATTGATTTTCTGCAAAATATCCTCTTCACTTAGTTTTTCTTTACCACACCCGCAAATTAACAGCATACTTCCAAATAAAACTATTACTTTCCATATTCTCTTTATCATATTGTCTTCCCTCCTTTTCTACTTAATTCATTATACGTTTTTATAATTCGCATGTAAAATCGTATCTCCATCTTGTAGTCTGTTTATCGAGTGTTTTTTTTGGAATACTATGAGAACAAAGAAATGGAGGTGACTATGACAATAGACTATACTGAAATAGGTAAGCGAATTGCCAGGCGACGTAAAGCATTAGGTTTAAAGCAATCTGAGGTTGAAGAAAAAGCTGGTCTTGGTCAGAAATATCTCTCTAATATTGAACGTAGCATTTCCATTCCCTCTATAGAAGTCATCATGAAATTAGCTTATGTCTTAAACACAACTCCCGATGAGTTTCTAATAGGTACTTTAAATTCAAATGATGAAGAATGGAAGAAAAGCGCCGAATTACTTCGTCCGCTCAATTCTAAGCAATTAAACTTGGTACATAATTTTTTAATATGGTTATCAGAACAAGATATGTAAGACAAAATCTCCCCATCTGTAATTCGATGGAGAGATTTTTATTACTTATTTTTTTATTACTTATCATTTACTATTTTTTATCTTATATTCTGCATTGTATTGACATATCAATATATTACAAATATACTGTATATATATTATAAAGAAAGGTGGTTCTTTTATATGGCCAATATCTCTATCCGTATGGAAGATAAATTAAAACAACAGGCCGAAGAACTTTTCTCCGACCTCGGAATGAATCTCACCACTGCTATCACGATTTTTGTAAAGCAGTCTATACGTGAACAACGAATTCCTTTTGAAATTACGCGTGAAACTTTAAATCGTGAAACTCTTGCAGCATTACGGGAAGTAGAAAAAATGAAAAGGAATCCTTCCCTTGGCAAATCATTTGATGATGTTGATACAATGATGGAGGACTTACTGAAATGAAATATTCAATTAAACCAACCTCCAAATTCCAAAAAGATCTAAAACGTATCCAAAAAAGAGGTTATGATCTATCACTTCTATCCGATGTCATCAAAAAGCTATCTAACGGTGAGTCCCTTCCACTAAAGTACCGAGATCATAACCTCATCGGTAACTTTTGTGGATGTCGAGAATGTCATATTACTCCGGATTGGCTTCTCATCTACGAAATCTACGAAAAAGACCTTTATCTCTATCTAACCAGAACTGGTTCCCACAGTGATCTCTTCTCCAAATAAAATCCCCTGTTATTTTGTTCCATGATTCACGCAAAAAAGGCAAGGTATACGCCTCTTATGCATACCTTGCCTTTTTATACATTTTTCATCCCCAACATCTATCCCCACACCAAAGCCGCGTGGCCAAGAAGGGGGAGTCCGAGGGGGAACTTCGGCCTTCGCAGACTGTGAGATACTTCCCCCTCGGGGTTTTCATATTTCCCAAATATCAAAAAACAAAAATTTAACCCCAAAAAGTTCTATGCTTTTTCAAAAGCATGGGCTATCAGGGCAGTTCCCTGTTGAGATTCTTCTGTGCCGTTGACAGCATCAGCTTAATTCTGTTCAGCTGGTTTACTTCACTTGCTCCAGGATCATAATCGATTGCCACGATATTGGCTTCCGGATGTTCTCTGCGGATTGCTTTGATAACACCCTTACCTACAATATGGTTCGGCAGACACGCAAACGGCTGAATACATACAATATTCGGTACGCCGCCATGGATCAGTTCCATCATCTCACCGGTCAGGAACCATCCCTCACCAGTCTGATTACCCGGAGATACGATCGGTGATGCCATCTTTGCCAGATCGGCAACATTAGCAGCCGGTGTAAAGTGACGGCTCTGTGCAAGAGCTTCGTTCGCCGGTCCACGCAGCCATTCAATCGCTTTGATTCCCCAGTTTGCGATCGTTGCTTTATTTTTCTTAAATCCAAGGAATTCACATTTGAAGTTCTGGTTATAGAAACAGTAATTGATAAAGTCGATCAGATCCGGGCAGACTGCCTCAGCGCCTTCTGCTTCCAGAAGTTCTGCCAGATGATTGTTTGCAGCCGGAAGGAATTTGACAAGGATTTCTCCAACGATACCAACTCGCGGTTTCTTTTCATCGCTGATCGGAATCAGGTCAAATTCATGTACCATCTCACGACACATCTTCTTAAACTGTCCATGGCTGACACTGCTGCCTTCCAGGAATGAGATTACTCTCTGTTCCCAGATCTTGTGTTTGCGATTGACGATTCCCGGCTCCAGTTCATATGGGCGCATACGGTATACGCACTTCATCAGAATATCACCAAACACTGCACCATAGCAGACACGTTTGATCAGTGGAAGTGTCAGTTTGAATCCCGGATTGCTCTCCAGCCCACTTAAGTTAATGGAAATAACCGGCACCTGCTCCATGCCTGCTTTCTTGAGGGCACGGCGGATAAATGCAATATAGTTGGATGCGCGACAGCCACCGCCTGTCTGAGACATAATAACGGCCGTCTTATTAAGGTCATATTTACCGGAAAGAAGAGCATCCATAACCTGTCCGACTACCATCAGAGACGGATAGCATGCATCATTATTTACATATTTCAGCCCAACATCAACAGCATGCTTATTATCATTCGGAAGAACTTCCAGATGATAACCACAGGTATTAAAGGCTGCCTGTAAAATTCCAAAATGAAACGGTGACATCTGTGGGCACAGGATCGTATAATCCTTACGCATCTGCTTTGTAAATACAACCTTTTCAATAGAAGACGGTTTGATCTCACGCTCCTTGTGCTGCGCCTCTTTTGCACGAAGTGCAGCGATCAGAGAACGCACACGGATTCTTGCCGCACCAAGGTTGTTTACCTCATCAATCTTGAGACAGGTATAAATCTTTCCGCTGCCATCCAGGATCTCATAAACTTCATCTGTCGTAACGGCATCCAGACCACATCCAAAGGAATTCAGCTGAATCAGATCCAGATTATCCTGTGTTTTTACAAAGTTCGCTGCCGCATACAGACGCGAATGATACATCCACTGGTCATTAACACGAATCGGTCTCTCTACCTTTGCAAGATGAGACACAGAATCCTCTGTTAATACCGCAATTCCATAGCTGTTGATCAGATCCGGAATGCCATGATGAATTTCCGGATCAATATGATACGGACGACCGGCAAGGACGATTCCTCTACGTCCCGTCTCTTTCAGGTACCGAAGGGTTTCTTCTCCCTTCTTCTGCACATCCTTACGCACCTGTGCAAGTTCTTCCCATGCTGCATGTGCCGCTGCTTTGACCTCTTCTGCCGGAATATCCTTAAACACTTCAACCAGGCGATCCGTCAGAATTGCTTCTGTCGTAAATGCCATAAACGGATTCATAAATTTAATGCTCGGATCTTTCAGTTCATCCACGTTGTTCTTGATATTTTCTGCATAGGATGTAACGATCGGGCAGTTGTAATGATTTACTGCATCTGGAAATTCATTACGCTCATATGGCACACATGGATAGAAAATAAACTTCACACCTTTTTTGATCAGCCAGCTTATATGACCATGTGCCAGTTTTGCCGGATAACATTCTGATTCACTCGGGATAGATTCAATACCCAGTTCATATATCTTTCTGGTAGAAGTCGGTGAAAGTACCACTTCGTATTTCAGTTTCGTAAAGAATGTATACCAGAACGGATAGTTTTCAAACATATTCAGGACTCGTGGAATTCCCACCTGTCCTCTTGTTGCCTGATCCGGGCTTAACGGTTCATAAGAAAACAGTCTCTTATATTTATATTCATAAAGGTTCGGAACATGATCCTTGTTCTTCTCTTTACCAATTCCTCGCTCACAACGATTACCACTGACAAACTGACGTCCTCCGGTAAACTTGTTGATCGTCAGACGACAGTTATTGGTACATCCACGGCAATTCGCCATAGAAGTTGTATATTTCAGTTCATTGATCTTGTCAATAGAGAGCATGGTTGTTTCTTTGCCATCTTCATAACGCTCGCGCGCGATCAATGCTGCACCAAATGCCCCCATGATGCCGGCGATATCCGGACGGATTGCTTCACAGTTGGCAATACGTTCAAAGCTTCGAAGAACTGCATCATTATAGAAGGTACCACCCTGTACAACGATATGCTTACCAAGTTCTGTCGCATCTGAAACTTTGATAACTTTGTAAAGAGCATTCTTAATAACCGAATATGCAAGACCTGCAGAAATATCAGATACCTCTGCTCCTTCCTTCTGTGCCTGTTTTACCTTGGAGTTCATAAATACCGTACAACGGGTTCCAAGATCGATCGGATGTTTTGCATAAAGCGCAGCTTTTGCAAAATCCTGTACACTGTAATTCAGAGATTTGGCAAATGTTTCAATAAAAGATCCACAACCGGAAGAACAAGCTTCATTCAGCTGTACACTGTCAACCGTCTGGTTCTTGATCTTGATACATTTCATATCCTGACCACCAATATCCAGAATACAGTCAACTTCCGGATCAAAGAATGCTGCTGCATAATAATGAGAAACCGTCTCAACTTCTCCCTCGTCCAGAAGAAGTGCTGCTTTGATCAGTGCCTCGCCATAACCGGTAGAACATGCATAAGCAATTCTGGCATCTTTCGGAAGTTTTGAATAAATCTCCTGAATTGAGCGGATTGCTGTTTTCAGTGGGCTTCCGTTATTATTACTGTAGAAAGAATACAGAAGACTTCCATCCTCGCCTACCAGAGCTGTCTTAGTCGTAGTGGAACCTGCATCGATACCGAGATAACAGTTCCCCTTATAAGAAGCAAGATCACCTGTAGCAACTTTATAAGATGACTGGCGTTTATTAAACTCCTCATAGTCCTCTTCTGTTGCAAACAACGGATCCATACGCTCTACTTCGAAATCCATTTTAATGGAATGACGGAGTCTGTCTTTCAGTTCTGTCAGCGAAACAGTAACATCTTCCTTTGCATTCAGTGCAGAACCGATTGCTGCGAACAGATGAGAATTCTCCGGTACAATCGTATGTTCATCATCCAGCTTCAGTGTACGGATGAATGCTTTCTTTAATTCAGAAAGGAAATGCAGCGGACCACCAAGGAATGCTACATGTCCACGGATCGGCTTACCACATGCCAGTCCGGAGATTGTCTGATTGACAACCGCCTGGAAAATAGATGCTGACAGGTCTTCCTTCGTTGCACCCTCGTTGATCAGCGGCTGGATATCTGTCTTCGCAAACACACCACAACGGGCAGCGATCGGATAAAGAGCTTTATAATTCTTTGCATATTCATTCAGGCCAGGTGCATCCGTCTGAAGCAGGGATGCCATCTGGTCAATAAAGGAACCTGTACCGCCGGCACAGATACCGTTCATTCGCTGTTCAATATTACCGCCTTCAAAATAAATGATCTTGGCATCTTCTCCGCCAAGCTCAATAGCAACATCTGTCTGCGGAGCCATCTTCTGAAGAGATGTAGACACGGCAATAACTTCCTGCACAAACGGAATCTCCAGATGATTCGCAAGTGTCAGTCCACCGGATCCTGTAATTACAGGACATAATGTCATTTCTCCAAGCTGCTTTTCTGCTTTTTCCAGAAGATCTGCCAGTGTCTCCTGAATGTTCGCAAAATGACGTTCATAGTCCGCAAACAAAAGCCTGTCATTTTCATCAAGAATCGCGATCTTTACTGTAGTAGATCCGATATCAATTCCCAATGTATATGTATTCAATAAATCGACCTCCTCGTCAAAACTGTATATATACAGATATGAATATAACGTGTTCTTTCTTATTAAAAGTATTTCTCCAAAATCGAATTCCGTAACATTATACGACAAAGTTTTACAAATGACAATGACCAAGTTTCACAATTTGTCGCATATTCATTCCCCAAATTAATTTGAGTGTCAAATTTTATAACAAAAAAGGATATCTGTTGAAATACCCAACAGATATCCTGTATTTTCCGTATTTTATCATTTGAAAAACTTGTTTTCCCTTATCTTCTGATTCTCTGTGCGATTCGAACAAGATATGCCCCGCCAGGCATTCTGGAAAGCCGCTCGGATGCTGTCTTATCAACCAGGATATAAACCAGGAAATACGCTGCTGCTGCCAGAATGATCGATACACCCAGGCAGATGATATTAGATGGTAAGATTGCATGAAAGCCATAATAAACACCAGCTGCCACGACACCCATCACTGCAGAAGCGATCAGCGGACTTACGTAAGCCGCCTTCCATGGGTTCTTATATTCCAGATATTTTTTCATAAAGAAATCATTCATCACGCATACAACGATTGCATACACGATCATAGCAACCAGCAATGCATAAATACCCAGGTCAGTGAACATCAGAAGCGCAACAACTACAATCACATCTACAACCAGCGCAACTGCTGCTGTGATCATAGGGATCTTCGGTTTACCAATTCCCTGAAGTACTCCATTGGAAATGTTGGACATTCCATTCAGAAGTATCGTAAAGGATCCAAGCATCAAAAGCTTTCCGGCCACACCATTTGTTCCTCCAAACAGCAGTAATACGATTGGCTGTGCAAGCACTGCCAGTCCTACCGCGCATGGAATAGAAATGAACATGGACAACTGCACGGTCTGGTCCACTCTTCTCCTTGTTTCATCAATATCTCCCGTTGCATACAGTGCAGATACCTCCGGGATCATTGAAGTCGGTGCTGCACTTGAAAGCGTCAAAGGAATATTGATAATACTCATAAAGTAGGTCGCATATTCTGCATACATCATACTGATCATATCTGCATTTACACCATGTTTGCCCATGATCTCAGAATACAGAACTCCATTCAGATAACCATTAATATTATAGATAAATGAGCTCAGGATGATTGGAGAAACGATCAGAATAATCAGCTTCAGAATCTCGCCATAAGACTCCTCATCATGATAATGATCATGTCTGACTCTGCATTTGATCGCATTCCGATTAACACCATATACCAAGAGCATAAACAACAGTGCGATCACGACACCTGCTGTCGTACCAACAGTAGACCCGGCGGCTCCCCATTTTGCCACACTTCCATCTGTACCATCGGCAAAATATTTAATGAACATCCAGGCTGCGATCAGACTGACTGCCGCATTAAAAATTTGTTCCAGTATCTGCGAGATCGAAGTTGGCATCATATTACGGTATGCCTGAAAATATCCTCTGTATACACCCAGGATTCCAGAAAGGAAAATCGTTGGTGATAAGATCTGCAATGCCAGTACTGCATTCGGCTGATTGCTCGGAATAATAAATCTTGCCCCAAATAAACACACCAGTGCTACGATTCCACCTACGATTGCCGCATAGATCAGAGATCCATGAAAAATCTTCTGGGCATTTTTGTAATCTTTTAAAGCAATTCGTTCTGAGATCAGTTTGGAAACTGCCTGTGGAATGCTGAAGGATGCAATCATCAGAAGAATCATATAGGCATTCTGGGCAAGGCTGATATATCCCATTCCCATATTGCCTACAATTGATGAAAGCGGGCTCTTATAAAGAAGACCGATGACCTTGGAGATCATTGCCGCAACCATCAAGAAAGATGCATTTTTTACTAAGTTGTTCTTCTGGTTCATGTTTACTCCTTAATTTCCTGCTGTTCTTTATTTTCAATCTGCCAGTCGATCGACTCCAAACCATTCTGAATCAGAAATTCATTTGTTTTGCTGAAATGTCTGCATCCAAAAAATCCTCTGTATGCAGAGAGCGGACTCGGATGCGGTGCTTCCAGAATCAGATGTTTCGGATTAGTCAGCATAGATTTTTTCATCTGTGCCGGTCTTCCCCAAAGGAGAAATACAATTGGACGATCCTGCTCATTCAGAATACCAATTGCAGCATCGGTAAACTGCTCCCATCCAATACCTCTGTGAGAATTCGCCTGATGCGCCCGCACAGTCAGGACCGTGTTAAGCATTAAAACACCCTGCCTGGCCCATTTTTCCAGATAACCGTTATCCGGGATATAGCATCCCAGATCATCATGGAGTTCCTGATAGATATTAACCAGCGATGGCGGGATCTCTACATCTCTTTTTACAGAGAAACATAACCCATGGGCCTGTCCATCATTGTGATACGGATCCTGTCCGAGAATCACAACTTTTACCTGACTTAGTGGTGTGAAATGAAATGCATTAAACATATCATCTGCCGGAGGAAAGATCTTGTGTGTCTGATATTCCTGCATCACTGTTTTGTATAGTTTCGCATAATATGGCTGATGGAATTCGCCTTTCAATGCTTCCAGCCATTCTCCTGATAAAGGAGCCATGTTTCTTTCACCTCTTATCTTCTTACGGAGATTCCTCTGTCTGCCAGATAATCTTTCACCTGACTGATCTCCAGTTCTTTATAATGGAATAAAGATGCTGCAAGTGCTGCATCTGCGCCACCCTCTGTCAGAGCATCATAAAAATGTTCCAGAGTCCCGGCTCCACCGGAGGCAATAACCGGAATGCTGACTGCATCTGAAATTGCACGTGTCAGTTCGATGTCATAACCCGATTTTGTTCCATCACAGTCCATGCTGGTAAGAAGGATTTCCCCTGCTCCCAGTGCCTCTGCCTTTTTGGCCCATTCAATCGCATCCAATCCTGTATCAAGACGTCCGCCATGTTTGTAGATATTCCAGCCACCTCCCGGTCTTCTCTTGGCATCTATAGCAAGCACTACACACTGACTGCCGAATTTCTCTGCTGCTTCACGAATCAGCTCCGGACGGTCTATTGCAGCAGAATTCACAGAAATCTTATCTGCACCCTCCCGGAGAAGCTTCTTAAAATCATCCACGGTACGAATTCCTCCGCCAACCGTAAATGGAATAAATACACAGGCAGCTACTTTACGCACCATATCAACTACCGTATCACGTTCTTCACAGGATGCTGTGATATCCAGGAAAACCAGCTCATCTGCTCCTGCTGCATCATATGCTTTTGCAATCTCAACCGGATCACCGGCATCTTTCAGGTCCACAAAATTAACGCCCTTAACCACCCGGCCTTTATTGACATCCAGACAGGGAATGATTCTCTTGGTAAACATATCAGTTCCCCTCCTTTTCCAGTTTCGCAAAATTTTCCAGGATCTTGAGGCCGTATCTGCTGCTCTTCTCCGGATGGAACTGGCATGCAAATACATTTCCCTTTTCAACAGATGCATGGATTGTTGTGCTGTAGTCTGTCACTGCCTTTACGATCTCCGGTTCTTCTGCATGCAGATAATAGGAATGTACAAAATATACATATGTGTCCTCTGGAATTCCCTGAAACAGTCTTCCGTTATTCTGCAGATGCAGCGAATTCCATCCCATATGTGGAATCTTAAGTCCTTCTGCCGGTGGAATTCTCAGAATTTTTCCTTTCAGAATACCAATACCCTCTACTCCCGGTGTCTCTTCACTGCTCTCAAAAAGCAGCTGCAGTCCCAGACAGATTCCAAGGAACGGCGTATTATTTTTTACCATATCTTTAATGACCGGTACCAGATTGTATCTGTGCAGATTCTCCATTGCCTGTCCAAAGCTTCCAACGCCCGGAAGGATCGCTTTATCTGCTTTTAAAAGCACCTCTGGATCCCGGGAAACGATCGTCTCCTCCCCAATATATGCAAGTGCTTTTTCTACGCTTTTGATGTTACCCGCATCGTAGTCGATGATTCCTATCATTTGTCTCTCACATCCTGTCTTCATTGATATTATTCCAGTATAACCCAAAAAAAGACAGATGCAAAGCGATTTCTTTACATCTGTCTCGATTTGTGCTGTTTTACTGATTCTTTCTGTCTAACGTGAACCAGAATTCCACACCATTATCATAGTTCTGCACTCCATACTGCTGATGGAGGCCTTCCATAATCGCCTTAACGATAGATAATCCAATACCGCTGCCACCATATTCTCTGGTTCTCGCCTTATCTACCTTGTAGAATTTATTCCAGAGATTCGGGATATCTTCCTCCGGTATCGGTGTACCTGTATTAAATACCGTTACTTTCACATGGTTCTCCTCTGTCAGAACACGGATCTCGATCTCTTTTTCTCCATCCAGATGATTCAATGCATTGCTTGTATAATTTGTCACGACTTCTTCAATTTTAAATTCATCTGCCCATACATAGACAGGCTTTTCTGCATCAAAGCTGACCTTTGCCTCTTTTTGCTGGATCATGATATCCATAGACTGCAGAACCCCCCGTATCAGAGTGACAATATCAAAGCGTTCTACGGTCATTTCATCTCTTCCGGATTCCAGCTGATTCAAAGTAAGAAGGTTACGAACCAGCTTATTCATCTTGGATGCCTCATCCATGATAACATCGCAGTAAAACTCCCGGCTTTCCGGATCTTCGGAAATATTTTCTTTCAGTCCTTCTGCATATCCCTGAACCAGCGCGATCGGAGTTTTCAGCTCATGAGAAACATTATTCAGGAACTCCTGTCTCATCTGATCGATTCGTTCTTTATTCTCAATATCTTTCTGTAATTCATTGTTTGCAGATTTCAACTCTGAAATCGTCTTTTCCAACTGTTCAGACATACGGTTGAAATTTTCTCCCAGCTCATCGATCTCATTTCCGGCATGGCTCTGATATTTGGTCTCAAAATCCAGTTCACTCATCTTCGTGGAAAGCAGTGTCAATTCACTGATCGGACGCGTGATTCTCTTTGTCACAAACCAGATCACAAATCCACTGACCACAATGATCAAAATGCCAACATAGAAATAAAATTTATTCGATATGGAAACGCTCTCACGTATGCTCTCCAGTGGCGTTCGGATCAGAAAATAGCAGCCATTTTTGAGTTCTCCCCAACTCTCCACATATTCCATTCCGGCAAAGCGGTCCCTCACCTGCTGTATAACATAATTCTCATTTTGCTGGAGTGTTTTTGCATGATCATCCTTTTTCTGATCCAGATCATAAGCATAACCGACCAGCCGGGCCTCCAGAAGATCTTCATTGCTTCCGACAGAACATACTGTCTGTCCATCTGCTGTGATCACTACCCAGGTAAGATTATTCTCTGAACTGTCTTTAAACATTTCATCAGAAATATCTGCACTGCATTTTCCATCTGAGTCTGTTGTCATCTTCAGCGCCTCGAGATTTTTTACAGCTTCCTGTAATACATCTGTCTTTTTGCTGATATAATAATGTTCCAGAAAAAGTCCATTGATCACGGTTGTGATCACCATGGAGAGCAGGAATAGTCCGATAAACCAGAATTCAATCTGCTGTCTCAGCGGATGAAACTTCCTTTTTTCTGACTTTCCTGCCGTTTTCTTCTTTGGTTTCATGCTTCATCTACCTCAAATTTGTAGCCCATACCCCAGACGGTTCTGATATATTCGCCCTTGTCTCCCATTTTGCTTCTGAGTTTTTTGACATGTGTATCAATGGTTCTGGCATCCCCAAAATAATCATAATTCCATACAGAATTCAGGATTTTTTCTCTGGATAATGCAATTCCCTGATTTTCAAGGAAATACGTAAGAAGTTCAAATTCCTTAAAGCTCAGTTCCATTGGTTTGCCGTCAACACTTGCCTGATGAGCAGATTTGTCAATCACGATGCCACCAGCAGAAAGCACATCGTTTCCGGCATCCTGTCCGGTTCTTCGAAGGATTGCTTCTACTCTGGCAACCAGGATCTTCGGGCTGAATGGTTTGGAAATATATTCATCTACACCAAGATCAAAACCAAGAAGTTCATCACGTTCATCTCCTCTGGCAGTGAGCATGATGATCGGTACTTTTGAGTTTTTGCGGATCTCACGACATACTTCCCAGCCATCCATCTTAGGCATCATGACATCCAGGATCAACAGTGCTATATCTTTTTCTTCATAAAAAATATCCATTGCCTCCTCACCATCTCCGGCTTCCAGTACATGGAAATTTTTCTTTTCAAGGAAATCCTTCACAAGCTTACGCATACGACTTTCATCATCTACTACAAGAATCTTTGGGGCTTCCATTTTTCATTCCTCCATCAAACATTTACTTTCTATTTTGTTTTATCTTAGCAGAGATTTATGTAAGTTTTGTGAACGGATGGCAGAAATTTGGACAGAATTAGAAGTAATTTTCATAAAACAAAAACCGGAAGCCATAGAAACAGGCTCCGGTTCTCCATTGTCATATTTTTTGCTGTCTTTATGAATGATCTGGAATTATGCAAGTGCTTTACCAAGCGCCTTGCAGTTTTCTACTGCATCATCATCCGGTTCTTCCTGGCAGATCACACCGTCAGCGACAAGAACAGCCCCGTCTTCTTTGCATTTATCTTCCCAGTTATGCATCCATTCTCCATCGCCCCATCCATAAGATCCGAAAAGTCCAACCTTTTTGCCGGAAAGTTTTGTCTCACAGGAGTTGAACATCGGTTCGAATTCATCTTCTTCCAGAACTTCATCTCCCATTGCCGGGCAGCCAAACGCGATCGCATCGAATTCATCTACTTTATCTGCTGAAAAATCAGCTGATTCAAAAGAAATAACTTCTGCACCTGCTGCTTTTGCTCCTTCCGCTACTGCATTTGCCATAGCTTCTGTGTTTCCTGTTGAACTCCAATATACTACTGCTACTTTACTCATCTTGATTTACCTTATCCTTTCTGTTTATGCTGCAACAGTCAGCTGAAGAATTGATCTTCCATCCGCAAAAAGTCGTCTGTAGATTTCTGAACATTTCTTCAGTTTCCGGAAAAGCATCTGAGTCTGCTTTTCATTTCCATATACTTTCCAGATTCCGCAACATTTATAATTTTTACCTTTCTGTTCAATAAATCCAGTCACGTCATCAAGAGGATACCCAAGAAAAAGCCCAACTTCATGTGGAAAACCATCTTTTTCAAAAAAGCGCTCCTGAAGCTGTCGAATACAGCAATCTGTCTCCTGACATTCATAACCGCAGTCTTTCAAAAGAGCACATGCACCTTCACACTGCAGATCCTGTTCCAGTTTCTTTTTGCGGTATACATAGACCAGTGCCTTATATTCACTTGTTCTGAGCACTTCCACAAAAACACCTCTGCAATTCAGTTTTCTGTTTTCCTCTTCAATTTCCATGGACAGTTTATTTCTGTTCATTGGTGTATAAGTAAACATATTTGCAGTTTTGATTCCTGCTAGCGTAGGTGCACAGTGTGCTATGATCTCAGCTTCTAACATCCTTAAGTCTCCCGTTGATTAGTTGTGTCTAACCTATTGTTTTAAATTTACGGATATGTTTCCATATCCGTAAGTTTTTATTTGTTAGCTGCTTCTAACTAACATGATAGTACAATACTTTTCACTCGCTGTCAAGAGTTTTCTTTAATTAACTTTTCATATCCTGCACTGACTTTAGAGTACAGATTTCATAGAGTCCATACCAATCAGTAAAGTTGAAGTATTATGAAGCAATGCAGACATAGTCGGCTGAATCACTCCTGTTACACCAAGAGCGATCAGACTTCCATTAATACCAACGATACGTCTGTAATTCTTATGGATCTTATCCATCAGACCATTGCTGATTTCCTTAAGTGTAACCATGACACTCAGATCATCTGCCCCGATCGTGATATCCGCAATTTCTCTTGCAAGTTCTGCTCCATCACTGATCGCAATACCAACATCTGCTGCAGAAAGCGCCGGAGAGTCATTAATTCCATCACCTACCATCAGGACTTTACGTCCCTGTGCTTTAGCTTCTTCTACGAATTTTGCTTTGTCCTCCGGAAGTACTTCAGAATAATATTTATCGACTCCAACTCTGGTTGCGATTGCTTTTGCTGTGCGGTCACTGTCACCTGTCATCATAACGATCTGTGTGAACCCCGCTTTTCGCAGTGCCTTTACAACCTCCGGTGCCTCCGGGCGAAGCGGATCTTCAATGCAGATCACCGCGGCAAGTTTCCCTTCAATTCCAAGATACAGATGAGAATATTCTTCCGGAAGATTTCTGAACAATTCTTCCTTTCCGACCGGAATTGTACATTTTTCATCTTCAAATACAAAATGATGGCTTCCTATAATTGCTTTTCTTCCATCTACCATTGTTGAAATTCCGTGAGCTACAATATATTCAACTTTTGAATGCATTTCTTCATGAGTCAGGCCACGTTCTTTTGCAGCATCCATAACTGCTTTTGCCATGGAATGTGGAAAATGTTCTTCCATGCATGCAGCAAGTCTGAGAAGATTTTCTTTTGAATCACCGTTAAAGGAAACTACATCAACAACTGTCGGCTGTGCCTTCGTCAGTGTTCCTGTCTTATCAAACACAATCGTATCTGCCTCAGCAACTGCTTCCAGAAATTTTCCACCCTTCACCGTAATATGATGTGCATTTGCCTCACGTATCGCTGCAAGAACAGAAATTGGCATTGCAAGTTTCAATGCACAGGAAAAATCAACCATAAGAATAGACAATGCCTTGGTCACATTTCGTGTGAGTGCATATGTAAGAGCTGTACCAGCAAGTGTATACGGAACCAGTCTGTCTGCAAGATGTTCTGCTTTGCTCTCCACTGCCGATTTCAGTTTTTCAGTCTCTTCGATCATGGTTACGATCTTTTCAAACTTGGTAGAGCCAGAAGTTTCTTTTACGCGAATGGTAAGTTCACCTTCCTCCATAACCGTTCCGGCATATACATAACTGGATTCATGTTTTGCCACCGGCATGGATTCCCCTGTTAGAGACGCCTCATTTACCATAGCCTCGCCTTCTGTAACAATACCGTCAAACGGAATTACGGTTCCCATATGTATACGGACTCTGTCACCAGGTTTAATTTCATCTGTTCCTACCTGAACTTCAGAATCCTCTGTTATCAGCCATACCTTGCTCACATTCAGGGACATGCTTCGTGCCAGATCATCCACAGACTTTTTGTGTGTCCAGTCTTCAAGAATCTCACCAAAGCCAAGAAGGAACATTACGGAAGAAGCTGTACTGAAGTCACCTCTGAGCATGGATACACCGATCGCCGTTGCATCCAGTACCGGAACTTCAATTCTGCATTTTGCAAGTGTGCGCACACCTTTCCAGATATATTTCACAGATTTCAGCGTTGTCAGAAATGTCCGGACCGGAAGTGGCAGGAATATTTTCTTACCATAATGGAGCACAACATGGTTTACCATCTTCTCCCAGTATTCTCCATTCATTTCTCTTCCTGAATTCTGAAGATAACTTTCCGGTGCCTCAGCCTTTTCATAAGAAAATCTCTGAATTGCCCTCAGCATTTCTTCTCTGTTATCAGAATAACAGATCACTACGTCTTGATTTCTCTCTACTACTTTGACAGAGATTACACCATTCAGTTTTGTCAGAAAATATTCCAACTGATCTGCCTGTCTGCATGTCATTCGTTTCTGACAGATATGAAGTCTGACTCTGCCTCTGATTTCATGTTCTATTTTGAATCTCATATTGTCATCACCTTTAGTTATGAAAAACACCTGCAGTTTCTCTCCGCAGGTGCTTTGTTCTTATTCCTCTTCTGCTGCAGTTTCTTCTGTTTCTTTAAATGTTTCTTCTTCAGCAGTATCTTCAAATGCTTCCTCAGCTGCTGCGCGATCTTCGTTGATCTGCTGTGCTTCTGCATAAATATCTTCTGCGTTCTCCTGAACCTTGGATACAATTTTCATTACGCAGTCTTTTGCACGAAGAACAGCTGCTGTACAGTTCGTATAAACTTTTTTTGCATCTTTGCTGGAAAGAAGTTTGATTCCTGCTGTTCCGAATAATACTCCTGCCGCGAATACTCCGCTGTGTTTCTTATCAAGTTTGATCATTGTAATATCCTCCTGTATATTTCTTTTTTAACATTACACATATTATAAAATCTCCAAAACAAAAGTCCAGACTAACTTGCAAAAGTGATAAATTTTCTCATTATCATCTAAAAACAGAGTAATTTACTTCTGTTTTTTGCGTATTTTCTTCCGGGAGTCCATTAGTTGCTATTTTCAACGGATACGCGTCGTACTCTCCTTGACTGAAGATATCCGCAGGATTCCATTCCTTTTTCAATAATCTTGCAAAGTTTTTCATTATCCAGCCGGATATTTGTCTGATCATCCAGTTGTACACAGCAGACAGGTACCTGTCCCTGTTCATCGCAGATGCGATAAGCGCTTTTCCTTTTCAGGGCACCGATTTCTTCTAGAAGATTAATCATTCTGTATACTGTCGCCATTCCAATATTTGGATCCTTTTTAGATGCCAGAAAATATATTTCCTTACAACAGGTACATTCTTCCTGCAAAATAATATCCAGTATGATCTTTCTCTGTTTTGTAATCCTGCAGCCTTCCCGGCGAAGTCTGTCAACAATAGCACTCCGCTGCATGCTGCTTCTCTGATACTGCTGATTACGGAAGGATTCCTGAGCAGGATCTGATGTATAATCATATATTTCCTCTCGCAGTGCTTCCATTTTCGTTCCTCCTGATCCGTTCAGTTTGTTTTGTCTTACTATTTGTTTCGAGCAACTTCTGTTCGCTATATCTATCATGAGTTTACATCTTCTAACTGTCACTGTCAAGTTTTTTCAGTATTTTATAAAAAGGTTATAAAAACCAAGTTCTTCCCTTGACAACTCTATATACAGTTTCATATAATAGAAAAAGTCAGAAACACAAGCATCGTCTGTTTACCAGTAATATCGGATCTTTCCGAACCTGATCAGGGCTTGTACTGGTTTCGACGGGGGCTTTGAAGTTGAGGCAGCCATCCGCAGACTCCTGGACTGCGTACCAACCGGGAAACTAAATATAAACGCAGACGAACAGTACGCGTTAGCAGCCTAAGTGCTGCTCATCAGCCCTGATGCACTCACACATCAGGAATCTGGTGTCGACTATGTGAGAAACCTTGCCGGGTAAGCTTTGCCCCGGTAGATGTATCATGAAGCTACTGAAGCAATAAGCCTGTCGATGGGCGTATTGCCAAGGGAATGTTAAAACAGCGACTGTGATGGGAGACACCGCAAGGGATAGGCTTTCGGACAGGGGTTCGATTCCCCTCAGGTCCATTTTTAATATGGCAGATAGCGTAAACATAAAAAATGTGAAGTCTTAATTATCAAGACTTCACATTTTTTATTTATCTGTTATATTTTCAACTGATTATATATTACTCGGCCATTCTCTTCTGAACTGTTTCAAATTCATCAATGATCTCTTTTGACGGAGCCTTTGTTGCAAGGCTTACAATGACAATCATAGCACAGGAAACCAAAAATGCCGGAAGTAATTCATAAAAATTCAGGAAAGATACATTTGGACGTACAAGGTATTTCCATACAAATACCATAACACCACCAGAAATCATTCCTGCCAGTGCACCCTGCCAGTTCGTACGTTTCCAGAACAAAGCAAACAATACAACCGGTCCAAATACAGCACCAAATCCAGCCCACGCAAAAGATACGATGTTAAATACTGAGCTGTCCGGATTACGTGCAATGATAACCGCTACGACTGCGATCAAAAGCAATGTAACACGGTCAGCAACCATACTCTCATTCTTGTCAGCTTTTTTCTTCAGGATATTTCCGAGAAGGTCAGAAGATACTGCTGAAGAAGCTGCCAGAAGCTGTGAATCTGCAGTAGACATGGTAGATGCAAGGATTCCCGCAAGGATCGTACCACCAAGCAGTGCCGGAAGAACGCCATATGTACTCAAAAGATCTGCAATCTTAACAATGATTGTTTCTGAATTAGATCCCTGAAGCATTTCAAGTTTGCCTGCTTCTGTCATTCCAAGGCCGATCACACCGATCAGTACTGCTACAGCAAGTGAGATCACTACCCATGTAGTAGCTACTCTTCTTGATAAGGAAAGTTTCTTTTCATCTTCAATTGCCATAAATCGAAGAAGAATATGCGGCATACCAAAATAGCCAAGTCCCCAGGCCATCATGGAAACAATATTTATAACAGGATATGCAGACTCCGTTCCACTTACAGGATCATAAGTTGTCATCATGGTCAGATAACCCGGCAGTGATTTCGCATGATCAATAACCGCCGAAGGACCTCCTGCTATAGATACCCCAAAACAAAATACGATGATCAGTGCAATAGACATGATGATGCTCTGGATAAAATCCGTTGTTGATGCGGCAAGAAATCCTCCGAGAGTCGTATATCCAACTATAACAAGGGCACTGATGATCATTGCTGTGAGATATTTTACTCCAAAAAGGCTGGAGAAAAGTTTTCCACAGGCTGCGAATCCGGAAGCCGTATACGGAATAAAGAAAATAACGATAAAAATAGCTCCGATCGACTGTAACAGATGTCTGTTGTCTCTGAAACGGTTGCTGAAGAATGATGGCAATGTAATCGAATTGCCTGCTACATGTGTGTAGAGACGAATTCTCTTTGCAACGATCTTCCAGTTAAGATACGTTCCAATTGCAAGTCCGATCGCAGTCCATCCGGCATCAGCGATTCCAGACAGATACGCCAGACCCGGAAGTCCCATTAAAAGCCAGCTGCTCATATCGGAAGCCTCTGCACTCATTGCCGTAACCAATGGTCCAAGTTTACGTCCACCCAGATAAAAATCGGATGTGTCATTATTTTTCTTGGAACAGAGGTAGCCGACATAGATCATTGCACCCAGATAAACAATGATTGCTATCATGATGCAGATGTGTGAAGTTGTCATAAGTTCCTCTCCCTTCTGAAATGGAATGCATATTTATTCATATTCTGATATGCATATACCTACAATATTATTCGAAAACTACAGAAAAGTAAAGAAAATTCTTAGCAAAAAACGACTCTGTTTTTATAAAAAATCAAAACACACAAAAACCATCGGAAATGCTTTAAAAATAACATAAAATCTACCAAAGAAGATTCTATGATTTGTCGAAAAATCTAAGAAATTGTCTGACGAATCATATTGACGATATACCTTCCTGAATTATAGAATAATGGCGAAACCTATAGTTATTGCACAAACGGAGGATTAAAAATTGGAAAACAAAAACGAAGCTGTAATTGCAAACTACATCGAAAAAATGATGGGAGAAAGGAGACAGAAAATATTTGAATCGGATGAGTATATTCAGCAGGACAACGGTGATCTGGATTATCTGGAAGAACGCTACAGCAGTCTGAAAATACCTTATGTGATCAGAAGAGTCGTAGATGATTATATTGCATGCCTGGAATCAAGGGATGAACGATACGCAGACATGTCCTATGTAGCAGGCATGGGTGATGCAATATCATTACTTACAAAAATGGGAATGTTAAATAATCAGGAACAGCCGCTCAGTATCAATGCTGAATAAAACATGGAATGAATTCAAATATACAATACTACATATTATCGTTTATGCAATAAAAGACTATATTTATTTTAAAAAAAGGCATAGCCGGGGAAATCCGGTGGCGCAAAACTATAGGGTCTAAGCAAATGTATGACAGCCAGTTGCAGGAGAGATACATATAACTCTTTTAGAACAGAAAAAAAGTTGACGACCATCCGTGGTTTCAGGATGAATCGTCAACTTTTTGTATTTTTTATTTCCGTTTACCACAGATAGGAAAAGATGGATGCTCCGATTACTGTGCACAGACCGCACACAACGATAGCAAGACTGCTCATTGCTCCCTCGACTTCACCCAGTTCCATTGCTCTCGCAGTTCCTACTGCATGGGATGCCGTGCCGATTGCAAGGCCTCTGGAAATCGGGCTCTTAATACGGAAAAGCTTACAGATAAATTCTGCTGCCATATTTCCAAGTACTCCTGTAATGATGATCACCGCAACAGAAATTGTCACATATCCGCCAAGTTCCTCAGATACTCCCATACCGATCGCTGTAGTAATAGATTTTGGAAGCATCGTTACATATTCTTTATGGTTCAGACCGAATACGACTGACATTGCAAGTACGGTTCCAAGACTTGCGAGCACTCCGGAAAATACACCAACAAGAATCGCTACTATATTTTTCTTCAACAGATCCAGCTGAAGATAAAGAGGTATAGCCAGACAGACCGTTGCCGGTGTCAGAAGATAGCTCAGATATTTGGCACTCATATTGTAACTTTCATAATCCACATGAAATACTACCAGAAACGCAATTACAAGTATGATGGAAATCAACAATGGATTTAAAACTGCCAGTTTCCATTTGCGCTGAGCAGCCAGGCCGATCTCATAAGCCAGCAGGCTGATCACGATTCCAACTGTTGCAGAACTCAAAATCAGATTATCCATTCTTCTTCTCTCCTTTTCTTGAAATTAAGAAATCTGTCACTTTTCCTGTCACAATCATAACTACAAATGTAGATACTACTGTTATTACAAGAAGTGGCACCAGGAAAGACTGCAACTGACTCCAGGACGTAACAAGTCCTACACCTGCCGGGATAAACATAAGCGGCATGATCTCAATCAGAAATTCTCCTGTTTCTTTTACGTGTTCTACCTTGATCACTTTTGCAAGCAGAAGCACAAACATCAGAATCAGTCCATAAATACTACCCGGTATTGGAAGCGGGATAAAATATTTCATAATCTCCCCCGCGCAGGTCACAGCCAGAATGATTCCAAACTGTCTTAAATATTTCACTTTATTCGCCTCCTGAGTTTAAATCTTTTATTACCCTTGTTCTTTTATTATGAGTAACAAACTTTTTCTATTATAGCACACTGCATTTTGTCTCAACAAGTCAGTCAAGACCACCGGCTTAGCCGGTGGCTTGCTTTGACCCTATAAGGGTCTATTACCGGCACTGGAGTCTAAAGACTCACTGAAATAGGTTCGCCAAGCGCAACATCATTTACCCACTAAGCCCTAAAGGGCTTCTTTTATTTGTTCGGTTTTACTGGCTCACCCGTGAACGGGTCAATATACTCTTTCAGTGTCATCTGGTCATATTCCAAATCTTCTTGTAACTGATTTGCTATATATTCCTGTATTTTCTTTGCATTTTTCCCTACCGTATCTACATAATATCCTCGACACCAGAAATGTCTATTTCCATATTTATATTTTAAATTTGCATGTCTTTCAAATATCATAAGTGTACTTTTTCCTTTTAAGTACCCTACAAAATACGATACACTTATGCTCGGTGGAATTTCTACTAGCATGTGTACATGATCTGGACATATTTCCGCTTCTACAATTTTTACACCTTTTCTCTTACATAACATACTCAAAATATTCGCTATATCCTGCTTTATTTTTCCATATGCTACTTTTCTTCTATATTTTGGTGCAAATACAATATGATACTTACAATTCCATTTTGTATGTGATAAACTATTACTATCCATTTGGATAACCTCCTTTGTCCTTTAATGCGGTTGGCGAACCAACATTATTGTAACACAGGAGGTTTTTTACTGTAAGCTGAAGCATTCCTAACTCACCTGCATAGCAGGTGGTTTATTTGTTTCCCAAAGTTCCGTTTTTCGGATCAACGAAAAACTACACAATGGTAAACAGGGCTTTGCCCTAACAAATAAAGTACAAAAAACTGCCGATATTACAGCAGTTTTTTATATAAATGTTTGATTAATGTCAATTTTTAGCTATTTGCGGTTCTGATAACTAAGGATACATCCCAAGTATTTCTACGAACTCTTGCAGATGCATCTGTACCCGTAGTGGTTATATCCAGATTCTCTCTTCAGTTTTAATTGATGGGGTGTAGTCATGCTTCGCACTTTAGGAAATAAAGTATGGTATTGGGAATTCTTTATTTCTTTATTATAATGTCTTCCAGTTTTCTTTTGGGTACGTAATGTACATCGTTCTCATCGCGGTAATAGGCAATGTTCTCGCCTTCCTCGATTTCTTTGATCACAATTTTTTCTGCCGGCTTGCCAAATGCCACGATCAGCACCGGAGCGAGATTTTCGGCGAGGTGCAGTTCTTTTTTGACGGAATCGGCATTGTAGTTTCCAATCATGCAACCGCCAAGTCCACGTTCAGCTGCCGCCAAAAGCATGGTCTGTGCCACAATTCCGACATCTTTCTGGTATCTAGGGATGGAAGCTCCAAGGTTCAGATCCTGGCAGATGATGATAAATCCTGTCGGGCACATGCCCGGATGAGGAAGCTGCATCTGCGGAAGCGCCCGCGCCCAGTTTGTCAGTTTCTGGATTCGGTCTACTTCTTCATTCTCCCATGCCAGATAATAACGAAATGGCTGGGCGTTCACGCTGGACGGTGCAAAACGCGCGCAGTCCACGAAGTCTTCCAACTCTTCTCTGCTGAAGCGATAAGATTCATCATATCCTCTGTAGCTTCTGCTTGCTTTTACAATATCTTTGAACATGTTTATTCTCCCATATCTTTCGCGCATACCTTTAATTTTTCTCTGATTGGCAGATGATATGGACATCTTGGCTCACATTTGCCACAGCCAATGCATGCAGAAGCTTTTACTTTCAGCGTGCTGTAGCGTTCTTTCGCCCAGTCTGCCAGATCATATCTCTGCAGATAACCGGCAAAGAGAAATACACTTGGGATATTGATACCTACGGTACATGGTGCACAGTAATTGCAGCGACGACAGAAATCATTTCCAAGCTGCGCGCGAACCTCCTCCATCTTCTTGAGTTCTTCCTCTGTAAGAGGTGTAGAATCAGAGCAGGCTGCCATATTTTCGTCCAGTTCACGGATCTCTGCCATTCCTGGAATCACAACAGTCACATCCGGATTGGAACAGACATAGCGAAGTGCAAGTGTACCATCTTCGATTGCGCCACCGGCAAGTGGTTTCATATCAATAAATCCGATATTTTTTTCAGCACATTTGCGAATCAGTTCAGCGCCCTGCTGCTCTACAATATTATATGGAAACATAATTGTTTCTACCCAATCCAGCTCCAATGCACGCTCAAAAACAGCAGTGGAATGCGCAGTCAGTCCAATGTGTCCGATTTTTCCAGCTGCTTTGGCTTCTATAAGCGCCTCCAGTGCACCGCCCTCTCCAATAACCTGATCTAGCTGTTCCATGCTTGGATTATGTACCTGATACAGATCAATATAGTCTGTGCGGAAGTTATTCAGACTTGTCTCAATATCTGCCGCCATTGCTTCTTTTGTTCTTGCCATGGATTTTGTCGCAAGTACAAATTTATCACGAATTCCCTCCAGCCCATAACCGATATACCGTTCACTGACTGTGTATCCTCTCGCGGAATCAATATAGTTGATTCCTTTTTCTGCCATTGCATGAAGAAGCTTCTTTGTCCCTTCTTCATCGATTTTCTGAATCGGAATGCCTCCGAATCCCATACGTGAAATCTTCAATCCTGTTTTTCCAAGTGTTCTGTACTCCATATCATGTCCTCCATTTCTATTTTAACCAAAATTCTATTTTCGGCAACGATTTCTCACTTTTTGCTCTTTTTCTTTGCTTTTCCACGAATCAGCACAGTAAAAAAATACCACCGAATCTCTCCGGTGGTATCTTAACTTGCTACTGCTCACTACGTTCGCAGCAACTATTCATCCTATTAATTATACACGAGACAGATATTCACCTGTTCTTGTATCGATTTTCAGTTTATCTCCCTGGTTAACGAACAGCGGAACCATTACCTGAGCACCTGTTTCAACAGTTGCAGGTTTTGTAGCACCCTGTGCTGTGTTTCCAGCAAATCCTGGCTCTGTCTCGATAACTTCAAGTTCTACAAACAGAGGCGGCTCGATTGCATATACATTTCCATTCCAGGAACAAACTTTAACAACTTCGTTCTCTTTAACGAATTTGAGAGAATCTCCAACCTGTTCTTTTGTAAGTGCAACCTGATCATATGTTTCTGTATTCATGAAGTTGTAAAGGTCTCCATCATTGTACAGATAACTCATGTCCACACGGTCGATACGAGCCTGTGGGAATTTCTCTGTAGGACGGAAAGATTTTTCCAGTACAGCTCCTGTGATAATGTTTTTATATTTTGTTCTTACGAACGCAGCGCCTTTTCCAGGTTTTACATGCTGGAATTCAACGATCTGACATACGTTTCCTTCAATTTCGATTGTGACACCGTTTCTGAAATCACCTGCAGAAATCATTTTATTATCCTCCTTCGTTTTGTGTTCGCTACCAGTTATTCTATAATATACAGGAAGTTTTTTCAACTACTTTTTTTCATAAGAAGCCAATTTCTCTTCAATTTCTTTAATAAGCTCCTCAAAAGGCACTTCTCCTGTCGTTACCTGAATATCAGCAAACTTCTGATATACCGGATCTCTCTGTTTCAGAAGTTTCTTGATCTTGTCATCTCTGTCTTCCCCATCCAGCATCGGATCTTTTTTGGATCCCTCCAGACGTTTCTTGAGCGTTGCCAGTGATCCTTTCAGATAAACAACTGTACCAAGTTCTCTGAGATATTTTTCGTTCTGTTCCTGCAGTGGAAGACCTGCTCCAAGTGAAATCACCTTGCGCTCTGAATCCTGAATCAGCTGTTTCAGTGCCAGAGTCTCCAATGCACGGTAATACGGCTCTCCGAATCTCTCGAATATCTCTCTTGCAGAAAGATTCATCCTCTTTGTAATGATCTTCTCCAGATCAACAAATGGTAATCCCAAGTCTTTGGAAAGCTGCTTTCCAACTCTCGTTTTTCCCGAACCCATAAACCCAATGATCACCACGTGGTTCATGAAATCCCCTCCTCCTTTTTGTAAAAATGTAATACTATTTTTTCCAGATAACGTTTGAGCACAATCTGAATTTCTTCTTTTGGATGAATCGGCTTCACCAGAATATTACGGATGCCGCTTCTTTTGGCCCCATATACATCTGTGAAAAGCTGATCTCCTATAAAAATGGTATTTCCTGTGTCTGTTCCAAGAAGTTCCATTGCTTTCTTATAATTACGTACAGATGGCTTGTGCGCATTCTCAATAAACTGTGCGCCAATCGCATCTGCAAATGAGGAAACCCGCTCAATCTGATTGTTTGACAACAGACAATAGCCAAATCCAAGTTCTCTCAAATGTGCAAAAAGTGCAATTGCCCGCTCATCTGCCGGTGCCCCGTGAGGCACAAGTGTATTATCAATGTCATAGATCAGACCGCGGTACCCTTCGCGGTAAAGGCGGTCATAATCTATCACATACGCAGAATCCAGATATTCATCTGGAAAAAAACATCGAAACATTATTTTCTCCTCTGTTGTCTGATCTTATCTCTCGCTGAGAGGAATATATTCTGCCTCAGGCAGAACATTCTTATATGCCGGGCGGATGATCTTATCTGTATTGATCAACTCTTCCATTCGATGCGCACTCCATCCAACAATACGTGCCACGGCAAACATCGGTGTATAGAGTTCCAGTGGAAGATCCAACATGCTGTATACAAATCCACTGTAAAAATCAACATTGGCGCTGACACCCTTATAAATACGGCGTTCTTCTGCAATCACCTGTGGAGCCATCCATTCAACCATGGAATACAGACGATAATCTTTCATACGTCCTTTTTCTTTTGCGAGGCTTTCTACAAATCCCTTAAGAACTTCTGCTCTCGGATCGGAAACAGAATAAATTGCATGTCCCATACCATAGATCAGGCCACGTCTGTCAAATGCTTCTTTATGAAGAAGGTGTTTCAGATATGCACGAACTTCCTCTTCATCTTCCCAGTCACGGACTTCTTTCTTCATATCCTGGAACATCTGAATAACCTTGATATTCGCACCGCCATGTTTCGGGCCTTTCAGTGAGCCGAGTGCAGCAGCAATTGCAGAATATGTATCCGTTCCGGATGATGAAACAACATGTGTTGTAAATGTAGAGTTGTTACCACCACCATGTTCCATATGAAGTATCAATGCCAGATCAAGGATCTTCGCTTCCAAATCTGTATATTTTTTATCTGGTCTGAGCATCCGAAGAATATTCTCAGCTGTAGAAAGTTCTTTCTTCGGATTGTGGATATAAAGACTCTTACCTCTCACATAATGACTGTATGCCTGATATCCATATACGGAAAGCAGCGGAAATTCACTGATCAGGTTCAGGCACTGTCTTAGTACATTCGGAAGTGAAATATCATCTGGATTATTATCATAGGAATATAAAGTAAGCACGCTTCGTGAAAGCGCATTCATAATATCACGTCCCGGTGCTTTCATGATAACATCACGCACAAAATTTCTTGGTAATGAACGCTGGGCTGCCAGCAAAGCCTGGAAATCTGCAAGTTCTTTTGCACTTGGAAGTTTACCAAACAAAAGCAGGTAGGTCGTCTCTTCAAATCCAAACCGATTATCATTGACAAAACCCGCCGTCAGATCTTTGATATTATACCCTCGGTAATAAAGACTTCCTGCACAGGGAACTTCTTTCCCATCAATAACTTTAACCGCCTGTACATTGGATATCTGTGTCAACCCGGCCAGAACGCCTTTACCATTGATGTCTCGAAGTCCTCTTTTTACATCGTACTTTCCATAAAGTGACACATCCATACTGGAATGATCTACGCACATCTGTGTCAGATTTTCAATTTCCGGTGTTACTTTTGTGTTAAATCCTGTCATGCATGATACTCCTTTCGACTTATGCTTCTTTTTCCCGCAGGCCCTCCTCAAAATAAATCTCTAATCTAAAATAAGTATAACATTTCCTGTCATTTCAGTCCAGTTATCTCTGCTGATATGTGCGCAGAAATTCTCTAAGTTTTTCCATTGACTTCTCAAGCTGTCTTATATTTGGAAGATAAACAATTCTGAAATGATCTGGTTTCATCCAGTTAAAGCCTTTGCCCGGAACGATCAGTACCTGTTTCTCATGCAGGAAATCAAGTGCAAACTGTTCATCATTTGTAATATTGAACTTCTCGGTATCGATCTTCGGGAAGATATAGAAAGCAGCATGAGGTTTTACTACAGAAATTCCCGGGATATCTTTCAGTGCATTATAGATGCACTCTCTCTGCTCATAAACTCTTCCACCCGGTTTGATATACTCTGTGACACTCTGGTATCCACCAAGTGCTGTCTGCACGATCGACTGTGCCGGCACATTGGAACAAAGTCTCATAGAGGAAAGCATCTTGATTCCTTCTATATAGCCTTTTGCCTTGTCCTTTGCTCCACTTAAGATCATCCATCCGATACGGAATCCAGCGATCATGTGGGATTTGGACAATCCGGAAAATGTAACACAGAAAACATCCGGTGCCAGAGAGGCAATGGATGTATGCTCATATCCGTCCATAACCAGGCGGTCATAAATCTCATCCGAAAAAATGATCAGTTCTTTTTCTCTTGCGATCTGAACGATCTGTTCAAGAATTTCTTTGGGATATACTGCACCTGTCGGGTTATTCGGATTGATGATGACGATTGCTTTTGTCTTATCTGTGATCTTGCTTCTGATATCATCGATATCAGGATACCAGTCTGACTGTTCATCGCAGACGTAATGGACAACGTTTCCCCCGGCCAGTGTAGCTGTAGCCGTCCAGAGCGGATAGTCCGGTGCCGGGATCAGAATCTCATCTCCATTATCCAGAAGTGCCTGCATACAGAGATTAATCAGCTCACTTACACCATTTCCAGTATATATATCATTCATGGAAACATTTGGAATATTACGAAGCTGCGCATACTGCATGATTGCCTTACGTGCAGAAAAGATTCCCTTGGAATCGGAATATCCCTGAGATGTACGGATATTGCTCAGCATATCCAGAATCACTTCCTGAGGAGCTGAGAATCCGAACGGATACGGGTTTCCGATATTCAGTTTCAGAATTTCTTTGCCTTCCTCTTCCATTCTGGCCGCCTCATCAACCACCGGTCCTCTCACATCATACAGTACATTATCGAGCTTTGTTGATTTGTCAAATGTTCTCATTTTTTCACTCCTCTCCGTGAATTTTTTATTCATATCGGTCACTGGAATCCTATATTCAGTAACTCGTATTGTACTATAATCTCACATTCCGCTCAATTTCGCAAGGTAAAATTCTCCACAACTCGTATCATAAAATCATATAAATTATTTTTTAGTATGTCTTAATAAATTTTTTGAAAAAAATTTTTATGATACCCTTTTCAACTTTACCACTTTTGTGTATAATAGTCCCTGGACAAATGTCTTAGACAGATAGACATAATTCATAAAACGAATGAGGAGGAAATCAACATGTCTTACACAGAAGAAGTTTATGAAAGAGTCGTTGCACAGAATCCTGGCGAACCAGAATTCCATCAGGCAGTCAAAGAAGTACTGGATTCTCTGAAAGTTGTTATCGACAAAAATGAAGAAAAATACCGCAGTCTTTCCGTTCTGGAACGTCTGGTAGAGCCAGAAAGAATCATTTCTTTCCGTGTTCCGTGGGTAGATGACAACGGCAAAGTACAGGTAAACAAAGGATACCGTGTACAGTTCAACAGTGCAATCGGACCTTACAAGGGTGGTCTTCGTTTCCATCCGACAGTAAACCAGAGCATTCTTAAATTTCTCGGCTTCGAACAGGTTTTCAAAAACTCCCTTACAGGTCTCCCGATCGGTGGCGGTAAAGGTGGTTCCAACTTCGATCCTAAGGGCAAATCTGACAGAGAAGTTATGGCATTCTGCCAGAGCTTTATGACAGAACTCTGCAAATACATCGGCGCAGACACAGACGTACCGGCTGGTGACATCGGTGTTGGCGGACGTGAGATTGGATATCTCTTCGGACAGTACAAACGTGTTCGTGATCTTTATGAAGGCGTTCTGACAGGTAAAGGACTTACCTATGGTGGTTCCCTGATCCGTACAGAAGCTACCGGATACGGTGTTGTATATATTCTGAACGAACTGATGAAAGACCACAACGATTCTCTTGACGGAAAAACTGTTGTTGTTACAGGTTCCGGTAATGTTGCAATCTATGCAGTGCAGAAAGCTACTCAGCTTGGTGCAAAGGTTGTTGCAATGTGCGACTCTAACGGATATATCCATGATCCAAACGGAATCAACCTTGACATTGTCAAAGATATCAAAGAAGTAAAACGTGGACGTATCAAAGAATACGCTGACCGTGTAGAAGGTGCTACTTACACAGAAGGTGTTGGCATCTGGAACATCAAATGTGATGTATATCTTCCATGCGCAACTCAGAACGAACTTGACCTTGATGGTGTAAAAACTCTGATTGCAAACGGATGCAAATATATCGTAGAAGGTGCAAACATGCCTACTACAAGAGAAGCTACAGACTACGCTATGGCAAACGGTGTTCTCTTCCTTCCTGGAAAAGCATCCAATGCAGGTGGTGTTGCTACTTCCGCACTGGAAATGAGCCAGAACTCTCAGAGACTTTCCTGGACATCCGAAGAAGTTGATGCCAAACTTCATCAGATCATGGTTGACATCTATGCTAAGATCAGCGATGCTGCAAAACGTTATGATATGCCGGACAACTTCGTTGTTGGTGCTAACATTGCAGGTTTCGAAAAGGTTGTAGATGCAATGATGGCCCAGGGTATTGTTTAATCTCCTGTTCATTCGTAAGTATAATCCAAAAGGCGTTCCGGATTTCTGATCCGAAGCGCCTTTTTATATTTTCATGTTTTCTTTATGGTTCCATAAATTTCTTCAGTTCATCCATAAATGTACTGACATCCTTGAATTCTCTGTAGACAGAAGCAAAGCGAACATAAGCAACTGCATCCAGGTCCTTCAGATGTTCCATGACAATCTCACCAATGCGGGTACTGGAAATTTCTTTGTCTGCTGTGTCAAAAATATCTCCCTCTATAGAATCCATCAGCGACTCGATCTTTTCCACCGGAATCGGTCTCTTATAGCAGGCACGCAGAATTCCGCCCTGAATCTTGGAACGGTCATACTGTTCACGTGTCTGATCCTTCTTAATGACACTCAATGGAATAGTTTCAACTTTTTCGTATGTCGTAAATCTTTTTCCACAGGATTCACACATTCGCCGTCTCCGGATTGAATTTGTATCATCTACCGGTCGGGAGTCTACAACCTTGCTGTTATCCTGATTACAAAACGGGCATCTCACAGTATTTTCCCCTCTTTCCCCTTTTAATGAAATAATTATACTTTATTTTTTCGAACAATGTCAAGAAATGCACCTGTATATTTCAGATAAATTTTGCATATCTTTTATAAAAAGTGGTAAATTCATGCGATTATGTGAGCTTAGACAGAAAGAAGTCATCAATACCTGTACCTGTCGCAGTCTTGGCTGCCCGGTCGATCTGGAGTTCGACCGCAAAACAGGAGCCATCACTGCTCTCATCGTTCCAGGTCCCGGCAAATTCTGTTTTTTTCCCGGCAGAGAAAGCGAATACATCATTCCCTGGTGCTGCATCTGCCAGATTGGTGATGATATCATCCTCGTCGAAGTCAAAGAAGAAAAATGTTTTCACAAAGACCACCTTCTCTGACACTGTCAAGGGCTATTAATTTTTATATTTTTCCCAGAAAAGAATATTTCCTGTCCTCCCTGAGAATCATTTCTAGTACCAGAAATAAGAGATGAGGAGGATATTTTGATGGCACTTAATAAAGTAGAAATCTGCGGGGTAAATACATCCAGTCTTCCGATCCTGAAGTCGGACGAAAAAGAAGCATTATTTCAAAAGATCAAAAAAGGAGATTCTGAAGCTCGCGAACAATATATCAAAGGAAATCTCCGCCTTGTGTTAAGTGTTATCAAACGATTTCAGAACAGCAATGAAAATGCCGATGATCTTTTTCAGATCGGGTGCATTGGTCTTATGAAAGCCGTCGATAATTTTGACGATACACTGAATGTCAAATTCTCGACATATGCAGTCCCGATGATCATCGGTGAGATCCGCCGCTATCTACGGGATTATAACAGTATCCGGGTAAGCCGTTCTCTGCGCGACATTGCCTATAAAGCCATTTATACCAAAGAAAATATGATCAAAAAGAATCTGAAGGAACCAACGATCGATGAAATTGCTGATGAGATCGGCATTGAAAAAGAAATGATCGTATATGCCCTGGATGCGATCCAGAGTCCTGTCAGCTTGTTTGAACCGGTATACTCCGAGGGTGGCGATACGCTGTATGTCATGGATCAGATCAGCGATCAGAAAAACAAAGAAGACCACTGGCTGGAAAACCTATCTCTCCGGGAAGCCATGAACCGGCTTAACCAGAGAGAAAAGCACATCATTGAAATGCGCTTCTATGAGGGTCGGACACAGATGGAAGTTGCTGATGAAATCGGCATCTCTCAGGCGCAGGTCAGCCGCCTTGAAAAAAATGCTCTGAAGACCATGAAAAATTATCTGAGATCCTGAAATTGCTTTATATGCAAAAAGCCTCCCTGCCGGACCAATTGCCGACAGAGAGGTTCTTTTTTATTTCAGTGCTTTCTCAATTTCTTCAATTACAATCTTCAGTGCTTTGATACGTGCATATTTCTTGTCAACGGACTCCAGAATATGCCACGGTGCAAACGTTGTACTTGTCTTCTTCAGCATCTCATCGACTGCTTCTTCATACTGATCCCATTTTTCACGGTTTCGCCAATCTTCGTCTGTGATCTTCCAGCGTTTCTCCGGATTATTCTGGCGGTCATTAAAACGCTCCAGCTGTGTATCTTTATCAATCTGCACCCAGAATTTGATGATCACTGCACCCCAGTCGTGGAGTTCCTTTTCAAATTCATTCATCTCATTGTAAGCACGTTTCCAGTCATTTTCACTGCAGAATCCTTCCAGCCGTTCTACCATGACACGGCCATACCACGTACGATCAAAGATTGCAATGTGCCCATCCTTCGGAAGTCTTGTCCAGAATCTCCAGAGATAATGCCGAGCCTTCTCATGTGGCTCCGGACTGGCGATTGGCTGTACCTCATATCCTCTAGGATCCAATGCCCCTGCAATTCGTTTGATATTGCCGCCTTTGCCGGCCGCATCCCATCCCTCATAGGTAATGATCACCGGAACCCGCTTACGGTACAGGCGATTATGCAGTTCTCCCAGTTTAGCCTGCAGCTTCTTCAATTCTTTCTGGTACTCTTCTTCGTCAATTGTCTTGCCTTCCAGCTCTACGTCTTTCAACTTAGGCATCTTGACCAGTGGAAAGACATTCTGAAGGATCGGTACCGAATGACTCTGGTTCTGCAATGCCACTTCGATACTGCTCACCAATGTATCCATCACCTGCAGCTCTGCCCACTTCTTATCCTTTGCATCAATGATATACCACGGCGAACTGGACATATTGGTGTCTTTCATATAACGGTCAAATACATTCTCGCACTTCTTATAATGTTTGTTCTGCCATTTATCGAATCCTGTCACACGCCACTTGGTATCATCCTTGGAAAGCAGCTTCTTCATACGTTTTTCCTGTTCGTCCTTATCAATCTCCATAAAGAATTTCAGGACCAGATATCCATTGTCCGTAAGCTGCCTTTCAAAACGCCTGATGCTCTCGATACACCGCTCATAAGCATCTCCTTCGAGTTCTCCATTCAATACTTCCTTCACCGTCTGTTCCATCCATCCGGAATCCAGGAATGTAAATTTGCCTTCTTCCGGGATCTGTTTCATATAACGATACAGAAACGGTCTGCGTACCTCTTCCTCTGTCGGAGCTGACATCGTGGCAACCTTGAAAAAACGAGGATCAATATTCCTGATCACCTTACCGATCATACTGCCTTTGCCTGCTGCACTCCACCCCTCAAAAAGGACCAGTACCGGGAGCTTGTGCTCCTTGATCTTCATCTGAAGATCATAAAGTCTGTTTCTGGTTTTCTCAAGCTGTACTTTCATCTCATCTTTGTCCGGTTCTTCGCCCGGTGTCCATGATTTTAACATATTGAGCCCCCATTTCTTTTTGTTGACAGTATACCACGTCTGGAATAAAAATACAGTTAATTGTTGCACATATTGCGCCATTTTTTTCTCACAGATTACCGAATATACAAAGAGACAGAACTCCAGATTATCAGGAAATTCTGTCTCTGTAATATTTTTTATGAAAGTTCCAGTTTACCAGTATACAGCTGATAATAAGTTCCTTTCTGTTTAATGAGGTCTTTGTGGTCACCTCTCTCAATGATCTTGCCATGTTCCAGAACAATAATCGCATCACTGTTTCGAATCGTAGAAAGTCTGTGCGCGATCACAAACACGGTACGGCCCTTCATCAGGTTGTCCATACCTTTCTGTACGATACTTTCTGTACGGGTATCGATACTGGAAGTTGCTTCATCCAGAATCAGTACCGGTGGGTCTGCAACTGCTGCCCGCGCAATGGACAGAAGCTGTCTCTGCCCCTGAGAGAGTTCTTCACCATCCCCGCTCAGCATCGTATCGTATCCTTTCGGGAGCATCTGTATAAACTGATCTGCATGTGCCAGTTTTGCTGCTGCATAGATTTCTTCATCCGTTGCATCCAGCTTGCCATAACGAATATTATCACGAATCGTACCGGTAAACAAATGTGTGTCCTGAAGAACGATTCCAAGAGAATGTCTCAGATCATCCTTTTTGATCTTGGTAATATTGATTCCATCATAACGGATCTTGCCTTCCTGGATATCATAAAAACGATTGATCAGATTGGTTATGGTTGTCTTACCGGCTCCGGTAGAGCCGACGAATGCCAGTTTCTGTCCGGGCTTCGCATACAGGCTGATATCGTGAAGAATTGTTTTGTCTTCATTATATCCAAAGGTTACATCCTCAAATCTTACATCACCTTTCAGCTCTGTATAGGATACGGAGCCATCTGCAGAATGCGGATGTTTCCATGCCCACATGCCGGTTCTCTCTTTGCATTCTACAATGTTGCCATTCTCATCTTTTCTTGCATTGACAAGTGTTACATAACCCTCATCCTCTTCCGGTTTCTCATCGATCAGATTGAAAATTCTTTCCGCACCGGCAAGTGCCATGACGATGGAATTAAACTGCTGTGCCACCTGCATGAACGGCTGAGTGAAGCTTTTGGTGAACTGCAGATAGGAAGCCATAACACCAAGTGTGATTCCTCCGATGCCTGCTACAGAAAGGATTCCTCCGAGAACCGCCGTCAGTACAAACTGCAGGTTTCCGATATTTCCGATAACTGGCCCCATCATATTACCGTATTTATTTGCCTGTGAGGCGCTCTCAAAAAGAACTTCATTGAGCTGATCAAACTCTTCTTTTGATTTTGCCTCATGATTAAATACCTTTACTACCCTCTGTCCGTTCATTCGTTCTTCCACGAATCCGGTCACATCTGCCAGAGACATCTGCTGATGTACAAAGTATTTTCCACTCTTTGCTCCGATCCTGCCGGTAACAGCAAGCATCACAAAAATGATCAGTACTGCAAGTATCGTAAGAAGCGGACTCAGCACCAGCATGGAAATAAAAGTGACAACAATTGTAAACAATGCCATCAGTGCCTGTGGAATTGCCTGGCTGATCATCTGTCTCAATGTATCTGTATCATTGGTATAAAGACTCATGATCGAACCATTTGTATTCTGGTCGAAGTAACGGATTGGCAGTGTCTGCATATGTTCAAACATATCATCACGTACTCTTTTGAGTACACCCTGTCCGATATAAACCATCATTCTTGTGTAAATAAATGTTGCAATGACACCTGCCAGAAAGATTACGCCCAAAACAGTCAGGGCCTTATAAAGTCCTGCAAAATCCGGGGTTTTCTGTCCAACAAGCGGCAGGATAAAATCATCCAGAAGGTATCTCAGAGAAAGAGAGACTGCAGTTGTCGCCACAGCACTGATCAGGATACAGAAGAAAACAAGAATAAACTGGAATTTATATTTCTCTGTCACATATTTCATCAGACGTTTTGCCGTCTTTAAATCATTTTTTGTCATTTTCGGTTTTTTATTCTTATTCATCCTCTTCTCCTCCTTTCACCTGAGATTCATATACTTCCCTGTAGATTTCATTTGTCTGCAGCAGTTCTTCCGATGTTCCCACACCTGCGATCTTACCATCATCCAGCACAATGATCTGATCGGCATCTTCTATCGAAGAAACTCTCTGTGCAATGATGATCTTGGTCGTGTCCGGGATCTCTTCCCGGAATGCTTTACGGATCAATGCATCTGTTTTGGTATCTACTGCACTGGTGGAATCATCCAGAATCAGGATCTTTGGTTTCTTAAGCAGTGCACGTGCAATACATAGACGCTGTTTCTGTCCACCGGAAACGTTATTACCGCCCTGTACGATCATGGTCTCATAACCATTCGGGAACTCATTTACAAATCCATCTGCCTGCGCCAGACGGCAGACTCTCTTAACTTCCTCATCACTGGCCTTTTCATTGCCCCAGCGAATATTATCGTAGATCGTACCGGAAAATAATACATTTTTCTGCAGAACCATAGATACCTGGTCACGCAGAACTTCCAGATTATAGTCACGTACATCGACTCCGGCTACTTTTACTGCACCACCAGTGACATCATAAAGTCTCGGGATCATCTGTACCAGTGTAGATTTGGCACTTCCGGTACCGCCAATGATGCCAACTGTCTGTCCCGATTTAATATGAATGTTGATATCTTTCAGGGAAAGGTTTCCGCCTTCACCCGCATAGCTGAAATCTACATGTTCAAAGGTAATCTCGCCATTTCTGACTTCTTTCACCGCATCCGCTTTGTCCTGCATCTCCGGTACCTCATTAAACACCTCCGTGATACGGTCTGTGGAAGCCCCTGCGATCATGATCATGACAAATACAAAAGTCACCATATTCAGAGACATCAGAATCTGAATCGCATATACGATCACACTTGTCAGTTCTCCAGTCTCCATGGTTCCAAATACAATGCTTCGTCCACCGATCAGCGCGATCAGAAGTACAACCGCGTACATCATGAACTGCAGGACCGGAGAGTTCCATGCAACGATTTTTTCTGCTTTTGTAAACAGGGTATATACATAATTGGACACACCGTGAAATTTGTTTATCTCGTAATCTTCTCTTACAAATGCCTTTACCACACGTGATGCATTGACATTTTCCTGCACAGAATTGTTCAGTTCATCATACTCGTCAAATACTCTGATAAAATGTGGATGCGCTTTCTTTGCTATAAACATCAGTGTTCCACCAAGAAGCGGGATTACGATCAGGAACAGAAGTGCAATCTTTACATTGATCAGCAGTGTCATGATCCAGGAAAGAAGAATCATGATCGGTGCTCTTGCCAGAAGACGGATACTCATCATATATGCCATCTGCACGTTTGTAATATCTGTTGTCATTCGTGTGACCAGACCTGATGTGGAGAAATGGTCAATGTTTTTGAAAGAAAAATCCTGCACCTTATAGAAAATATCATGGCGAAGATTTTTCGCATAACCAGCAGCCGCTACGGCTGCCATATTACCGGCCTGCACACCAAAAAACAATGCCAGCATCGCCATTGCAACAAGAATTATTCCGCGCTGTACAATATAACCAAGATCACCATTGGCTATTCCAACATCTATGATCTTTGCCATTTCCAGAGGAATGAGAACCTCCATCATGACCTCCAGAATTACGAGAAACGGCGCCAGCAATGACTGTTTCTTATATTCCCGGATGGATTTAAAAAGTGTCTTATTCATCTTTTCTGTCAGCCTCCTTATCTGTCTTTTTCTATTTCCGAATTTTCCTATTATACAAAATTTCGCCTTTGAAAGTCAATCGTTTTTTTGTGACTTTTTGGACACAATTCAGGCAAAAAAAATGCCCCTCACAGGGACATTTTTTCTTTTTCGTATACTTCTCTTACTTCGTCTGCTTTTGCACGATGCGGAAAACAGATATTTCCAAGCTGTCTTACCGGCATCACACCCATGAGTGAGTTTGTCACAAAACACTCCTCATAATACATCAGCTCATCCGGATAAATGATCGTTTCTGTCACCTGAAATCTTTCCATAATATATTCACGCAGGATACCCGGCAACAGGCCGCAGGAAAGCTGCGGTGTATAGATCATATTTTTACGTACAAAAAAGACATTGCAGACAGTTCCTTCACTGATCTGTCCTTTGGTGTTGATAAATATCTTTTCATTGATACCGGCTGCTGCGGCTGCTCTTTTTTCCAGAACACAGTCACCATAATTAAATGTCTTATGATAAACCAGTGGAGAAGTCTCGTTTCGTCTGACTTTGCTTAGATCCGTCATAAATCCTCTGGAATAGATTTCATCCATATATGGATTTTCTCTCATCTGAAAGAAGGTATTCTCAGCTGACATCACGATCTTAAGTGCTCCATGCATCTTCACCGACATTTCCTGTGTACTCAGATATTCTGCGATTTTTTCTTTTGTAAGTCCACGTTCTGCACAGGAACCCAATTTCAAAAAATCAGCTGATCCCTGCATTCTGTTCAGATGTTGTTCCAGAAGTAACGGTCTGCCTTGTTCCACTGCAACCGTTTCAAATACTCCCATTCCAAACAAAAATCCCTCATCCAGTCTAATATCCATATCTTTTTATCACTCCAGACTTTATTTCATAGCCTCCAGAACCGCTTTCGCTTTCTGAAGGGTCTCCTCATATTCAAATTCCAGATCTGATTCAGCAGTGATGCCACCGCCAACTCCCAGATAATACATTCCATCTTTGTGCAATGCTGTACGGATCACTATATTAAAATCACAGTCTCCATCTAATGTCAGGTAACCGATGGAACCTGTGTACAGATTTCTGCGGTTGTTCTCCAGTTCATCAATGATCTCCATCGCACGATATTTCGGAGCTCCTGTAATAGAACCGCCAGGAAACGTTGCTTCAAGCAGATCCATTATCGTTTTGTTTTCCTGAAGTACTCCCTCGATGTCAGAAACCAGATGAAATACTGTTGCATATTCTTCCACCGTAAAAAGTTCCGTCACTTTGACACTTCCAGGTTTGCACACGCGGTTCAGATCATTCCGCTCGAGATCAACGATCATAAGAAGTTCACTCTTATCCTTCTCTGAATTTTTGAGTTCATTTCTCATAAGGAGATCCTCTTCCAGAGTCTCACCTCTTTTTCGCGTTCCCTTGATCGGACGTGTATTCACATGTCCCTTCTTCATCTTAAGGAATCGCTCCGGTGATGCACAGACAATCTGAAAATCACCGTAATCCATATAGCCGCCAAATGGTGACGGATTGTTTTCTCTCAAATCATAAAAAACATCCAGTGGTTTTTTGTTGCTCTTTACCTCAAGCTGCTGCGTCATATTTGTGATATAGATATCACCTTCGATGATATATCGAATCATCTCATCAACAGCCTGTTTGTATTCTTCTTTTTTAAAATTTGGTGTTATTTCTATATTAAATGATCCGTCTGCGACCTGTTCTTTTTCTAATAATACTTCTGTCAGACGCTTTTCAACAGATTCGATCAGTTTCTCTGCATCTTCTGTAACTCCATTGGCCACCAGAAATGTTTTCTTCTCATGACAATCCTCTATGATATACATGTCATAAAAAACAAGTACTGCATCCGGAATCGTTACCAGATTTTCCTTATGAGATGGTATTTCCATTAATTTCCGCCCGTATTCATACGAAAAATATCCGATTGCCCCTGATAGCATTGGAAGCCCGCTTTTGTTCTGATCTTTATGCTCAGACAGATATTTTTTGAGATATTCCTCAAATGAGAGTTCCGATACCTTCTGCTCATTTATAAAAAATCCATGATCATCTTTTACTAATTTGAGATATGGCCGCATTCCTATGATTGAATATCTTCCAAGCCCGTTCACAAGAGATGAATCCAGAAATACACAGTCCTTTTCATCCGAAAAATATTTGAACAGTTCTGCTGCTGATCTGTGTGGAGTCAATTTTTTTATCACGCGGTTTATATTATACATCTATTTTTCCTCTCTGTCCATTTTTCGAAACATTTCTATAAATTTTTCTTATATATTTCATAGATTTTTTATTCATTTTTGTTGAATTTCTCTGCAATACAACAGAAATTTTCTAACAACTCATGACCATATTCCGTCAGGACTGCTTCCGGATGAAACTGTACGCCATAAAGAGGGATTTCTCTGTGCGAGATTCCCATTACCGCTCCATCTTCAGCCACAGCATCTACCCGGTATTCTTCCGGAATACTGTCTTCTCTCACAACCAGTGAATGATACCTGGTTACTTTAAATTTCTCCGGCAGTCCTTCAAATAATCCCGTTCCATTATTTCGGATCCCTGTCACCTTTCCATGCATTGGACGGCTCCCTTTCTCTACAACAGCTCCACAGCAATGTCCCAACACCTGATGTCCCAGACAGACACCTAAGATCGGGATCTTTCCCTGAAACCATTTCACTGTTTCTACACATCGCACAGCATCCCATGGACGTTTCGGTCCGGGCGAAAGAATGATTCCTTCCGGCTGCATCTTTTCTATTTCTTCTATATTAATCTGATCACTTCTCCTGACCATGATCTCCCTTCCCAACTCCTCAAAATACGCTTTCAGATTGTAAACAAACGAATCATAATTATCGATCATCAAAAACATGTTTTTCCTCCCTCTCCGTGCAAAACACGTATAAAAAAAGAGATAACTCGCGTGTGTATCCATACACACAGTCGTTATCCCTGTCGGTCCGTAATCTGTGAATCTTTATCGTTTTTTATATTTCTTTTTGAAAGATACCTCTATGCTATCATGTCTGCCAATTCTCGTCAATATATATTAGAAATGAATATTTTTTTCAACAAATTACCCCTTTTATATCGAATACATCTATGCTATACTGTACGGGAAATGAATGATATGCAAAATAGGATCATATGCGTCAAGTGTTCAGCGAATGGGGAGTTGTCGCCGAAACGAAAAGTCCGTCTTACGGTATATGATCCGCACCCGTTGCAACAATATAAGAGGATATCTCATATTGTGTAGGGATACGTTTTTCGACATACGTTCTATCACAATTGGAGATATCTTTTTCACTTTAACACACTATCAGCTCGACAAAAAAAAGACAATCTCCACAGTACACGATATCATGTTTAACAGGAGGTTGTTTTTTTAATGGTAGATAAACAGAAAGTAGAACAGGCAATCCGTCTCCTTCTTGAAGGAATCGGTGAAGACACAGAACGTGAAGGTCTCAAAGATACTCCGGACCGAATTGCACGTATGTGTATGGAAATTTATGGTGGACTGGATGAAGAAGCGGATCATCATCTTGCCAAACAGTTTGAAGTAGAAAATAACGAAATGGTACTGGAAAAAGATATTACTTTCTATTCTATGTGTGAACATCATCTGATGCCTTTTTATGGCAAAGCTCATGTAGCTTATATTCCAAATGGCAAAGTGACCGGACTCAGTAAACTTGCCCGTACTGTTGATGTCTATGCAAGAAGACCGCAAATTCAGGAACGCCTGACTGTACAGATTGCCGATGCACTGGAACGTACTCTGAATCCTAAGGGGATTATGGTAATGCTGGAAGCGGAACACACCTGCATGACCATGCGTGGAATCAAAAAACCAGGAAGTAAAACGATTACTACCGTTACCCGTGGTGATTTCAAGACAGACCGTGAACTTCAGAAACAGTTCCTCTCCATGGTAAAAGACTGATGCATACCGATATGACAAGAGTAAATGCTATCTGGCAGCATCCTCTCTATCAGCAAAATCTGAAAGATCTTATACACCTTGAAGCTGACCGTATCTTCTGCCGTCATACACCGGAACATTTTCTGGATGTCGCAAGACTTGCTTACATATTTGCACTGGAACGAGGACTTGACTGCTCCCGTGAACTGATCTACTGCACTGCACTTCTCCATGATATTGGTCGCGTCAGACAGTATATGGATGGTACCCCGCATGACGAAGCCGGTGTACAGATTGCTGAACAGATTTTATCTGATCTTGCTTTTTCTTCTGCAGAAAAAGAGCAGATTCTGACCGCGATCGGGGAACATCGTTCCTCAAAAGAGGAAACTTCTTCCCTGAGCCGGATTCTTTATGAAGCAGATAAAAAATCCCGTATGTGTTTTCTCTGTCCTGCAGAAAAAGAATGCTACTGGGATCTTTCAAAAAAAAATATGATGATTCAATATTAAAAGGAGAATCTTAGATCATGAAAATCGGAAATCGTGAATTTGATGTAAAAAACAGAACTTATATTATGGGCATCCTGAACGTGACCCCGGATTCTTTTTCTGATGGTGGCAAATGGAATACTATGGATCATGCTCTGATGCATGCAGAAGCTATGATCAAAGACGGTGCTGATATTCTGGATGTCGGCGGTGAATCCACACGTCCGGGGCATACTCCGGTCAGTGCAGAAGAAGAAGCAGCACGTGTCGTTCCGGTCATCGAAGCACTTCGCAAACGTTTTGATGTACCGATCTCTGTAGATACTTACAAGGGAAGTGTTGCAGATGCAGCTGTCCAGGCAGGTGCCGATCTGGTCAACGATGTCTGGGGGCTCAAATATGATCCGGACATGGCCGGTGTCATCGCCAAACATGATGTAGCCTGCTGTCTTATGCACAACAAAGCCAACACAGAATACAATAACTTTCTCATAGATATGCTTGCTGAAACACAGGAATGTGTCAATATTGCCCGAGGAGCCGGAATCAAAGACGAACGAATCATTCTTGATCCGGGCGTTGGTTTCGGCAAAACATATGAAATGAATCTGGAAACCATGAATCATCTGGAACTTTTTCAGCATCTCGGATTCCCGGTCCTGCTCGGAACCTCCCGTAAGTCCATGATTGGTCTTACTCTGGATCTTCCGGTTGATCAGCGTGTAGAAGGCACTGTTGCCACTTCTGTCATCGGTGTCATGAAAGGCTGTGCTTTTGTCCGCGTACATGATATCAAAGAAAACAAACGTGCTATCCTTATGACTGAAGCAATTCTTGGAAGGAATATAAAATAAATGGATAAGATTGAGATCAAAAACCTGGAGATTTTTGCAAACCATGGAGTTTTCCCGGAGGAAAATGTTCTCGGCCAGAAATTCGTTATTTCTGCCACTCTTTACACGGATACCCGAAAAGCAGGTCTGACCGATGAACTGACTGCTTCTATTCATTATGGAGAAGTCAGCCATATGATCACCAAATTCACAAAAGAGCATACTTATAAACTTCTGGAGGCACTTGCAGAAAATCTCTGCCAAATGCTGCTTCAAGAGCTTCCGCTTCTCAAAATGATCACTCTGCGTGTTGAAAAGCCATGGGCTCCGGTCGCTCTCCCACTCGAAACGGTTGCTGTGGAGATCACCCGCGGATGGCATACTGCCTATGTAGCCTTTGGTTCCAACCTTGGGGACAAAAAGAAGTTCCTGGATGATGGCATTCAGGGACTCCGTACTACTCCTTCCTGTGAAGTAGAAGCTGTATCTGAATATTTAGTTACAGAACCTTATGGTGGTGTGGAACAGGATGAATTTCTGAATGGTGTTCTGAAACTCCGTACGCTGCTCACGCCGGAAGAACTTCTGGACCGTCTTCACGAACTGGAGGCGGCCGCAAACAGAGAACGTATCATTCACTGGGGACCGCGTACTCTTGATCTGGATATTCTGTTCTATGATAATGAGATCATAGACACTCCGGATCTTCATATTCCACATATTGATATGGAAAATCGTGATTTTGTCCTGAAGCCAATGGATGAGATTGCTCCTTATTACAGACATCCTGTATTAAACAAGACCATTCATCAGCTTCTTAATGAACTCCTTGCAAAAGATAATCAGTAACTTTTCATTCAAAAAAACTTCTGAGTCCCGGGATCATACTCCCAGGCTCAGAAGTTTTTTTGCTTCTTCAAGACGTTCATAAAATTGCTCATAAAAATCTCTGTTTTCTTCATATGATTTTGTATAAAAACGGCTGAGCACATACATATTCAGATTTTTGATCAGATCCGCATCTTCCGTCTGGTAAAACACTTCCTGTACATCCAGAAGAAACTGATGCCAATCCCATACAAATTTTTCGTATTGTCTGAGGTCCGGTGTGTCGATCCATTTTTTTACCTTGATCTTGGAACGGTTTTTCTTTGCACATTCATGGATCTGAATGATATATTTAAATCCATCTTCCGTATAATATCTTCCCAGTGGAAACAACCGGCAGAATCCAGGACGAATCTCATGTATGGAGCATCTGCCTTCCTGATTCAGGAAAACGCATTTTTCTTCTGTTCCGCGCATTGCCAGATGTGGCAGAACATTGCCATCAGAAATCCCAAGTTCCAACACACTCCCAATCAGTTCTTCCGGTATTTTCCGGAGACCTCTGCTCAATCGACAGACATCATACGGATCCAGAAGGACAGAATCTCCCATCCCTGTACAGCAGTCATGACAGCCTTTGCAGTCCTGACAATCTGCTTTGACCATATCATTCGCATCATATAATCTTCCATCTGAAATTTCTTCCAGTGTCACTTCTCTTCTCATAGATTTTCCTCTTTTTACTTATAGTATTTATGCCCTTGCTATTTCTTATGATACAGGACTATAATAGGGAATGTCAATCTGTTGCTGCCAATAATAACCAACAGCAACACAATAATATAATAAAAAACGGAGGAAACCTAAAAATGCGATCTCTCGCAATCTATCTGAAAAATTACAGGAAAGAAAGCATTCTTGCCCCTTTCTTCAAATTTCTGGAAGTTGTGTTTGATCTGCTTGTCCCGGTAGTCATTGCGCAGATCATTGATGTAGGTATCACTGGAAATGATCGCCCGTATATCATCGAGCGATTTTTTATTCTGGTACTCATGGCAGCTGCCGGACTCGCAGTCAGCATCACCGCCCAGTTTTTTGCAGCTAAGGCTAGTGTAGGATTTGCCACAGAACTGAGACAGGCCGTTTACGACCATGTGCAGAAGCTTTCTTACACAGAACTTGATACTCTTGGAACAGATACTCTGATCACCCGTCTTACAGATGATATCAATCAGGTACAGAACGGTGTAAATATGGGCCTGCGCCTTCTTCTTCGAAGTCCTTTTATCGTATTGGGTTCCATGGTCATGGCCTTTACGATCAACACACGTTGTGCATTGATCTTTGTTGTTGCTATTCCGGTGCTTTTCCTGGTTGTATTTGTGATCATGTACCTGAGTATTCCGCTTTTTGGCAAGGTACAGGCACGTCTGGACGCAGTTACAGGACTAACCCGTGAAAACCTGACCGGTGTACGTGTCATCCGCGCTTTTTGTCGCGAAGAAGAAGCCGTCCGTGAATTTGATGCCAGCAATGCTCAGCTTACAAAGCTGAACGAATTTGTCGGAAAGCTGTCTGCTCTTCTAAATCCGGTAACTTATGTACTGATCAATATCGCAACAGTCATTCTGATCAATAATGCAGGACTCCAGGTCAATCTCGGAAATATGCAGCAGGGACAGGTCGTTGCTCTTTATAACTATATGGCTCAGATGATCGTTGAACTCATTAAACTTGCTTCTCTGATCATTACACTAAACAAATCTGCCGCATGTGCAAACCGTGTTGCCGATATTCTCAAAGTAAAATCTTCCATGAATCATCCGGTTTCTACTGCCTCCACTGCAGTTTGCGGCGAAAACGCAGTCGAATTCCATGATGTTACTTTTACTTATGCAGAATCAGGCGCACCCAGCCTTTCCAATATCAGCTTTTCTGTCAAAAGAGGCCAGACTGTTGGAATCATCGGAGGTACCGGAAGCGGTAAATCCACCCTGGTCAACCTGATTGCCCGTTTTTATGATGCGACCAGCGGAACTATACAGATAGACGGGCAAAATATCCAGAACTACAGCCAGCATGACCTTCGTGAAAAGATCGGTGTTGTTCCACAACGCGCTGTACTTTTTAAAGGATCCATCCGCGAAAACATGAAATGGGGACGTGAGAATGCAACAGATGAAGAAATCTGGGATGCACTCACGACCGCACAGGCTCGTGAAATTGTAGAAAACAAAGATGGACAGCTTGATTTCAAATTGGAACAGAATGGACGAAATCTTTCCGGCGGTCAGCGTCAGCGTCTTACTATCGCACGTGCCGTTGTAAAGAAACCGGAATTTCTGATTCTTGACGACAGTGCCAGTGCTCTGGATTTTGCAACAGATGCTGCACTTCGCAGATCTCTCCATCAGCTCAGTGGAAATGTTACCACCTTCCTGGTGTCCCAGCGTGCTGCAAGTATCCGTCAGGCAGATCTGATCCTTGTTCTGGATGACGGTGAGCTTGTTGGAAAAGGCATTCACGATGACCTTATCCGCACCTGCGATACGTACCGCGAAATCTATTTCTCCCAGTTCCCGGAAGAACGTGAAAAATACAATACATCAAATACAGCCGTATCCGTTAATGCTTCGGAGGTGACCTTATGAGCAAACAGAACAAACAGCAGACAAATACGACCAGCATGGAAACCCTCTGGAAAGTACTCCGCTTTATCGGAAAATACCGTTTTCTTCTGGTCCTGAGCATTATTCTGGCAGCTGTATCTGTCATCCTGCAGTTATATGTACCAGTACTTTTCGGTAATGCGATTGACCAGGTAGTTGCCAAACGTGAAGTTAATTTCCGTATGATGTGGTATTATCTCAGCCGGATTCTTGTGATGATCATCGTTTCCAGTGTTGCTACCTGGATCATGAATATCATTAACAACCGTATGACCTTCCGTACGGTACAGGATATCCGTGCAAAAGCGATCCGTCATATTCAGGTACTTCCGCTCTCCTATCTGGACAGCCACAGCACCGGTGATATCATAAGCCGCGTCATTGCTGATACCGATATTCTTTCGGATGGTCTTCTGCTTGGATTCACACAGCTTTTCTCAGGAATCGTTACGATCATCGGAACTCTGCTTTTCATGTTTTCTAAGAATATCTGGATCACTTTGATGGTCATTGTTCTGACTCCGCTCAGTTTCTTTGTTGCAAAATTTATTTCCTCACGTTCCTTCCATATGTTCCGGAAGCAGAGTGATGCACGTGGCCGTCAGACCGCACTTATCGAAGAAATGATTGGAAATCAGAAGATCGTACAGGCCTTCGGATACGAAGATAAATCATCTGGACGTTTTGCCCTGATCAATGAAGAATTAAAAGAATGCAGTCAGAAAGCGGTCTTTTACAGTAGCCTGACCAACCCGTCCACACGTTTTGTCAATAATGTCATTTATGCAGGTGTTGCCCTGGCCGGTGCTTTCATGATTCCTGGCGGTTCCCTAACTGTTGGTGGTCTGTCCGTACTTCTTGCTTATGCAAATCAGTACATGAAACCATTCAATGATATCAGTTCTGTCATCACAGAGCTTCAGAGTGCACTTGCATGCGCGGCCAGAATCTTTGCTCTTCTGGAAGAAGAACCGGAAAGTGCTGATTCCAAGGACACCATCACTGATGTCAGAGGTGAAGTCAACATCGATAACGTTTGTTTCCGCTACGTTCCGGACAAAAAACTGATTGAAAATTTCAACCTGCATGCAGAACCAGGCAAGCATATCGCAATCGTCGGACCAACTGGCTGTGGAAAAACAACCTTTATCAACCTGCTGATGCGATTCTATGATGTGACCAGCGGTACAATCTCGATTGATGGTCACCCGATCAATGAAATTTCCCGTCATTCTCTGCGTAGCAGCTTTGGCATGGTGCTTCAGGACACCTGGATCAAAAACGGCACTGTCCGCGAAAATCTCAACATCGGTAAGCCAGATGCAACCGATGAAGAAATTATCGAAGCAGCCAGACATTCTCACAGCTGGGAATTTATCCGCCGTCTTCCAAATGGCCTGGACACACGCTTAAAAGAAGACAGTCTGAGCCAGGGTGAAAAACAGCTTCTTTGTATCACCCGTGTCATGCTCTGTCTGCCTCCAATGCTGATACTGGATGAAGCCACTTCCAGTATCGATACCCGAACTGAACTGATGGTTCAGGAAGCTTTTGACCGTCTTATGGAGGGACGTACAAGCTTTATCGTAGCGCATCGTCTTTCTACGATTCGAAATGCAGATGAGATTCTTGTCATGAAAGCCGGAAGTATCGTCGAACAGGGATCGCATGATGAACTTATGGCAAAGGGCGGATTCTATCAAAATCTGTACAACAGTCAGTTTGTCAAAGTAGCTGAATAATATTCTCTCAAACATAAAAATCCGTCGAAACAGTTTTATGAATTTTCATACATTCTGTATCGACGGATTTTTTTATTTACAAGTATCTTCTTTTCTGAAGATCAGTTCTGCTTCTGTGCAGCCAGATATTCCTCAGTCAGTGCTACTGCATCACGAATACAATCCGGACAACTGCGAAGTACTTTTCCTGTTTCCACACCTTTCAGTTCCCTGCAAAGATAAGAACCATTCTGTTCCTGGAACTTCTTTACATATTCTTTTACCTTTCTGTAGGTATCACCTTTTGTCAGTCTGCCTTTTTCCGGTTCTCCGACACTGTTTTCCAGTCCGATGATCATCATCATTCCTGAAAGTGCTCCACATACTTCCATCATTCCCATTCCAAGTCCGAAGCCTTCTGCGATCCGGAACATCTCTTCTTCCGCTACACCAAATTCCTGACAAAACGAACAGGCAACTGCCTGTGCACAGTTATATCCCTTATCATGAAATGCAATTGCCATATCTGCTTTTGTACTCATTTTCTTTCCTCCTGCATACTTTATACTTTCGTTTGTTTTTTATCATAACAGAAATATTACAATATATCTACATTTTTTATAACAACATACTGTTTATTATATTGAATAATATTTTTATAAATGGTATAATTATTTTTAATCATATAGTTAAAGGACATATTCTTATGGGCATAACAAATGTGCTGTACAATCGATCGGAATTTCTTGAAAAAGCTCAAGAATTCCTTGATGCATGCGAATCATCTGGCTGGTGTATCATTTCCATCGACATCGAACGTTTTAAATTATTTAATAACTGGTACGGACAGGAAGCAGGGGATATTCTGCTTCAGAATATCAGTCAGTACCTGCTTCGTGTACAGCAGATGAAAGGATACCTGGCTGGCTATTTCGGTGGAGATCATTTCTTTATGTATATTCCTGATGACGAGCAACTGATCAATCTGATCTACAAAACAATTCGCAGTTATATTGGCATCCACAGTCAGAACGAGGGGTTTCTTCCAATCATCGGTATCTACCCCATTACAGAGAAGCATCCGGATACAGCGACCATGTGTAACAATGCACAGCTCGCTGCTTCCGAGATCAAGGGAAATTTTAATAAACGGATCTGTTATTTCACAAATGAGATCATTGATCAGCTGGAAAAAGAACAACAGATGCTCCACGACGTAAAAGTCGGTCTGGAAAACAAAGAATTTACTTTCTATCTGCAGCCCAAATGCAACAGTATCACTGGTGCAATCGTCAGTATGGAAGCTCTCTCCCGCTGGATCAGTCCTTCCCGTGGTTTTGTTTCTCCAGGAGAATTTATTCCATTTCTCGAGAATAACGGTATGATCACTGCACTGGATACTTATATCTGGGATGCAGTCTGCCAGACTCTGGCCTATTGGAAAAAAGATCATCTTTATGTTGTTCCTATCTCCATCAATGTCTCTGTAGCTGACATTGAAACGATCAATGTTCCTGAATTTCTTCAGGATCTTATCATAAAATATGGACTGACACCCGAAATGCTCCTTGTGGAGATTACTGAGACTGCATTTTCCGAAAATAATATCATTGTAAGAAAAACGATTGATCAGCTTCATCAGTATGGTTTCTGTATTCTTATGGATGATTTTGGAAGTGGTTACTCTTCTCTTAATATGCTCAAGGATGCCAATGTCGATATTTTGAAACTTGATATGAAATTTATTGAAATGAATCCAGAAAACCGCCAGAAAGGTATTCAGATCATTAATTCTGTTGTTAACATGGCACACAAACTGGAGCTTCCTATTATTGCAGAAGGTGTGGAAACTCCGGAGCAGATTGAGATGCTTCATTCCATGAACTGTGTTTATGCGCAGGGATACTTTTTCTTCAAACCAATGCCAGTCGCAGATGCCGAGGACCTTCTCAGTAATGTTCCTCATGAACACTATAATCATGCCCACAAAGCTGTTTCAGATGATACTACTGTGACAGAACCAAAATCATCCGTAGAACTTCTTCATGAAACAACGGTTACACATTCCATTTTTAAGATCCTTGCGGAAAATTTCCTGCTTCTTGCAAGACTGAATCTCAGCAATGCAGAATACGAAATCCTCAAAAGAGATTATCGGCTTCATGGCAAGGAACTTGAACTGGAGCATAATTTTGAATTATACAATCGTCGTATTCTCAACGAAAACCTGATTCATCCCGACGACGTAGAATTATACCGTTCAAGAATCACACTCTCTTCACTGCAGGACATTTTCTTTGGTGGCCATAAACAGCTCACCTATCAGTTCCGCCGTTGTTTGGACAATGATTATATCTCTACGACTATGGAATTTCTCGCCGGCAACAAATGTGATGCACAGAATCCATGGATTGTTGTTATCATTCGCGAAAAAACAGTCTGAGACGACATTATCTGAAAACCTGTCCGATTTTTTGTGCATTTGTCTGTACAATTAGAATTGTATCTTGACAGTCCGCGGTAAAAAGTGCTATTTTAACCTTGAAATTTTAAAAATCATATGACGAGGTGCAAAGACATGCAGGAATTAAAACCTATTAAAGAAGGTAAAGTACGTGAGATCTATGATAACGGAGACAGTTTGATCATGGTAGCAACTGACCGTATCAGCTGTTTTGATGTTATCCTTAACAATGAAGTAACCAAAAAAGGAACTGTACTGACACAGATGTCCAAGTTCTGGTTTGATCTGACCGAGGACATTCTGCCTAACCACATGATTTCTGTTGATGTAAAAGACATGCCTGAATTTTTCCAGCAAGAGAAATATACCGGAAAATCTATGATGTGCCGCAAACTGAACATGCTTCCAATTGAATGTATCGTTCGTGGTTATATTACAGGCAGCGGATGGAAGAGCTATCAGGAAAATGGCACTGTCTGCGGAATCACTCTTCCTGAAGGCTTAAAAGAATCCGACAAGCTTCCTGAGCCTATTTACACCCCGTCAACCAAAGCCGAGATTGGTGATCATGATGAAAATATCTCTTTTGAGCAGAGTATTGACCATCTCGAAAAATATTTCCCTGGCAGAGGACGCGAACTTGCAGAAAAACTTCGCGATAATACGATTGCTCTTTACAAAAAATGCGCTGAATATGCATTAAGTAAAGGCATTATCATTGCAGATACCAAATTTGAATTCGGCCTGGATGAAGACGGTAATATGGTAATCGGTGATGAAATGCTGACACCTGACAGCTCCCGTTTCTGGCCGGCAGAAGGATATGAACCAGGCCATGGACAGCCTTCTTTCGACAAACAGTTTGCACGTGACTGGCTGACTTCTCATCCTGGAAACGACTGGACACTACCACAGGAAATCGTAGACAAAACTATCGAAAAATATCTGCAGGCATACAAAATGCTTACAGGCAAAGATCTCGACTAATACAACTTAAAGGAGTGAATTTTACGAGTGGATGCAAGTGACACTTACCAGCTAATTATTCTGATCATATTACTGGCGTTATCCGCATTTTTTTCATCAAATGAAACTGCTCTTATGGCAGTCAACAAAATAAGGCTGCGCGCCCTTGCCGATGAAGGCAACAAACGTGCTGCAAAGGTTCTGGACATTGTTGAGAATCATACCCCCAAAATGCTCAGCGCTATTCTGATTGGAAATAACCTTGTTAATATCACCGCCTCCTCTCTTGCCACTTCACTGGCATACAGTTTTGGCGGATACATGGTGAGTATTGCCACAGCTGCCCTTACTGTAGCCATCCTTATATTTGGTGAAATCACACCTAAGAATTATGCTACATTGAATGCAGAAAAAATCACCCTGCGCTACATTCCTATTCTTAGTTTTTTTATGATGATCATGACTCCATTTATTTTTATTATCAATATGGTGTCACGTGTATTCATGAAATTGCTTCGTGTGGATCCGGATGCTGCTAATAAGGCTATGACAGAAGAAGAACTTCGTACGATCGTAGATGTCAGCCATGAAGATGGTGTTATCGAATCTGACGAAAAGAAAATGATCTACAATGTATTCGATCTGGGAGATGCAGATGCCAAAGATATTATGGTTCCAAGAGTCAATGTATCTTTTGCGGATGTTGATTCTACTTATGATGAACTGATTGATATTTTCCGTGAGGATCGTTTTACGCGTCTTCCTGTCTATGAAAATACACAAGACAATATCGTTGGTATCATCAACATGAAGGATCTTCTTTTGTATGATTCAACCAAGCCTTTTAATATCCGTGATTATCTCCGCAAGCCACATTTTACTTATGAATACAAGGATATTTCTGAACTTCTGGTCGAAATGCGTGAATCTACTTTCAACATCGCCATTGTTCTTGATGAATATGGTGAAATGACCGGACTTATCACCCTGGAGGACATTCTCGAAGAAATCGTTGGAGAAATTCATGATGAATACGATGAAAGCGAAAATGAACTGATCAAAAAGCTTTCCGACCGTGAATATATCGTAGAAGGATCCATGAGTCTTGATGACGTAAATGATCATCTCGGCACTCATCTTGATTCTGAAGATTACGATTCTCTGGGTGGTCTCATCATTGAACATCTGGATCGTCTTCCGGTCGCAGGTGACCAGGTTATTACAGATGATCATATCCGCCTGGTAGTTGAGAAGCTGGATAAAAACCGCATTGAAAGTGTACGTGTGATTCTTCCTGAAGCAACTGAGGAAACAGAATCCGGTGATTCTGAGTCTTCAAAAGAAGCATAAAAAAGAAGTACTGTTTTGATTTCTTCAGAACAGTGCTTCCTTTTTTATTTTATCAGCATTTGTGTTTTATGCTTCTTTGCTTCATACAGTCGTTCATCTGCCCTGGACAATGTATCTTCCGTGGAAATTTTTTTATCCCTGCACATTACAAAAATACCTGCCGATACAGTCACATAATAAGCGTTTTCACGATCTCCATCCATGCTTCCTTCAGCCGCTCCAGTGAATATCCTGCATTGGCAGGACTCGTTGACGGAAGTTTCTGTGCTTTGATTCCATTCACCGGGTAAATGTATTTATCATACAATTCAAAAGCTTTTCCACCATTTGTATAAATTGCCCGGATATCTGCCGTCGCAAGAATTTCCGACAGATCATTCGGAATCACCTCATGAATACTGGCATCTGAAGAGCCTTCAATCTCACAGCTCTGAATCACATCCCATACAGCAATATGATTCGCCAGAAGCATCTCCTTCTTCTCCTCAATTGTCTGAGGCACTTCATATCCCAGAATCCCGGCAAGTACTTTCCAAAAACGGTTTTGCTTATGGCCATAAAAAAATTGCTGTTCTCTCGATTTTACAGATGGAAAACTCCCCAGTATCAGGATACGGGAATTCTTGTCATATATGGGTGCTATTGTGTGTTTTATCATAATAACCTCTTTCTCCGCTCACATTAGAACCATTTTACTGCCATTAGTAAAGTGATCTATTCCTCTCGAAGTTCTGCATTCTTATTTTGCCTACATTATAAATATCTGTGTTCTTTTAGTCAATCCGATTATGTCATGTTATATTTTTTACTTCACTTTCTGGTTCCACTCCACACCATTCGTATCTGTCCATGTATCTTTTCTGTTAAAAATAACACTGTCCATTTCTATCTTCTTTCAATTATTGCTTAATAGTTTAATATTTATTATGAAAAAGCACCCTCGAAACTGTCCAGGCTTTTCAAGAGTGCTTTTCCGGTTACTTGGTCAGCTAAAAATTAAAGAGCAATCTCACAATCCGGTTCTACCTTCTTGCAAGCCTTTAAAACATCTTTCATAACGGTTCCCGGCTCTTTTCCTTCCTCAAACTCCACAATCATCTTCTGTGTCATAAAGTTTACGGTTGCTGCTGCAGACATTATCATAATCGAAAAAGAGGTAGAACATATGACACAAATTACATTGCCACATAATCATGGCGAATCAGCTGATGAGCTGTTTTCTCTGCTTCCTGCTCCACAAGAATTTCAGACATCTGCAGAACTATTCGGATTACTCAGTGATGAAAGCAGACTGCGTATTTTTTGGATTTTATGTCACTATGAAGAATGCGTAATCAACCTGTCTTCCCTTGTTGGTATGAGCAGTCCTGCTGTATCTCATCATCTAAGACAATTAAAAACCCGACGGCTGATTGTCAGCCATCGGAGTGGAAAGGAAGTCTATTATAAACCTGCTGATACCCCACAGGTTCACACTCTGCATAGCTGCCTTGAAAGATTAATTTCCTTATCCGATTCCACAGAGCATCAAACGGAGGTATCAAATGACACGGAAACACGATAAAAATACGGAAGATATTTTGAAAGATATTCCAAATGGAAAAATCATCATAAACCGCCATAACAGTACACATGAAAACACTATTTTCAATAAGGATTTTCGCTATTGCTCCGATGGAAGGGGACTAGTAGATACTTATTCTGTTTTTCCCGGAATTGAACTTTCTTTTAATTATTACTATGCAAATTGTTTTGAATTTCAGCATAGACCTGTCCACTCTGCTATGCAGATCAATCACTGCCGAAGTGGAAGAATGGGCTGGAAAATGCAGGATCAATCCACAATATATTTGGGCCCCGGAGATTTATCTCTCCACACACTGCATTCATGTGCGGATTCTGCCATGAACCTGCCATTAGGATATTATCAAGGTGTATCCGTCTTCATTGATTTGAATGCGCTAACTGCTACACCACCAGACATTCTTTCTGAAGCAGGCATCAACGGAAATAACCTCTACGCAAAATTTTGTGAACAAGCAGGGCATACTGCTATACCAGCCAGCGAGAAAATCGAACATATTTTTTCAGAATTATATGATTTGCCAGAAAGAATGTACTTACCTTATTTCAAATTAAAAGTTCAAGAGTTGCTGTTGTTTTTAGATATGCTGGATTTAGAAAATACAAAAAGATTGAACCAGTATGTTTCTGGGCAGGTGGAAACTATCAAAGAAATTCACAGTCTGATGACATCCGACCTAAAACGCCACTATACTATTGAAGAGTTGTCAAAACAGTACCTGATGAACACCACTACTTTGAAATCCGTTTTCAAAGCAGTCTATGGAATGCCCATCGCTTCTTACATGAAAGAATACCGTATGAAGTCGACATCGAATATGCTGTTGCAGGAAGATAAATCTATTTCGGAAATTGCCGCCGCTGTGGGATATAAAAGCCAAAGTAAATTTACATCGGCTTTCCGAGATATATTTCAGATATTACCTACTGCATATCAGAAACTGTATCGTAATCAATAATTTTAATGCAAAACTGCACCCACAATATCCCTGAGTGCAGTTTTGTGTCAATCAATATTCTAATGTTTCTCCATTAAGTGGAATATCAAGAACAAGTATCCTATACAAATGCACTTTCCTCTTTTGCTTTCCGCAAATCTTTTAACACTGTTCCTATATCTCCCAAAATAGCAATCCCCTTATCTTCAATGAATTCCGGCAAAAACTGATATTCTGAATTTACGGAGATATAATATGCATCTTTCAAGCTGTTTGTCAGTTCCCAAAACGGTTCCTGTATAAACATCGGTGTCATGCGCCCTACTCCAAGTTCTATCAAGAGAATTTTTCTATCTTTGTTCTTTTGAATGTATTTTGAGATTTTCTCATATTCTTCTTCGTATTTTTTCCCTTGCAGAAAATTCCCATATCCTCTTACCCACGGAAACATTTCCGCACCACAATGAGGGCAGCGAGGAATCAGTTCATCCGGCACCATTGTCCCCTCTCCCATAGCCGCAATCATATCTGCCACAGGTTGTACGGCATCCCATGTTTCATCCTGACAACACTGGGAACACTGGAAGAAACGATGATCTCCCTGAATCTCACTGACCTTTTCTTCCGGATAAATCTTTACAAATTGTGTATCCTGATTAGTCGTTAAGATATGAAAATCCTTTCCCTGCAAAATTCTATCCAAATCCAGATATGGCTCTCTGATAGGAGCATTTTGTGTAGTATTTAAAAAGGTTGCCACATATCCCCAGTGTTCATTTCTTGTAGAAAACCGATGCATCATTCCGCTAAAAGCACCTTTGAATCCATACTTATCTGCAAATTTTCCAAAATGTTCACGAAAAGAAGGGGTATCACTATAATAAAAGTCACCACCTCCAGCCGCTGATAAACCGGATGCTCCGCCTACTATGATACACTCTGCCTCCTGCACTCTGCGAACAAATTCCTGAATCTGTTCCTCATAAGGAAGTGGTTTTTGTTTGCTCAACACTACAGCAGTACCGCCGGATGCATAGGTACTATAGTGTCTGGAATAGTTCATTTGTGTTTTCATTACCAAATTTTCGTAACAGCTCATTTTTTTCATTCTCCTATCTCACAACTGTAATATCTTTAACCACTTTACTTAGTCTATCCTTCCTTTTCTGATTTCCTTTAACGCTACCATAAGATTACCATCCACACCGATGGATTTTTCTTTGATTTCCTCTGGAATGTAAATTTCGCCCTTGTTAAATGTGATATATCTTGCCTGTGGTTCTACTGCTGCAAGATGCATCAAAGGAGCTTTAATCATCTGATTTCTCCAACCAATGCCAAATTCCAGAATTACCAGCTTCTTTCCATGTAACTTCTGAATAAATTCTTGATAGCGGGCAGCCTTTTCCTTCCAATTTTTCGTTCCTGTAAACGAGGACATCTCACCCCAATTTACTTCCATATCTCCACCGCATTTTGGGCATTTCGGCAGTAACTCTTTGGGTACTCTTCCGTTTACTTCCTCTTCTGTCATGGCGAGAACTGCTTTTTGATTAGGATAGACCTCGTCATGACATCTGTTCTTGCACCGCATCTGGGTTAGTTTCCCTTCCATTTCAAAAACACGGTCTGCCTCAAAACCTGCCGGCACAAAATGATCCTCCGCATTGGAAGTTACTACGAAATATTCTTTATCCTTTACTAGGGCATAGATGTTTTTCATAATCTCACTCGGCTCATCCTGCATAGCTTTTGCCTTAACAAGTCTGCTTACAAACGCCCACTTTTCTTCTACCTTCATTGGCACTGAAAATCCGTGTAAAACACAACGCAGTCCGTATTTTTCTCTGAAATCGCCCATATTTTCCTGAAACCATGCGTCATCAGCAAAAATATTATATCCCTCTGCGATAGACAAACCATTACTGGCTCCAATCAAAATACCATCTGCTTCTTTGATGATTTGACTTATCTCTTGATATACATTCATCTTCATCACATTTCCTTTCCCGCTATGTTTTCTTTTAAATCCCGCAGGGTTTCTGCCAAATCTCCTGCTATATAAATGCCTTTGTCTTTTATATGTTCTGGAGTTGAGGATTTCTTCTGATTCAGACAGGCATAAAACACCTTTTCATTTTTGTATGTCATTTCCCAAAATGGAAGTTTAATAATACTGGGTGTCATCTCACCAACCCCCAGCTCCAGCAGTACAACATTCTTATCTGTTCCATTCATGAGATATTTTTTTAGGAAATTCTCATATCGCCTTACACCTTCCCTCCAGTCTTTCCCCTCCAAAAATGTATCATCCCTTACCCAGGGAACCATAATTCTCCCGCACTCATTACATCTTGGCAGAAGCTCGGAAGTAACACGCAGCTCCCGGATATTTTCGTTCATCCTGCGAATCATTTCTACATTGGAATAAATTTGGTCATGGCAAGGCTGACTGCATTGAACATAGCCGCTGTTACCTTGATAATCGCAAATCCTTTCTTTCTGAAAAATCCGTTCAAACTGCATATCTATATTGGTTGTTAAAACAAATACTTCTTTTTCCGCCACAATATCACGCAGGTCATAGTATGGCTGTCCTGTAGGTGCATCCCACATACTTTGTATGTAACGTGCATAATATGCCCACTGTTGTTCCGGCGATGAATAACAGTAGTAAAAACCGTCAAAAGGAGATTTCAGTCCATACCACTCCTTGAAATCTTGTAAACATTCCTCCATATAGGGTAGCCAATGATAATGGTTATATCCCGCCGCACTGGAAAGACCAGAACCACCGCCTATTAAAACGGCATCTGCCTGACGGATTTTTTCTGCCAGAAAACTGACTTGTTCCTCCTTTTGCATACACCACCTTATCTCCTTTTTTATATCAGATTCCACACTTTTTATTTTGCTTGACTTTTATTTTTTTACTTGTTAAAATTAAATTTACATCAAGCATTAAAATCATATTATCATGTAATTTTAAAAATTGCAAGGAGAAAATACGAGGTGACAAATGAAATATTCCACAAAGCTTAGTGACACCATTCATATTCTTATATTTATTGCTCTTGGAGATGACGAACAACTCTCCAGCACAAAAATTGCAGAAAGTATCAAGACAAACCCGGCTTATGTCAGACAGCTTATGGCAACCCTGAAAAATGCAGGCATTATTGTCAACACACAAGGTCATGCGAATGCCGCTCTTGCAAAATCGGCAGATAAAATCAATATGTATGACATCTACCGAGCTGTAGAGGGCGATAAGCCGCTGCTTCACCTGGACACAGATACCAATCCGGATTGTGGAATCGGTATCAACATTCAATTCGCTATTGGGGACTTCTATCATGAAATTCAAAATATGGTAGATAAAAAAATGAAATCCATTACATTACAGGATATTATTGATCGGTATTATTTTAAAATCAGGAAAGTTAAAAACCTTTAACTAATCAAAAATAGCAAGCACTGCCTGTGTCATGACACAGGCGAAATTCCCCACACTTTCCTATCGTCTGTGTGGTTAAATTTCCATAGGGAACCTTGGGTAGTTACACCCAAAATTGAATTAAACACGAAACAGACTGTTGTAAAAACCGAACATTTTACAGCAGTTTTTTTGTACCCATTTTTAGGAAGGACGTGACTCAATGGCAAACAGAAACCGCACCAATCCGGTGCAATTTTATCTCAGCGATGATGAGCAGTACATTCTCACTACCAAATTCAATTTAATTAACCAGTAGGAAATGTTGCATGATTAATCTGCTGTTTTGGCTGCCTTGATACTTCTTAGGTTGACGGCTAGATACGCATTAGAGATGTCTCCATCCAAATGCTGTTCTAGCAAGGGATTTTTCCCTTGAACCCATCATTTATGATATATGGTGGCGCTTTTCGCCCCCAAATAGTGAAAGTGGGGGCACTTTCTGCCCCCACTCAGGAAATGTTGCTAAAATACTGTTTAGATTTATCATACATACAAAATGGAAGTTATCTATTTCTCCTCTTCGTTAAGACCTAGTTCATTACATATTACTTGCTATCCCTGATACCTTATTCTTTCTACCAGCGTTTCCTTTTTCAGATTACTGCTTAAAACGCAGGAAAGCACAATCTGCAAAAGACCGACCAGCAAAATCATAGCAAGAATTGGTGTAATTGGAACATGATAGACATTCATTCCAAATATTCCATTATGCTTTGCATAGGAAAAAAGTGCATAGCCGAGCGGCAGACCAATGATCAAAGCTACGCATATGGTGCCAACCGTAAAAATCAGTCCCTGTAACTGCAGGCATAAATTTAATTGTTTATTTGTCATACCCACAGCCTGCAATACACCATATTCCTGCTTTTTTGTCGTAATATTCATAATCATGGTGTTTGCCATATTCATAAAACCGATGAGTCCTACAACCGCCATAAACAGATAACAGCCAAGCTTCATCATGCGGGCTGCGACTTCTGCATATTGTAACTGCGCATGATAGGTATCCATTTTTATATGCGAAGTATTAGAAATCAAAGTATTCAGACTTTGTTCTACAGATGCCACATCTTTTTTATCACAGTCCACCCACAGATAGCCATAGGCTGTTCCTCTCGGATTCATGGAACGGTATACACCTTCCGGAATGACAAGATAAGTGTCCGCACTTGCAAAGGATCCTGCAATCTTTCCCTGATAGGTATAGGTTCCACTTCCATTCTCAAAGTCAAATGCAATGGATTCACCCGGAGCATATCCATCTTGTTCCATCCACGTTGACCAGCCAAAGAAAATATCACCATTCTTTACCGCCTGATCATAGTCCATAGAGCCAATATCCCCGTCCTGGCGCATAAAATCAAAATCATTTTTACTCACAATATCAGCCGGAAATCTTGTTCCGTTCAGATTTACAGAGACAATCTCTCTCGTCATGACATCTGTCACTCCTGGAATGCTTTTGATTTCTTCAATCAGCGAATCATTCAATGGATTATCCGTCAGAATCGTATCCAGATTATTCTCCGGATATTTTTCATCATACTCATCAGAATAGTCAAGCTGCAGTTCAAATTGTCCATGATTTATGTAACGACGTGCTTCATGCTCCGTGTCAATATTTCCCACATAATTAGAGATAATCACAAACAATGCGCAGGAAAGCCCCAGTGTGAGGATAGTACCAATAGTTCTTTTTGGATTACCCGTTATATTTGCCATTGCCATAGAAAACACGGTAACATTTTTTCTGCCATTTCGTTTTCCTTTTTTTTGTGTTTCTGCATTTTCTAAATACCGTGTTGCCTCGATAGGTGAAATCCGTGAAACAATTTTCATTGGTTTACGCAGTGCCAAAGCAACGGTAAGAAATGACACGAAAATACAGAGAAGCATAACAGGCAGGGAAAACAGAGGCACCTGCTGATTTTGGACTCCCATAGAGCCAGTTCCGGTTGATACAAGGTTTCCCTGTTCTACCAGCCAGTTAAAACCGCATTTTGCAATCAGAAAACCAAGAAGCAATCCAACTGGTATTGAAGAAATTGTCAAAAACATACCCTCTCTGAAGATCAGTTGTTTCATCTGCTTTTTTGTCGCTCCCAGAGCCTTGATTTTTCCATACTCCTGTATCTTGTTGGCAATACCGACCTGAAAAATATTATAAATGACCACAACAGAGAAAAGTACAATTGCAAGAATCAAAACTTCGCATACCGCAATCGTTTCATAACTCGGCTGCAAGACCCATTGCAAATAGAGATCATTGACTATAACGTTTTTTTCTTCGATCCCACAAGCTGCTGCAATCTGCTTTATAACCGAATCAATATTATTCATAGATACATTTGCAGAATCATTTAAAGTAAAATAAATATTATACTGTCTGTCATTCTCTGCGACGTGCTCATCATAAAACTCCTGTGACCCGAAAGCAACATAAGATGCCTCGATGGTATACTCATCCCGATCATATAGGATTCCGCTGACAACAAATTCTTCCGGCTTATATTCTGACTGCATCCCTGCGCGGTAATCCAGTGTAACCGTATCTCCGATCTTTACATCACCATACCCCATTGCACGAAAAAATGCTCTTCCTGCGGCAATTTCCTGCATTTTTTCCGGATACTTTCCTTCCTTCAACTCATATTCTTTATTATAAGGAAGCATTTTTCTTGCAGTCTCATCCATGCAGACAAACCCGCCCTTTTCATTGCCTTTTATGATACCTTCGGTGCACATAGTGCCTGTAGCATCTATTTCCGCACGGCGGTTTACTTCTTTTAACTGCAATCCGTCTGCGGCGATAAACAGGCCGTAGTTGCTTCCGTATGAGCTTGCCGCCTGACTTTTCTGTAAATGAATTACCCCATTTCCCACAGTACTGATGATAACAAGCAGCATCGTGGTCAGACAGATTGCCATCATGATCAGTATACTTCTTGTCCTGTTCCTTTTGTCATTGCTATATGCAATCCTGCTTATTGTCTTCATCTGAAATCCACCACCTGTCCGTCCTCAATCACCAGAATACGGTCAGCGACCTGTGCAATTTCGTCATCATGGGTAATCATTACAATTGTCTGTCCATATTTTTTTGCTGTCATCTTAAGCAGAGCGATTACCTCATCACTGGTCTTAGAATCAAGATTTCCTGTCGGCTCATCTGCAAATATAATTTCCGGACGATTCACCAGTGCTCTTGCAATTGCTACTCTCTGCTGCTGTCCTCCGGATAACTGATTTGGCAGATTATAAATCCGGTTTTCAATCCCCAGAGTTGCAATAATATCATTTACATATGCTTCATCCACTTTTCTTCCATCCAGCCCCAGTGGCAGAACAATATTTTCCCAGACATTAACAGATGAAACCAGATTAAATGCCTGAAAAACAAATCCAATTTTTCTTCTGCGGAAAACAGCAAGGGCATCTTCCTTCATCCTGTATAAATCTTTCCCTGCTAAAGTAACACTGCCTTTTGTCGGGGTGTCTAGCCCTCCAAGCATATGAAGTAATGTACTTTTACCGGAACCTGACTTTCCAACAATTGCGACAAATTCTCCCTGCTCAATCTGAATGTCCACCTGATTGACCGCTTTGACCTGATTCTCACCTGCGCCATAAAACTTACAAAGCTGCTTGGTTTCTAATATCACACTCATGTGTTGCCTCCTTTTCAATTCTGTAAAGCGTACCTTTTCAGCACGCTTTCTTTGCCTGTTTATATATTTGGTCATTTTTCAACCTACATCCAAATTGTATCAGGACAATCTTTCATTTCACTTTCAAAAAACGAGCAGAAATCTTACAGAATTGTAAGATTTCTGCTCACTTAAAATTTAACCAACATATGGTAATTGAATCACAAACGTGCTTCCTTTTTTCTTTTTGCCGGAGGTTACCGTAATCGTACCTGCATGTTTTTCGATAATTTCTCTCGATAGAAAAAGTCCGATTCCTGTACCACTATTTTCCATGACCTCCTTGGAACTTCCTCTGTAAAATCGTTGAAAAATTTTGTGATACTCATTCTGCGGAATACCAATTCCCTGATCCTCAATTTCCATTCTTACAAGATAGTTTCTTTTTTGTAACCGGATAAATATTTTTGAACCACACGGACTGTACTTGACCGCATTATCCAGAACGTTGATCACAGCTTCACCAAGCCACCTTTTATCCTGCATAATCGTGCATGTTTCCGGCTCTTTTTCATAGCCAAAAACGAATTCAATTTCTTTCTCATCCGCTTTAGGATAAGTGCGGTTCACAGCAGATATGACAGTATCCATAAGCGGAAGTTTTTTCTTATTAATCTGAATCAGTCCAGTTTCCATCTTGGATATTTCAAGAAGCGATTGCAATAATGTCTCCAGTCCATCCAGAGCACTCCGACAACGGATACGAAACTCCTCCTGTTCTGTGGCACTTAAGTCATTCTGCATCAGCACACTAAAACATGTATCCAAAGCTGCAACCGGTGTCTTTAACTGGTGAGAAATATCAGAAACCATTTCTTTCGTGTTCTCCTTTTCTGCCCTTGCTTCTTCCTTTATCAACTGAATATGATGTCCGATTGCTTCAAGCTGGTCATTCAATTTTTCCAGTTCTGCATGATTTTCCGTTTTCAGTAAATCATCAAATTTATTTTCACGGAATCTGATCAGAATTTCTTCCAACTGGTCTAAAATTTTCTGATGACACGCATCTTCTTTTTTCTTCCAATAAAGTAAAAAAGTCAAAAAAAGCACGCATATCACAGTGCTTACAGCGCCGGTCACCATAACCTGATGCCGGAATTGCGAATAAAATGCATTCCCTTTATTCCCCCAGTATCCATATTGCTCCAATAATCGCCTTCCCTGTTCGTTAGTTTCAATATCCTTATCCTTAAGCAATTCCGAAACAGCATCCAGCCCGGAAAATTCTTCCTTTGCAACAATCTCTGTCATAAGATTCATTTTATATTTATAATCTTCATAAAACACATACGTGGTAAAACAATTTAATATTGCAAACAATAATATGACAGGTAATACCAAGGAGAGCACTACTGTAATCTTCTTGCGATATCCCTTTGTCACTGCCTTACCTCCTGATTCCATATATACCCAAGACCTCTGATATTCTTTATATAGACCGGTGCAGCCGGATTGTCTTCGATTTTCTCACGGAGTCTTCTGATATTGACAGCGATTGTATTTTCATCCACAAAATCCCCTTCCAGATCAAACACATTTTCCAATATTTGTGTTTTTGAAAGAATCTGTTTCGGATTCTGAAGAAAAAAAGTCAGCATTTTCAACTCCGTTTTTGTCAGACTGATTTCACGACTCTTTATCAGGACTTTCATTTCTCCTGCGATAAATACGATATCTCCCGAAATCATCTTTCCTGCTTCCGTTTTCTCCTGTCTGCGGCGGAAATGTGCTTCTATTTTCAAAAGAAGTACCGAAAGACTAAACGGCTTTGTAATATAATCATCTGCCCCTGCTTCATATCCCATGACCTGATCCATCTCCTGATCTAGTGCTGTAAGACAAATAATGTATGTATTATAATTGCATCTCATCCACCTTACAAATTCCAGTCCATTCCCATCCGGAAGATTCACATCACAAATGGTAACATCCACATTATTATCACTTGCAATTCTTTTCGCTTTTTTCATTGATTCTGCTGAAAAAACCTCATATCCGGATTTTTTCAGTGAGAATGTAATTCCACGATTTAAATTTTCATCATCTTCAACCACAAGTATACCTGGCATAGCATATGCACCTCTCTTTATTAACTATATATATTTAATATCAGAGTACTGCTTCTTCAATTCTCTCATCGTTTGTATCTCCAAAAGATAAAACAATGGAACTATCGTCAGCACTGTTATCCTCTGAAAGGAGTCGTCAAATATGCTTTTGCTTTTTCAATGCCGGAAGTGTGGCAAGTTCTTCTGTCGGAGTAAGCATTATACAGCGTCTGTTTCCAATATATGCTGTGTGAAAATCATAACTCCCTGCAATATAAACAGGCAAAGAATCCTGATGATTCCCTGCTTCATATTTTATAGAAATTCCGAATACGCTTGTAAGGATATTTCTTATTCCCCTTTTAACTTAATTTCTTTCATTTTAACATACTTCCATATAATGTACAAATTGATTTCATAATTGTATGCTATGAAATATCAGCAGCGTAAGAATAATTTTTTTGATATGTTTTCCATAAATTTTCCATAACAGAACTTATTTCTATTTCATCAAATATTTCTCTTCTATCCCCAGAGTTTATCTGCTCCAATGTTCCACGTTTTCTTGCAGTTGCCACAAGTGCATTCCATAAAACTTGCTTTTTGAGTTGTTTTCCATGCAACTTTTGTAAAATATAAATATCATAAAAATCTCTCATTCGTGTATTTGTAACGTTTCGACTAATAACAGTTTCCAGTTTTTCAGCCAATACCGTTTCCAGATTATATGCCCATACCTCGATTGTGCGATTTTCAAGCATAAGATTAAAGTTGTACTTGATTTCTCTTGGTGTAATGATATCTCCTGTAGAAATATCAATCTTTAATGGTGTGATTACTCCATCAAATTTTGTTTCCATGCTTACACGAACACCCGGATAATCTGCTTCTTCCATGATTTCTGATATCCGTTTGATCCGAAACAAGACACCATCGTTCAGAGGGATTGATATAATTTTGGATATAATCATCTCTACATCCTCCACACTGACATTAGTGCCTTTTATGGTAGCATCCAGATCCATAGTAGCTCTGGCATCCAGACCGACCATTGCCGCCACCAGCATCCCACCTTTTAATATAAACTGATTTTTATACTCTGATAAAGAAATTCGTTCTAAAAAACGTTCCATCATATAATTCCGCATCAAAATCTGTGCATCTGCGGATTTTTTCTTTGACAGATTACGAACCAAATCCTTTAATTGTCTTGCCGTTGTTATCATCTAAAGTAACACCTCCAAATATGGTCTTAGTATCTTTTCAACATGGAACATAGCTGCGTATTTCATAAGCATTCGTAAGTTTTTATCCTTACGTTTCGCATATTGCTTTAATGCATCTTGGAATACCTGCATTTCAATATTTTTCCTGCTGCGAAGCAGATCGCAAATCGTTCTCTCCATATCATAAACCGGAACTGAATGTCCAAATGATGTCAGCATAGTTGTGATCCCTATTTCATGTAAATCCTTTTTTACTGTATACACTTGAAAACCGTCTTCCTGCAAACGGCTTGGATTATATCCATTTCTTACTGTTATGGTGTATTTCAAAGGCTCTCTGTCCGTTAAATCATGAAAAAACAATGCAGTTTCGTGAGAAAATACAGCTTGACCACAACGCAAATGCAAAAGGAACATCGCATCTGTCCACGTATCAGGTGATACATACACACCATGAGAAGCTTGCTCTAATCCTCGTTCCTTCACATAGGCATAAAACACAGACTTACTAATTCCATTATTTAGGACTTGAAATGTCTGAATTGTCCCTCCACATTCACGCAATAACAAATCTAATTTTTCAAATTGAGTCATATAGATTCTCCTTTCATGCTAATATGATAATATATATTAGTATGAAAGTAAATATAAATAATGCCAATGAACAAATTAGATTTTAAAAATATCCCCGTTCTATCATCCAGCCTTTCACATAACATCGAATTCCAATATAAATAACATGTGATAGTAATAGGAATACCATGAGATTTATCGGAATAGCATTTTTAATCCATTCTCCAAAGTAAATTACAATAGCTGCACTCGTTATCGCCACTATGATACTGAGGATATCCCAGCAATATTTCCGGTAGATTTTTCCAACCTGATAGCCAATCCCAACTATCAGTAATCCGGTTATTATAAATAAAATTCCCATAACAATAGCTACGATCAGCCAGTACATAAGCCCGGAAAGGATACGGTTAGGTATTCCGCTGCTTAACTGTCCGAAAGAATCTGCACCTATGACAAACTCCCGAAACAAGCTTCCCATTCCTTTTCCTAACACACCGAAAAAGGTGATACAGTCGTTAAGGAAAACTGGCGAAAGAATAGCCGTAAACAGGGTTATTGTTATACTGTACCATGCCAGTAGGAACAGGATACTTTCATAACCAGTTGTCATATTTTTAAATTTCTTTTCCAGCTGACTTTTGCGGTTATCGCATTTTTCTTTTGCTTTCTGGTAAGCAGTGCGGTCACATTTTTCACATTTCTCATAAGGCACTTTTTTCTCAACAGCTATCATTAATTCTTTTATCATGGTAGAAAAAATCGGAAACGGAAAAATATATGACACCCGTTTATCAAATGGTCCCATTGAATCATTAAACAGAAAAATCAAAGATTTAAAACGCTTAGGGCGTGGTTTCCGCAATTTTGAGCACTTTAGGAACAGATTTCTTTATGCAACAAGGGCTCTGCCTGTCTTAAACGGTGTTTCTGATTATAACCCTGTATCTTATCTTGAAAACGACGAATTTTAGGAGGAAAATTTCATGGAAAACTATTGCGCATTCAGTAAAAATCATAAATGCCTCAACTGGACTGATTATGAACTCACAAGATATGAACTAGAAGAAGCCGGCTCTTTATGCCAGGCAAACTGGATTGAAATTGAACGAAAAAATGAATACATTCAATTACTACAGGCATTACTTAACGATCACGGTATCCCATATCCCGTCGAATAATAACGTTCTTACATTAAAGGGGTCTGGCTTCCGCCAGACCCTCATTTTCGCCCCTCAAGTTTGCCCCTCATAAAAGACCCTCACAAAGAACCCTCAACAACTATGCTTGTTTTTATAGTGAAATCCTCACGAAAGCCCCTCAACAAGTTTGGCAAACCCTCAAGAACTTTGATTATCCTCTATTAACCGCTAAAGCGACAGATTTCTTCTCAGCCGTATATTTATTTTGAATTTTTCTTTCCTTTTCTGACTTTGATCCTGCGGATCATCCTTCGGATCAGAAATACCACAAGCACAATGATCACTATAAAGATCAGACAAATACCTGTGATCATTGCCGAAAACTTATTCGGCTGCTTCACCAGATCAATGATATTTCTGCTGTCCTCCACAACCTTACGTCCATGTGTCGTCTCATAATATTCCGGCACATTGGCAATTCCGTCGCCATCTGTATCCTCAAAGGACTGCATATATCTTGCGATCGCATCCCAGGCCTTTAATTCCCTGTCACCCTCCATGATCGCCTGATCTTCCAGATTTTCAATGGGATTCCCATCCCTGTCCTTCGGTTCAAGAGACAGCAGTCCATAGGACATTTACGTCACAGAACCAAGCATCTGGCCGGTATACAGGTCTGTCACAACATGATACAGTTTGTCATTCTGGATCTCGATCCACTCTCCGTCTGCCCTGGTGAGATAACAATCTGTCACCTTATTCAGAATCATCCGATGTGGATTATATGCAAAATTCAATCCACTGCAATATAACCTTGCCGTTGTCATAAAATCCGATACAGAAGCGTCCACCTCCGCTGCCAGCTTCAGCTCCTTTCCGGTCAGGTATGCACTGATCAGCGGATATCCGGCAACACCGTCCTTTCCGATCCCCAGTGAAAAGGAATTAAAAACATCCTCTACTGTGATATCGCCCTTTGTGTATGTATCCCGCACGGTTCCGCTTGGAACAACGGCTACATCAACCGGATCACCATCATAATACTCGGAATTCTCCACTGCATATATGTATGCATCGGATATGATATCACCAAGATTCAACTCTTCGTGCATCGTACCCATTTCTTCCAGACTGTTGAATTCAACATCATTTTCAGCAAGAACCTCTTCTCTTGTATAGCCAAAATCAGCAAGATAATTCTTATCCACCGTATCCATCAGGGCATCGATCTGTTTTGTCTCGGCTGCTTCCACCGGAACATTCCATGTAAAGGGAAGCAGTAATGTGGCAACAAGCATGATTACCAGAAGCCTTGCTGAAATTTTCTTTCGTGTTTTCATAGCCCTCTCCTTTTGTGTATAGTTTTCTTATGCCTTTTTACAAAACCATCAATAATGTTCCCATACCAATCAAAATACATCCGATCAGCGATTTTGCTGTAAATTTCTCGTGTAAAAAAATAAATGCCAGTACCAGCGTGATCACAACGCTCAGCTTGTCTATCGGCACAACCCTAGATGCATCTCCTATCTGCAGAGCACGATAATAACATAACCATGAGGCACCTGTTGCCAAACCTGAAAGTATCAGAAACAGCCAGCTTTTTTTACTGATCGCAGTGATTCCACCTTGTGTATTTGTGAGGAAAACCATTCCCCATGCCATGACAAGCACCACCATCGTTCGAATCGCTGTTGCAAGATTCGAATTAACACCGGTAATACCTACCTTGGCCAGTATGGAGGTCAGCGCCGCAAATACAGCAGACAGCAAGGCAAACACAAACCACATAGTAACTCCCCCCTTAAATATAAGTTTTTTCTTAACTATCCCAATACAAGTCCATCATATCATTACCCTTCTGGTATGTCACTATTTACAATTTCCTCCACCGTATATTCCTCTATTTCTGTCTTTGTCACCTGTTTAATATGCTTTTTTTTCAGGCGCAGATATACGAATTCCCGAAAAATAGTATAGAACACGGAAAGCAGCGGAATAAAAACAAGCATACCCACAATTCCCATAAGGTTTCCACCGATCGTAACTGCTGCAAGAACCCAGATTGACGGGAGCCCTACAGATTCACCCACAACATGAGGATAAATCAGATTTCCCTCGATCTGCTGCAGCACCAGAAATACTATAATAAATAAAATTGCCTGTTTCGGATTTACCATAAAGATCAAAAAACTTCCCACTGCACATCCGATAAAGGCCCCGAAAATCGGAATCAATGCAGTAAACGCAATCAAAACTCCGATCAAAAGTGCATATGGCATCCCCAAAATACTCAGTATCACCACAAACATGCATCCGAGGATCACAGCTTCCAGACACTGACCTGCAAGAAAATTCGCAAATGTCCGATAAGTCAGAGAACAAATTTTAAGAAAAGCATCTGCCTTTTTCTTTGGAAGAAAGGCAAAAACTACTTTTCGGATCTGCACATGCAGTTTTTCTTTCTGAAAAAGAACATAGCAGGCAAACGAAAAAGCAATAAAAAAGGTCGCTAATCCACTGACTATGGAACCAACTGCCGACATTGTGGTATTCATCATATTTCCTGCACCATTTCCAAGAAGACTTATCCCCCACTTGATCGCCTGGTCCGGATTAAACTGTACCTGATCTACCAGCTTCATGATTTCCTGGTTATTATGAGAGAATTCCCGGATCCAGCTTTGCATCTGCGGAATAAAATCTACAATGCTCATCATCAGGGTTCCCATTGTCCGCGTAAGCTGCGGAATCACCCCGAACATCACCAGTACGATTACACCAACCGCCAATATGATTGTAAGGAGCAGACTTATCGGTCTTGCCAGTTTTACGACTATCTTATTTTCTTTTTTTACTCTTCCGAAAATTTTCTTTTCCAAAAAGCTCATTGGCACGTTGGTCACAAATGCGATTGCTCCGCCAAGTACAAAGGGAAACAGGATCCCCCATATTGCTTTCAGCACATCGAGCACCACATCAAATTTCCACAGGACAACCACAAGAAATGCTGTAAACACAATAAGTTCCCTGATTTTTTTTATAGCAATTTTGCTTAAATCCACTATCTTTCTCCTCTTTTTCTTAATTTCATACGTATCCATTTAAGCAGCTGAATGATTGGAAGACTTGCAAAAGCATATAAATATACACATCCAAGCTGCATCAGATTCAAAGTTTCCACTTTAAATAAGTTATGGAAACCAGGAACCGTCAGTACTGTTGTAATGAGTACTGTACCTAACACAAATGCTCCCTGAAGCCACTTGTTATGAAAGAGACCTTTTGTAAAAATGACCGGATGATCTGATTTGCAATTATATCCATGAAACAAACGTGCCAGACAAAGAGTTCCAAAAGCATACGTGCTTCCAAGCAATGTACCATTCTGGTTGTATCCTGTCAAAAAACTGATCATTGTCATTGCTCCAATTACCAAACCTTCCAGACCGATTTTGCTAAGAAAATCTTTTGTCAATATCGACTCATCTGCTAATCTCGGTTTTTCACTCATCACTTCACTTCTGTCCGGCTCTAAGCCTAACGCAATTGCCGGTAAGCTATCCGTCAAAAGATTAATGAAGAGTAAATGTACTGGTGCAAATGGCACCGGAAGTCCTGCAACCGATGAACAAAGAACGGTTAAAATTGCTCCAAAATTTCCTGACAAAAGAAACTGTATCGCATACTTGATATTCTGATATAAGTTTCGCCCATTTTCCACTGCTTTTACGATTGTTGCAAAGTTATCATCTGTAAGTACCATCGCTGCTGCATCTTTCGCAACTTCCGTTCCGGTCATTCCCATCGCAACGCCAATATCTGCCTGCTTTAATGCTGGTGCATCATTGACACCGTCTCCTGTCATTGCCACAATCATTCCTCTTTCCTGCCAGGCCCGAACAATGCGGATTTTATGTTCCGGTGACACTCTTGCATACACAGAAATATTTGGGACAAATTCTTTGAGTTCCTCGTCACTCATATTTTCTATATCCGCACCTTCACAGGCTTCCGACAAATCATGTAATATACCAACTCTCTTTGCGATTGCTGCTGCTGTGATTTTATGATCTCCTGTGATCATAACCGGTCGAATTCCCGCTTTTATACATTCCGCAACCGCAGCTTTTGATTCTTCTCTCGGAGGATCCATCATCGCAATCAGACCAAGAAATACTAAGTGATCCTCATCTTGTGACGTTAATGTGTGATTCTTAGGAATTTCACGATAGGTAAAAGCCAGTACTCTTAAACCTTCCATCGAGAATTTCTGATTTTGACGTTGTATTTTTTCTTTATCTTCCTCAGTAATTTTTCGAATTCCCTCTTTCGTCCAGATTTGCTCTGTACGTTCCAGGAGCTTGTCGACTGCACCTTTTACAATCATTTGATTTTTACCATCTATCAGGTGAAGTGTTGACATCATCTTTCGATCACTGTCAAATGGCAGTTCTCCATTTCTTGGATAAAGCTTTCTTATGCTTGCTGCCTCTACTCCATATCGACTTCCAAGATTAATCAATGCTGTTTCTGTTGGGTCTCCAATTTCTACTCCATTTTCATTTGTCGAATCATTACATAGAATACTATAATTTAAAAGACATTTTTGTGCCTGATCTGATATATCAATTGCCTCTGCTGAAATTCTTTTTCCATCTATATAATAATCTTCAACTGTCATTTTATTCTGTGTGAGCGTTCCTGTCTTATCAGAACAAATAATAGAAACACTTCCAAGCCCTTCTACCGCCTGTAGTTTACGAATGATTGCATGCTCTTTTGCCATCTTCTGTGTTCCGAAAGAAAGTACAATTGTCACGATAGAACTTAACGCTTCAGGAATTGCTGCCACTGCAAGTGCTACTGCAAACATAAATGCACTGCTGATCTTTTCACCGCGGAACACATTTATTGCAAATAAGAGTCCGCAAAATATCAGAATCATAATGGAAAGCTTCTTTCCAAAGACTTCCAAACTCACCTGGAGTGGTGTCTGTTTTTCCGAAGTTGACTTCAAAAGTCCTGCAATCTTTCCAACTTCTGTCTGCATTCCTATATCCGTTACAATAGCTTTCCCACGCCCATACGTTACAAAACTACTGGAAAACAGCATATTTGCCCGATCACCAAGTGGCGCTTCCGTCAATATTGTATCCATGTTTTTCTCAACTGCAAGACTCTCTCCTGTAAGAGCACTCTCATCAATCTTAAGACTTGCATTTTCAATCAGTCTTCCATCAGCCGGAATCATATCTCCTGCTTCAAGCAGTATCACATCTCCAACAACCAGTTCTCTTGCCGGAATCTGGACGATTGTACCATCACGCAATACCTTTGCCTCCGGGCCAGAAAGATTCTTTAAACTCTGCAGAGATTGTTCTGCTTTTACCGTCTGTATTGTTCCCAAGATTGCATTGATCGTAATAACCGTCACGATAACTGCCGCACTTTCCACATCTCCAAGCATACCAGATATGATTGCTGATGCAATTAGAATCAATACAAGAAAATCCTTATACTGTTCAAAGAAAATCTGCAGGATGCCTTTCTTCTTTCCTTCTGTAAGTTCATTCCACCCACATTTTTCTCTGGATCTTTTCACCTGTTCACTCGTAAGCCCAGATTTCTTCCCATTCACCCTTTCAAGAACCTCTTCTACCGTCTGCTGATAAATTTCCTTCATCACTTTCGCCTCCTTGTTTCTAAGTATTTACTACCTGGATTTCTCATTCAATGAAAGACCTCTTTGATAAAAAAACATAAAAAAAGGAGACCTTCATTGCATAATAAAAATGCAATAAAAGTCTCACCATTTCCTTATGATACCGGATGCTTCCACCGTACTGACGACATCACAAACGCAAATTGTTAAGCGCAGGTTACTCCCCTTTATTGGATCAAATCATATACCCAAAGTAACATGATTGTCAAGATGCTATATCATTACTTTTTCATTCTATGTTATACTTATTACATCGTTAACACTATTAAAATAAATTCTTCGGAGGTGAATCAAATGGATCATATGAATAATTCCTGTTGTTGTGGTGAAGCAGAATATTTTTCCGGATGTCTGATTTGTGGTGCTCCTATTACGTATCGTGCTGAAAGCTCTATTCAGACGTGCAGCATCTGCCATAAAGAACAATTAACCAATGCGGTCTGTGAAAATGGTCACTTTATCTGTGATGCCTGTCATAGCTATGGCACATATGCTCCGGTAATCACGACACTCAGGGACAGTACAGAAAAAGATGCTTTGCTTCTTCTGGAAAAAATTATGGATCTTCCATCTGTACATATGCATGGACCGGAGCATCATGCAATTGTCCCATGCGTTCTTCTGACAGCGTTTCGCAATAATGGAGAACATATGGATTACGATGTTGCATTATCTGAGATCTGTAAAAGAGCAAAGCAGGTTCCGGGCGGTACCTGTGGTTACTGGGGTGTCTGCGGAGCTGCTGCCGGAGCCGGTATTTTCATGTCCGTTATGACTGGATCCAGTCCACTTCACAAAGATGCATGGCCGTTTCCTCAAAAACTTGTTTCCATTATTTTATCTAGACTGGCAGATGTTGGTGGACCTCGCTGCTGCAAACGAACCAGCAGAATTGCCATTGAAGAAGCTGTTCATTTTTACAGTCAGTTTTGTTCTGTAAACATTCCGTTGTCTTCTATAACGTGTAAATACTGCAAAGATAATCGCGAATGCATCCAGGAAGATTGTCCATACTATTCTGAATAACAGACAAGGCAGTGATTCCATGATACCACGAAATCACTGCCTTGTAACTCGTTTGCCAGGATACAGTGCCAGATCTTCCCACTTTACTTTTCTGCAGTTCCATGAACGAATATCCTTCTCTTCCAAAACACTCCTGATTCGTTCTTCTCCATTGTCCGATGTAAAAAGCGCTGTAATTTCCTTTTTTCCATCTACAATTTTCACACAATAATCTACCAGTTCCGGAATCTCAAACAGCAATTCATCCATCTCTCTGATACTTCCCAATGGATCCATCCGCTTTACAAAGTCCAGGCGTTTTATTTCACTTCCACAGAGGCATCTTCCCGGAATGATCCTTGTCCAGTCACCGGTTCGATATCGAATCAACGGCTGTGCTTCCATTCCAATGGTTGTGATTACCAGTTCTCCCCACTCACCGTCCGGCAGCACATTTCCGTTCTCATCTATAATCTCTGTAATACAATGGTTTTCCCGCATATGCATGCCATCATGCGCCGTGCAACAAATGGCACCTCCAAGCCCCATCTCTCTGGAACCATAGTGTGGCCAAAGTCGTGTTTGCAGAATTTCTTCGATTGCTTTCATGACAGTTTGCGGACAGGCATCTCCGGATACCAGTGCTCTTTTTATACTGCCTTTTCCGCACATTCTAAGCATGGAAAGCAATGCAGTCGGCATTCCCACATACGTATCCGGCTGCTCCTCTTCCAGAATCCTGTTTAGTTCGCCATAAGTTCTTCCTGTTCCGGTTGAAAGAGGTTTTGCTCCCAGACGTCTGATTGCCTCCGCGATCAGTTCTCCCAATCCAAAAGGACCTGAAAATGGCATAGCCACCATCGTTATACTACCAGGATAAATAAATTCACCCAGACCTGCCATAAAAAGTTCTATGGTGTGTTCACAGTCTCCCTCTGTATAGAATACACGTTTACCGGCACCGGTAGTTCCGCTTGTCTGTTCTGATATCACTTTCTGTACTTCCCCCTGGGAGCAAAGCAGCATCCTGCCTCCATCTCGTGCCAGATCTGTTTCTGTTGTAAAAGGAAGGCTTCTCAGATCTGTCAGGCTCTCCAGTCTTTCCGGCAAATCTCGATAAAAACCCTCTCGTTCTTTTTCTTTCTTCAGTACAATATTTAATTTCTCCAGCTGCATTCTGTGTATTTCATCTCTTGTAATCTCTGTAATGCCTTCCTGCTTACAGATCATTGCATCTATATTTGATCGTTTCACTTTCTGTATAAATATATTCCTTTCGAATTCGTCAGATTATATGCACAAAACGGCACCATTCCATAATCAGAATCCACCTCGCAGATATAACATCTTTTCAGACGTTCAAGATCCAGATTCCATGCATCCTGAAAAATCATCCCTGATACCGCAAAGGTTTCATTATGAACCCGGATTAGGAATTCATCCAGCGCATCTGTCTGTGTCATTTCTCCATCATCAAATTTTTTTGTGCTATAGCTCCACTGATTTTCCACATACTGCCTGGAATCATCGCTGGTAGTACAACAACATCCTCTGCCTGATTTCTTTTCCAGAAGTTTCAGTTCCCTCTCACCTTTTTTCAGATAACTTGCATGAAAAGAACAGTATGGATTCTCTACTCCACCACCAGCGAAATCCTCGCTTTTCATAAACCCGTCAGTCTGTTCCTCGATCAGCTTCAACATCTTTGGTATGGTAATCGGAGCTTGTGGACGCTGCTGAGAACATCTGCCAAAATAGCTGATCGGCTGGAAATGTACTCCTCTTACAAATGGCATATGATCCATCGCAAACTTCAGGATATCTCCAACCTGCATATCATTTACTCCTGGAGCAATGACAGGTACCAGGGCAATTCCCAGTTCCGCTTCCGAACAGTTTAACACAGCCTTTTCTTTCAGTTCCATCATAGAGCGTCCGCGCAATGTCTGATACACGTCATCTGTGACACCGTCAAATTGAAGAAATACCGTATTCAGTCCTGCTTTTTTTAGTTTTCTGGCATATCCTGCTTCCTGCGCAAGACGGATTCCATTGGTATTCAATTGAAAAAATGTGAATCCTTTTTCTCTTCCCATATGTATGATCTCCGGAAGATCCTCCCGCATGGTTGGTTCTCCTCCTGAGAGCTGTATATTGAATGGTCCCCCATGATCCATCAGAAAATCATATTGCTTTTCTATTTCATCAATTGAAAGATCACCGTTTTCCAGACATTCTCCTGCCGAAGCAAAGCATACCGGGCAGTGCATATTGCAGCGCTTTGTCACTTCCAGTATCATACAACATCCTTTTCGTTCGTGCTCCTCACAAAGTCCACAATTATCCGGGCAAGATTTCTCTTTGATTTTTGGATTTACAGGAGTCTCCGCAGACAGGTTTTCTCTCCCCCAGGAAAGATACTCTGCTGCCGTTCCTTCCCAGATCAGTGTCTGAAACTTTCCGTGGATATCACATTCTTTCACCAGATAAATGCCATCTTCACCAATACATTTTTTAGCCGTAAGTACTTTCATACATATCGGACATACACTTTTTGTTTTACCCAGCGTAATCATAGTTCCAATATTCCCCGTTCTGTCAGTATTTCTATCACTTTTGTATAAGTATCTGCAATCAACGCAGGACATTGCTCCATGACAATTCCCCAATCCAGATTGGAAGTGATGTCCTTACAATAAAAAGCACCAAACTCTTCTTCGGTCTTCTTATGGAACCACTGATATAATTCCTGCACAGCCGGTTTCATCTGTATATCTTCTTTCTCCTGCGGAGCCAGATTGCCAAGGAACAAACCTATCGCACAGGCTCCTCCTGTCAGACAGCCACATGTATCTCCACAGTAACCGATGCCGCCGCCAAGACCGCCCAAAGCCTTTACAAGCTGTGGATTCTCTTCCCCTATCGTTTCCAGTGTCAAAATCATAATCATCTGAGAACAATGATAACCCATACTGCTAAGTTCTATGATTCTTTCATAAAGATCCATATGTTACTCCTTTCTGCCAACCACCATGGTATAGCGCAGCTTCTTTCCTTTATATTCTTTCTGCAGAATCTTATACTCTTCGCAACAGAACGAATCATTCCAGATTGCTTCCAGATAATATTCACGCCAAAGTAACGTCTGATCCTCCTGCCGGAGAATGGTAAATCCTGTCTGTTCTGCCATTTCTGAAAGATTTCCAGTATCCAGATCTGACAATAATAGAAAACCTCCCTTTTTCAGAACACGCCAACATTCAGATAGTGCATTTTTCTGATCTCTGCTGACAAAAAATGCACACTGGCTGATGCAAAGATCTATACTGTCTGATGGATACTGCAAATGCAGAAAATCTCCTGTTTCCACATCACTGCCCCGTGGGAAAAGATCCACACCATGTGCATCCATCCCAAGTGATTTCAGGATTCGTATCGTGTCTCCTTCTCCAGCTCCAAGATCCAGTGCTTTCATTTCTTTTTTCCATTCTATGTTCTCCAGAAGATAAAGCGTCTGCGCTTCCCCTCCCGGATGCCTGTTCATCTATTTATCCTCCAGTGCACGCTCCACCGCAAGAACTTTTCCAAGTGCGAGTTCTTCCGGAACATACACAAATCCACACTTTGGACAGACAGGCATTTCCACAGGAAACCCATTTTCCAGATACATAAATTTTGCTTTTCCTTTTACAAGAGGAACCTTACATTTCATGCAGGTCAGCTTTCCTTCCGGATCAATCGTATAATATGTTCTTTCTACCGCCATTACTGTCCCACCCTTTTCATAATATTCATTCTGTGACTGTATGCTCTGCGTACCAGATACCCTTCTTCAGTTTCCACAAATCGCACCCAGAATGTCACATTTCCAAGTCTGCTCCTTGTCACCAGTTCTTTTGTCTCTTCATCAAAAATCGCTTCCTGGTTTTCTCTGTAATCTGATAATACACGCTCCACATCACTTTTCAGTATCATACGTTCATCCATCATACTGATAGCATCTTCTGTATATGCAACGGTATAATCTTTTTTCTCCATCATCAGTTCCTCATTCCATATATTTTTTAAAAGCTTCTCTTTTAGCACAAGCCGGTTGTAGCGTTTTTCACTGATATCCGGCATATTGACGGCATTTGTGCCATACAGAAGTTCAAGGATATATCTGGATTCCCTGCCTTCCCTGACAAATCGGTCCCTGCATGCCATGCAGTACGTTATATATGGGGCATCGGATCGTTCCAGACACTTTTCTGTCATTTTATCTGCCATCTCTTTATTAGCGCAGGAAGTCAATCCGCCGTATCCGCAACAGGGAGACAGATCTCTGGAATATTCTGTGTTTACAACAGTGCACCCCATATCTGCAAGAAGCTCTCTTATTATGTCCTGTGTCTGCGCATCACCCCTGGCTCCGCAGGCATCATGTATTGCAACAGGTATCTCCAGCCCTTTTGCCTGTGCGGGAAGTCCGATTTCCTTTAAGATCTCCCAGATTCCTGTGACTCTGACACCAAGACTCTCTTTTAACTGTTTCATACAGCTTGGACAGCCTGCTATGATCATGGGATCTCCCAGCTTTGCAAGCTCCTGCTTCAGCTGTTCATTTACCTTTTCTGTCATTTCATAGCGTCCTGCCCATTCACTGATAGCACCACAGCATCCCAGCATCAGAGCAACACCGCCCTCTGTCCTCCTGCAAAGATCCTCATATGCCTCTGTGACAACATCCGGCGCTATGGCTCCTGCCTGACATCCCGGAAAAAATACATATCTGCAAGTTTCATATCCCGGCTGAGGTCTGCATAAGAAAGCCTCCGAATTGGAGAACAGCATATCCATCAGTGCAAATTCATGAGGTGCCAGAGGCATCTTGTCTGTAGATACCATATTTTCTCTTGCAGATTTGCAGACCTGGCTCATATCAAACCCATTTGGACAGGTTACAGTGCACTGTCCGCAGAGCGAACAGGAATTCATCGGTTTATTCATCTGGTGATCTCCCATAATGATCTGGGTATTATTATAAATCTCACGTGCAAGAAGACCCGGATGCTTTTTGTATTCACTTAAATAAACACAGCTTTTCATGCACTCATCACAATGGCACTGAATACATCTCTCTGCTTCTTCAACAGCTTCTTCTTTTGAGTATCCATCTGCACCACAAGGAATCCTTTCTGATCCTTTGATACCTTCTGTATTTGTATAGAGCTTCGTGGTAACTGCTCCTTCACTGCCTCTGTTGCCGTGTGGTGAAAGATTCTGTGCAAGAAGATCCACTGTCAGGGCAGCTCTCTTTGCGGCAAAAGCAGCATCCATAACAGATTGTGTCACTCCACTGACGATCCCTGCCTGCTCTCTCAGCATGATCTCTGTATCTGCTGCTTCTTCCGGGGCAAGCTTTTGTGCGATCTCTTCTGAAGCACAGACCACATCTGCCAGTTTCATTTTTTCTCTGATAAATACAGGATCAAGACTGCAGCCGAATTCAAACGTAAGGTCCATGGCTTTCAGGCGTTTTGCCTCATTTTTGCAGTCTGCCTCAGAAAGATGTGCGGCTGCGGCTGCAATATACTCCGCATAATCTTCTTCCTGACAGTAAACAGTTGCAGGATACATTTTTCTTTCCAGTTCCCCGGCAAGAAACAGCACAAATAATCCTGAACCGAAGATCGCTGCTTTTTTCTTCTTGCGCATGCGGAACACGCTGCTTCGTTTTGAAGATTCCCCATAACGTACAATCGCACGCTCTACTTCACGTATGGAGATACCATCACCCAGTTCGCAGAGCTTGCATTTATCTTCGCAGGGTGCTGTACATCCATCGCAAAGAATCATAGGAAATGGAGTGATCTTCTCATAAATTGCCAGTGCTTTCTTAAAGTTTCCTTTTGAAGCATAAAACAGCATTTCTTTTGTATCTACCTTAAAAGGACAGGCTGCAACACAATACGCCGGCTGATCATGAACGCAGAGACTGATCATATGATCCATTTCTTCTTTTGACATTCGATTTACGTGATAAACATGAGTGGAACCTCTCTCCTGTATGTATGTCATAACCTGCACTCCTTTCACTGCTGCTTACTATAAACTTTATTCATCTCAAAAGGGGAGACAGTATACCGTCTCCCCTCATTATATCACAAGATAAATTTAGATTTATGATTTAATTCTCAAGTTCCTTCAATGCTGCAAGAACTCTTTCAGGACGAGCCGGAACGCGGGTAATACGTGCACCTGTTGCGTTGTAGATTGCATTCAGGATTGCCGGATGAGGAGCATCCAGTGGAGCCTCACCACAGCCGGCAGCTCCATAAGGGCCGCTTGGACGATAGGTTTCATTGAAATGAAGTTCAATATCATCCGGAGCATCCTTAGGATACGGGATACCACAGTTCTTCAGAGTAGTATCATGGTTCAGATCCTCAAAGTCTTCTGTTAGAGCAAGGCCGACACCCTGTACAAGACCACCGTAGAAGTTACCCTCTACAAGAAGTCTGTTCATGATCGTTCCTACATCCGCTACACAGGTGAACTTCTCAACTGTAACCTTACCTGTTTCTGTATTGACAGCAACTTCCGGAAGGAAGATTGTATACATATAAGTTGCAAATGGATCTCCCTGTGCTGTATCCTGATCGATCGGATGATCTGCACAGAATGTTGTTACCCAGTTACCTTCGTATTTTGTTTCAAGACCTTCAGCTACCATCTCATCATATGTACGGAAGGTTCCGTCTTCTTTCTTCATTGCTGCAACAAGATTCTCTGCTGCCAGACGACATGCATTGCCTGACATAACCTGTGAACGTGATCCGCCTGCGGGACCTGCATTCGGACAGGTCTTGGTATCATTCATAACAAGTTTGATCTGTTCCGGTCTGATTCCGGCCTGACGAAGTGTTTCATGAGATGATACAAGAACACCCATGTCGGCACCCTGTCCATGATCTTCCCATGCAGCATACATTGTAACTGTTCCATCCGGATTCAGTTCTGCAAATGCATTTGATGTATCAACACCATCAAGACCGCAGCCGTATACACCAAGAGATACACCGATACCATATTTGATCTTGCCATCAGAAACTGCATTCTTCTCAGCGACACGTTTCTTGGCTGCTTCATACAGCGGACGAGCTGTCTTGAACAGATCTTCCTCACAGTATACTTCCGGCGGATAACCTGTCGGGATCGTAGTTCCTTCTGATTCTTTGTAGCAGTTCATCTCACGCATATCGAAAGGATCGATTCCCATTTTGGCTGCCAGAACGTCGATTGCAATCTCAGATCCCATGTAAGACTGAGGAGAACCGTATGCACGGAAAGCTGAACCCCATGCATGGTTGGTAAATACTGTTGTTGATTTATTGCGGATGGAATTGATTCCGTAACCAGCGCCTGTGAACTGAGAAAGTCTCATTGTAAGCAGGTCACCAAATTCTGAGTATGGACCATGATCCACATAGTTGTTACCCCAGAGTGCGAGGAGTTTGCCGTTTTCGTCTGCTGCAAGTTTGATATTCATAAATGCAGGAGATCTCTTTCCTGTATAAGTAATGTTCTGGAACTGATTGAATACCAGCGATACAGGACGTTCAAGGATCTTGACAGCTGCACCGATCAAGGCTTCATTTGTAGGAGAGAACTTGTAACCAAAGGTTCCTCCGGCATGGTTCTGAACAAGTCTCAGGTTCTCCAGCGGAACACCGATACCATCAGCGATCATCGGCATATGGAGATGGATACCGATGGATTTGGAATGAACAGTTATCATGCCGTCTTCATCAATGTAGCCATAACCACAGTCCGGTTCAAGATGGAGATGTGGCTGACGTGAACAGTAGGATTCGATCTCAACCTGCTGTGAATCCGGAATGCTGTCCCAGTCAAAATCAGGACCCTTGATACAGTTTGTCTCAAAGAATGCATTTGGAGTACCCGGATGGATCTCAGCTGCATCCGGTGCGATCGCATCCATTGCGTTCATATATGCCGGAAGTTCTTTGATCTCCACCTTAACTGCATCTGCTGCTGCCCGCGCATGCTCTTCTGTATCAGCAGCTACGATCGCGATCGCATCACCAAACTGGAATATCTTTTCGTCACAGAGTACAGGACGCTCAAAGCCGTCTGTCTTATTGTGTTTCGGAAGCATTACAAGACCATTGATCTTGTTGGTTCCTCCTGCTGCCTTAATGTCTTTGGCTGTAATAACACGAACAACACCCGGCATGCTCTCTGCTTCTGTTGTGTCAATACTGAGGATATTTGCGTGAGAAACCCTGGCCTGTGTAAGTGCAAGGCGAAGTGTTCCCTCCGGCATCTTTAATGCGTCATCTGCACCGAAATCCCAGGTACCTGTTACCTTCTGTGCTGCTGATGGACGGATATAGTTTGTACCAACAATAGAATCACCTGTCTGTTTGAATACGAGATCTTCTTTTGTCATTTCGCCGCGCATAACTGCTGCTGCCGCCATAGTTGCATCAATGAGCGGCTTGTAACCTGTACAACGGCAGAGATTACGCTGCTTGTTAAACCAGTCCCTCACTTCTTCACGGGTAGGGCTCGGATTATTATCGAGAAGAACTTTTGCTGAAATAATGAAACCTGGTGAACAGAAACCACACTGTGCACATCCATATGCCATCCATGCAACCTGGATCGGATGCATGTCAGAAATTGTTCCCACACCCTCGATAGTTGTGATCTCTGCATTGTCCGGAACACGGCTCATCTTGTAGATACAGGATCTTGTAACTTTTCCGTTCATAATAACATTACAGGCTCCGCAATGGCCTTCACCACAGCCGATCTTACATCCTGTAAGAAGAAGATGATTACGGAGAACCTGTGCCAGTGTCTCGTCCTTATCAAGAATAAGGATCCTCTCAACACCATTGATCTTCAATGTCTTTTTAATCATGCTGCATCCCTCCTATAGAAAATATAAGCTTCAATGTTATTGATCTTTAGGCTTATGTGTTCCGCATGGATCATGATCCGCACCTTTGCCTGTCAGATCTTTGAGTCGTTCCATTCCTCTGGCGGAATAGAAAACAATAGAAGAACTGCTCCCGTCCAGATTCTCACCGCTGAGTCTTAAGACATTTGCATTTTCATAATAATCAATTGGAAGCGTCCGGCTGTATTCCACTCCCGTGCGCTCATCTTTTACCTGTATGGTAACTGCTTTTGCGGTAATCTCAAAAATCTTATCCATAGAAAAGTTCTCCTGTTTACGTCATTATGTATATATTCATACTATCATAATTTTGCACAATTATGCAAATTACAAATAATTAAAAGTTGGACATTTTCACACTTTTTTCTTTATTTTATGATATAATAATATCAATTTTACACAATATTCTTTAAGGAGGTGGCAGTCATGCAGACAGGTGCTCTCATCGTTGCTGCGGGAAAATCCTCACGAATGGGAGACTTTAAACCCATGCTTCAACTTGGATCTATTTCCATTGCGCAGCGCGTGATCAACAATTTTCGACAGGCCGGGATCTCCAAAGTAGTTGTAGTGACAGGATATAAGGCAGACGTTCTGGAGCGCCACCTTGCTTCCAACAATGTGATCTTTCTCCGAAACGAGAACTATGCAACAACTCACATGTTTGATTCTGTCCGGATCGGACTGGAATATCTGAAAGACAAGGTTGATACTGTACTCTTCACGCCTGTAGATGTTCCACTGTTCACAGCCCGGACAGTCACGCAGATGCTCTCGCTGGAATATCCCCTTGTAACCCCGGTCTGTGACGGCAGTCCCGGCCATCCACTTCTGATCCGTTCCACACTTATTGATTCCATTTTAAGTGATGACGGCCGATCAGGCCTTGAAGGTGCTGTAGAAAACTGTGGCACACCCATGTACTTTCTGAATGTAGATGATCCTGGAATCATTCATGATGCAGATACACCGGAAGATTATGCTGAACTTCTTCGTGCCCACAACGAGAGTCTGATCCGTTCAGAAATCCACATTCAACTGGCACGGGAAAAAGTATTCTTTGATGAGCAGCTTTATTCGCTTCTCACACTGATCCGGGAAACAGGATCTGTACGTGATGCCTGTGAACACATGCATATTTCCTACTCCACCAGCTGGAACCTTATCCGTACATTGGAATCACAGCTTCATGAACCGCTGATCAGCAGAAGTCAGGGTGGTGTAAATGGAAGTCATAGTGAACTGACTCCATATGGTGAAGAATTTCTGAAACGATATGCTCGTTTTTCAGAAAAAACACGTTCCTGTTCAAAAAAAATATTTGAAGAATGTTTCGGAGGATTTTTAAATGCGTAGCCTTTATCTGGTCCGGCATGGAAAACCACAGTATCCGGATGAACATTCTTACTGTGTGGGACAGACAGATTTCTCTCTATCCATGCTTGGACACTTGCAGGCAGTCCTTCTTAATGAAGAATTGTCCGATAAAATATCAAGGATATACTGCAGTCCTTTGTTAAGAGCTGTTGAGACAGCAGGCCATATGGCACCTGAGCTTCCACATATAATTGTTTCTGATCTGTCAGAACGAAATCTGGGAGAATGGGATGGCCTTTCTTTTGATAAAATACGCCAGAGATGGCCGGACATTTATAAAGCCCGTGAAAATAACCCTGATCATCCGATCCCGGGAGCAGAAACTCCTGCTGCATCTGGTTTTCGCTTTTCGCAGGCAGTTCATAAGATTCTTTGCGCTTCTGAAGGTGATATTGCAGTAGTAGCTCATACAGATGTAATCTCTTCTTATATATATGCATTACATTCCGGTATGTACAGCAGGCAGCGGTTTCGTCTTCCCTGTGGCTCTTACTATCATCTGGAAGTGAATGAAAGAAATAATATTTCTTTCTCTGATCCCAATTATATACTGCCTCATCCTGAATTAAATGACGGGCTATGCTTCAGGCTTCGCAATGCGGTTTCTCTGCCCCGTCATGTACAGGCTCACAGTGATGCTGTTACTGAACTTGCCTGTTGTTTATGCAATATGTTGGAATCCAATGGTTATATCTTTGATCAGAAGCTTGTTCGCTCCGGTGCTCTTCTGCATGATATCGCCCGGCTTCAGAAAAATCACACCAAGACAGGCGGTGAACTTTTTTTACAACTGGGTTATCCCGAGATCTGTCAGATCATCTCACAACATCATGGTTTAAAGGAAACAAAGCTGGATGAAGCAGCTATTGTATTTCTTGCAGATAAGCTGATCGAGGAAACGCAGCGTGTATCAATAGAAAAAAGATTTGCTGACAATCTGTATAAATGCAAAAGTCCGGAAGCTCTGCAATCGCATAAGCTTCAATTAAAGCAGGCTCTCACACTGCAGGATATGATACAATCGATCTGTCATACGACACTTTAACATACAAAATCACAGGAGGATTTTTATATGAGAACATTATTTCAGACAATAAAACAGCAGTTTCTGGAGGAAAATGACCTCGTACTTGCTTCCATAACAGCTTCATCAGGGTCGACTCCACGAGGTGCCGGCTCCCGCATGCTGGTCGGAAAACACGGCAGAATTACCGGAACTATCGGCGGTGGTGCCGTGGAATACCGTGCTGAACTTATGGCACTGGATATTCTTGAAAAAAAGGAATCCGATGAACACGAATTCCGGCTGAACCGTAAGGATGTCGAAAATATCGGTATGATCTGTGGTGGTGATGTTACCGTCTTTTTCCAGTATCTTGATCATAATGATCCGATTGTTATGGAAATTGCGGAAACTGCTGAAAAATCATATGAGGAACGAAAGGATTTCTGGCTGATCTGCGATCTTCATGCAACATCCGGCATGAGTCTTTACAGCCCTTGTTATGGTCTGATCGGAAATGCTGATGTTCCTTCTTCCATATTATCATCCTTATCTGCACAGCCATTCCGCTATCGCAGTGAAGATTATGATCTGTTTTCTGAGCAGATCGGAACTTCCGGAACTGTCTATGTATTTGGCGGTGGCCATGTTTCACAGAAACTTGTACCGATACTTGCAAGCGTTGATTTTCGCTGTGTTGTCCTGGATGACCGGCCGGAATTTACAGATCCTGCTCTTTTCCCGGGAGCAGTTGAAACAATACTTTGTGATTTCAACCATCTGGAACAGTATGTTTCTATCACAGCTGCTGATTATTGCTGCGTCATGACACGCGGACATTCCTATGATACCATTGTACAGGCACAGCTTCTCGCTACACCTGCATGCTATATAGGCGTCATTGGAAGCCGCGCAAAAAAAGCTGCTGTATTTCGCCGTCTGATTGAAGAATACAACATTAATGAACAAGATTTAAACCGTATCATCTCACCTATAGGACTGGAGATCAAAGCAGAAACACCGGCTGAAATTGCCATCTCCATTACAGGACAGATGATCCAGGTTCGTGCTGACAGAAAGGCTACATCAAAATGATGGCAAAATCAGTATATAAAACTGTAATATTTGGTGCCGGGCAAATTGGACAAATGACAGCAAGACTTCTCAACAGTCCCTGCCAGCTCCTGTGCTTTGCTGATAATGACCCCCATAAACACGGATCATATATTGGGAATATTCCAGTCTGTTCTCCGGATGCTGCAGCAGCACTTCTCCCGGATCTGGTCATCCTGGGAGTTCTGGATGAAGAACGGCGTAATTCTATGATAAAACAGATGGAAAACCTGGGTTATCACGGGCCTTTTCGTGATCCCTCCGTCCTTCGCATGTTTGACGCACGGGTTGCTGTTATGCGTCTTTTATCTGAGCAGATCTATCAATTGGATATTCCGGGAAATGTTGCAGAACTGGGTGTTTTCCGAGGTGAATTTTCTTCCCTGATCAGTGCAGCCTTTCCAGACCGAAAAATCCATCTTTTTGATACTTTTGAGGGCTTTTCAGAAAAGGATATCACAATAGAAGCCTCCGGTAATCTGTCCCGCGCCAAAACAGGTGATTTTTCTTCTACTGATATTGACTCTGTTCTTCATGTTATGCCAGATCCTACACGTACTGTGATCCACAAAGGATGGTTTCCAGATACCTTTTCCGATGTTAGAGATGAAACTTTTTGTTTTGTATCTCTGGACGCGGATCTCTATGCTCCAACTGCTGCTGCACTTCCTCTGTTCTATGAACGCCTGGCCATCGGAGGAGTTCTCTTGGTTCACGATGTGTACAGTACACAGTTTTCCGGATGCCGAAAAGCGGTTGGGGAATTCTGTCTGAAAAACCATCTGTTTGCAGATCCTGTATGCGATCTGCATGGAAGCGCAATAATCCGAAAATTATAAAAAGAAACGCCGGAACCGGTATTTACCGGAACCAGCGTTTCTTTTTCGTTTATTTATTGTATAGCCCTTTTTCACGTCCATGCCTAACCTTTATAAAGTTCCTTTCAGAACATTTTCCAACTGTTCATCGGACAGATCAACATGATAAAAAAGATCGAAAAATTTATGTATTTCTTCATTGATATCACATTTAATATATTCCGGATAAATCAATGCTGAGAACCATCGCATACCGATCAGACGATTTGGTCCTGCCGGACGATCCACCCAGCTAAACGGTGCATTCGGAGTTCCATAAACCTTTTGGTCCTGTACTGCTTTTAATGAAGCATAATCAGGATTGCTCAGGATATCTTCTGCTGCAGAACTTCCGCTTTTATCTGCCTTTGGTTCACCATTTACAACAATCACATCCGGATCCCATGCAAGAAGCTGTTCTGCTGAAATCTGAACACGAGATCCATCTCCCAATTCCAGATCTGCAACATTGACTGCATTGATGGCATCAAGAATCTGTGCATGCTGGGATCCCCTGGGTGCAGTTTCCAGTGAATCCTCTCCATTACCGAAGTATACACTGACTTTCTTTTCTTCTGGAATATCTGAAAGTACATTAATATCAGTAAATACCTGCTCCGCATACTGGGCAAGCTCTTCTGCATGATCTTCTACACCAAGAAGTTCGCCCATAAAACGAAAAGCTTCCGCAGAATTATTAAGCTCGTTGTCTACTGCAACAACCGGAATTCCAAGGCTTTCTGATAACGCATCGCAATCAGAAACCATTGCATCATTAATCTTTCCACTATTAATAGCAATTGTAGGATTGGCAGCAATTACTGCTTCATAATTGACAGCATCACCCATTCCAAAATTAGGAAGATCCTGATATTTGTCCAGAATAATAGATTTCTCAACATCATTCAGTTCATAATTCCACCCAAGAAGCTTATCCGGTACAACCATATACAGAAAAATTGCAGCTACCGGACCCGCTGAAAAAACAGATTCAATATTTTCTGCTGTTGGGACAGTTACTTTTCTTCCTGCCATGTCTGTGATCTCACGGGTTTCAGCAGTTTCCTGCGTGGCATCCTGCTCCGCACTCTGCGTCGGCTCTTCAGTAGCAGCTTTCGTCTCAGAATATCCTGTTAAAAGACTGACTGACATCACCAGACATATAAACAGAGCCAAAAGTTGTCTGTGCTTTTTCATAGACTCTCTCCTTTCTTTTCTCCGCATTACTCATAATTGACGCTTATTGAAATTGACTATACATTTTTTAAGTATTATAATGTATATGCGAATAGTTTTTGAAAACAATTCGTTTTTTCTGAGTATAACACCGTAAATTTGATTAGTCAAGTTACAAGGATGAAGGATTATGAATCTGACAGCTAATGAAAAAAATGCCGCCGCTGCCCGACAAAGACGATATGTTCTGCTGTTGGCGGTTATGCTGGTACTTTTGTTTATCATTATAGTACTCTCATTCTGGGTGGGATATTATCCGCTTACACCAGTGCAGGTACTAAATGCATTTTTATCAAAATTTGGTTTTAAAGGAGATATTTTACCCCAGGCAGTTACTATATTCTGGAATATCCGTCTGCCCCGTATTCTGTCTGCTTTATTTATTGGTGCTTCCCTCTCGGTAGCAGGTGCAACCTATCAGGGAATGTTTCGCAATCCACTGGTATCTCCGGATATCCTTGGAGTTTCTTCCGGTGCAAGTCTCGGAGCTGCTTTTGCAATTTTAAACGGAGCTTCCAACTGGATGATTCAGCTTTCTGCTTTTGCAGGTGGTGTGGCCGCAGTAGCCGCATCCTATCTTATCAGCCGAAAATCCGCACATTCCCAGACCCTCAGTCTTGTTCTGACCGGAACTATGATCATGTCACTCTGCAATGCCGGTGTCACAATGATCAAATATGTGGCAGACCCCAATGATGTTCTCCAGCAAATTACTTTCTGGCTTATGGGCAGCTTAACCAAAACCACAACCAAATCCTTTTGCTGGAGTGTTCTTCCAATGATCATTGGATTAAGTCTGATTTTTATTTTTCGATGGCAGATCAATCTGCTGACTTTGGATGAAGAAGAAGCCAAAAGTTTAGGAATCAATGTGCGTAAATATCGTCTGATTTTTATAGTCGCTTCCACATTACTCAGCGCCGCTGCAGTCTGTCTTGGAGGATTGATCGGATGGGTCGGGCTGATGATCCCCCATCTGGCACGTGCACTGGTTGGTGTTGATTACAGAAGGCTGATACCTGCAAGTACGATCCTTGGCGGCGGATACCTGATACTTGTTGATGATATTTCCCGTTCCCTTTTGTCCATGGAACTTCCACTTGGCGTTGTCACAAGTATCATGGGCGCCCCCTTCTTTATCTATCTTATCATCAAACGAAAGGAGCGCGCGTAATTATATGCTTCTGGAAATTGAAAATGTTTTTGGCGGTTACGGCAATGGTGATATTTTAAAGGGTATCAGCTGCAGCGCAGACTATGGTGATGTGCTTTGTCTGCTTGGCCCTAATGGTTGCGGAAAGACCACTCTGTTCCGCATAATATTAGGTTCCCTTCCTGTTTCTAATGGAAAAATAAAGATAGCCGGAAAAAATATTAGTGACTTTACAACCAAAACACTGGCAAATATGATTGCATATATTCCCCAATATCATTCCCCTGTATTTGCCTATACAGTTCTTGATATGGTAATTATGGGGCGTGCTTCTCATTTCTCCGCATTTGAAACCCCAAAAGAGCCTGATCAGGAAGCAGCTTTTGCTGCCTTGGAGAAAGTAAATGCCCTGCCTCTTGCCAACAGGAAATATACTTCCTTAAGCGGAGGACAAAGGCAATTGGTTTTAATTGCCCGTGCAATCTGTCAGTCTGCAAAAATCTTCATCATGGACGAGCCAGCCGCCAATCTGGATTATGCCAATCATCAGCTTCTCATGGAAGTAATTTCAGGGCTGGCCAATCAGGGCTATTGCATTATTATGTCAACACATAGTCCTGAGCATCCCTTTTCCGTGGGAAACAAAGTTCTTCTCATGAAATCCGGAAAGGTTATGGGATTCGGCTCTCCCAAAGAAATCATTACATCTGAAACCTTACAATCTGTTTACGATATTGAAATGGATGTGATAACTACACACGACCGCTATGGCCGTGAACGAACTATCTGTTTACCGGTAAATAGCTCACCAAAAGCATTTTAGGAGAAATGATACATGGACTCTATATTGGATTATTTTATTTCTCTGCAGGAATCTGAGCCTGCAGAATTACCTGAGCGGGCTATAGAAAGATGGAATAAACGTGCAGACTTTTGGGAAGACGCACGCAAAAAGAAAGAAAAAGGTGATGAACGTGTCATCAGCGCAATAAACTACCTGGATTCCAAAGGACTTCTTGAAAAAAATTATGATGTCGCAGATATTGGATGCGGTCCCGGACGGTTTGCTGCTGCATTTGCCAAATATGTACACAAAGTAGTGGGGCTGGATATTTCTGATAAAATGGTTAAACACGGAATGGAACATATCCAAAATGAAGGCTTAAATAACGCTATACTCTATACATGTAATTTTCAGACATTAGATATTGATAAATCGGGGTATACGCATGCATTTGATTTGGTATTCAGTTCCATGACACCTGCAATCCACAATATGGACGGACTGATAAAATCTATGGAAATGAGCAGGGCATGGTGCTGTAATATCACGCATCTTGACAGACGAAATTCACTCAGGGAACAGATCTTACAGGAAGTATTTGGCAAACAAACAGCACCCCAATGGAATGGGCGATGGTTTTTCTCTCTTTTCAATATATTATTTCTGCTTGGATATAATCCTGAAACAAGCTATGAAAAACTCCATCGTGAAACCTGGGTAACTCCGGATGAACAATATATTGATTCCCTCATGGAGCACATGCTTCCTTCTGAAGAATATACACAGGAAAATGCAAATAAAATCATGCAATGGATTCAATCTCACTTAAACAAAGATGGGCAGATCAAGGAAATAACTGATTCCACTTATGGAAGAATTCTCTGGGATGTTCGACACAAAACAATACGCCCTGACTATAGAACTATTATAAAATGAAATGGGACTTTACTATGACTCAACATATATTTTTAACTGGTAAAAAACACATTGGAAAATCTACATTGATCCAAAAGATATTAGATGATTATAAGAAAACCTCTGATGGATTCCTGACTGTCCGCACAAAAAACTATCTGAAGGATCAGTATTCAGTTCATATGTACCATCTAAAAGAGAAGGAGCTCCCAAACAAATCTAATCTTTTGTTTTTATGCGGAAAAACAGATGAACACACTGCCGATACCTTTGATCGCCTTGGATGCAATATTCTTTCCATGTGTTCTGACTGCTCTTTAATTGTTATGGATGAGCTTGGTCCACATGAAGCAGACGCAGCTTTATTTCGGAGAAAAATCCTAAACCTTTTGGATGGGCAGACTCCCATTTTAGGGGTATTGCAAGAACCTGCAGAATCTTTCTGGCCTGAAATCGTAAATCACCCAAAGGTAGAAATCATTATAATTTCTGAAGACAATCGAAATGATTGCTCTTTACTTAATCACATTCAATATAAAATCTCATCTCCTTAATAATTACTCCCGGGGCTATGCGTTCGGAACTAACCAAAGGGTCAAGTAGCTTTGTCAAGTAAATCGAGTAGGAGAAATATCTCATCTTGTGAATGAGATATTTCGACCTCTCACACCACTGTGCGTACCGTTCGGTACACGGTGGTTCAATCAACTTAGCAAGTGACACACCTTTCGGTGTAGTAATCTAACATTGAGACTACATTACGAAAGTATGCCATGTGCATTTAGAAATAAGGGAATCGGTTTATCCTTTGCTCTTGTACTCATCCCACGACTTTCCAAACAATTTTCGGCAGCATACATTCCTTAACATATATCGGAAGTCTCTTAAAAAGTTGATATTGATGCTGCCATCTTGCTTTTCATAAATATATCTCCAGTATTCAAACGCATTGGATGCTTCACTCAATAATTCATGTATGCTTATTTAATCTGTAATAACAACGGCAACAATGCAATTCCTACATCAACGCCTTTATCAGCAATCCATTTAACAATTCCTTTTGCATTTTCCCACTTTTTTGATTTGCGGTCTGAAGATTTAACAATTTTTTCTAATTCGTTAATTTTATACAAAATTTCCTCTATTTCAGCATCCGGCAATGCCGACATATTCTCAATTTCTTTTCTTACATCACTAAAGGAAATATTGACATCAACTTTGTTTTCGTTTGTATTTGTTATCTGCACCATTGGGACGCTCTGTGGAACCGTTTCTTTCAGTGAAGGATACCCCAACGCTTTAAAAGACAACATTTTATTATATACTTGCTTAAGATTATGAAATAACGATTCTCCAGACACATCATCATAAAATGCATATGCCTGAATATAATCATATAGACCATCGCTAAGTTTAGGTATATACGGATGATACTTTGCAGTTACATCTTTATACAGCTGTAATTTTGCTGATTCTGGTGTCTCTCTATTTTCAGCATCGGAAATAGCTTTTTTCAACGACTCCAAATCATCCTCATACATAACTTTAAAATTAAACAGAGGATCTTTGTCATTATCTGTTACAATGAGTAACTCTAATTTTTCTTTAATTGCATTCAGCTCTGGTCTATAGTTAAACTCTCCACCTCCAAAAGCTGCCTTTCCAGAGGTTGGTATGTCCTTTTCAAAACCTTCAAATATTCCATTATATTTTGCAATCAATGCTTGGTACAAACGACGCGTACCTTCATTTGAACTTTGAGCATCTTCACATCGTTTTATATCTTTTTGCATTATCTCTAATAACTCTGTGGTCATCTTATTTCCTCATTTCTTCCCATACTTCAAAATTATTATTTAAAAAGCTCATTGAGTTGTTCTTCCACTTCCTCGTTCGAAGCTGCAACTAAAATTGTTATACCTTTATTGGATGGTTTCATAGCACACTCAACACCGAAGAAAATATATGCCATTTTCTTTGCCGCCAAGGTATAATTAAATCGGACACCGTTGTCTGCATCATCCATGCCTTCAACCCATTCATTCCCCGCAGCAACCAGCAAACCACTTGACGCAAGACCATAGTCAGAATCCGAATTCAATTTAACAGGGTCTTCTGTAATATTATCCTTCAAATATAATAAATCGCTATACAATGTACGATCTGTCAAAATCATTAATCTATGGTACTCATTATCATCAATAAAGCCATCCATTTTGGCGTTAAGAATCTTTAAAAACAAAGGAATCTTCTCATTTTCCTCAATTCTATTTATTACATTAAGCACAAATACACTTTCTTTATTAAACTTCTCTTTGCCAAGAAGTTTCATATATTTTTGCCTTTTCTCCAGAGGTATCGTTGTTAACCCCTTACAATACCTCCCAAACTTTTTCATATATAAAGCCGTTGGTATGCTTGCAATTTTCTGCGCAACCTTTAGCGATTTAATGGCTCCAGAAACCGCTTCACCAACCTGTGATAAGATTTCTGTTCCATCTTGCACAATATCTGAATTCATCACCTGCACAGCAATATCTGTTGCTTCGTTCATAAAAGTCTCAAGAATATCTTTTAATACATCAATGTAATTTGTCTCACTTAAAACATCAAGCTCATTATGTTCTTCCATACGACACCTCCTACTTACTTTTGCGAAAAAGTATTCTTTCGCTAAAATGTATATTTCCCGTTCTCCAAAGTCTATCCCCTGGGGTAAATCTCCGATTATATCATCACTCTGCGGAAACAGAAACACACATCTATTTTTCTTCCAAAATCGCAGAAACCTTTGATTTATTGGGCTTTTCTTGACAGAAGGCAGACCGTCTCCACATGTTCCGTCGCAGGGAACATATCAACCGGTACGGCAGTAACGGCGCTGTATCCGTGTTTGGTCAGATATTTAAGGTCACGGGCAAGCGTGGTCGGATCACAGGATACGTAAACAACGCGTTTGGGATTCAATGTCACAACCGATGACAGGAACTTCTCATCACTGCCGCTTCGTGGTGGATCCATAAATACAACATCTGCACTTTCTCCCTCATCTGCCATCTGACGCATAAATACACCAGCATCATTCTGATAAAAATGCACATTTTTAATTCCATTACGTTTCGCATTCACAATTGCATCTTTTACTGCATCCGGATTCAGTTCCACACTGATAACTTCCTTCGCTTTATCACTGGCAATCAAGCCAATTGTTCCGATTCCACAGTATGCATCGATCACTCTTTCTTTGCCTGTAAGACCAGCAAGTTCGATTGCCTTTGTATAAAGTTTCTCTGTCTGGGCTGTATTTACCTGATAGAAAGATTTGGATGAAATACGGAATATATGTCCACAAAGTTCATCTTCAATATACCCTTTACCATACAGTACTGTTTCTTTTTCTCCGAGGATCATGCTCGTCTTCTGATTATTTACGTTCAGAATGATCGTCGTGATCTCTGGATGAAGTTTCCGAAGTGCCTTAACAAAGTTATTCTTGGATGGCAGGATTGGTGATCCCACTACAAACACTACCATCACCTGTCCACTGTGATGTCCGGTTCGCACCAGTACATGGCGGAACAAACCATAGCCAGTATCCTCATTATACGTTTTGATCTTAAAAGATTTCAAAAGATCACGAATATCACGGATGATCGCATCTGCACGTTTATCTTCAATCAGACATTCATCTACCGGTACAATAAAATGTGTTCCCTGCTGATAAATTCCGGAAATCACAGTACCATCCTTCCGATGTCCGAATACTGCATGTACTTTATTTCTATAATGGAACGGATTTTCCATTCCAATGATCTTCTCTGTATTGCAGTATGGCTTCAGAAGTTTATTTACCTGCTTCTGCTTCTGTTTCAACTGCTTCTCATATGGCATATCCAGAAGCTGACATCCACCACATTTTCCATGTACCGGACAAAGTGATTTCTCTGATTTTACAACAATTTTTTTCTCTGCCTTTTTTTTCCCGAAAGTGTTATATTTCTTAACTTCTGTTTTATCTGTTTTATATTTTTTCTCGTTCCTAAACTTCGGTTTCTGAACAAATTTTTTTCCTGTTTTTTTCTCTGCCATTTATACTCCCTCTCCATCAAATTCCGGTATAAAACTTTCTTTTGCTGTTTCACCTTCCTGCATAAATCCATTCTTCAGTCCAAGTGAAATCGCATAATCAATCAATCGTTCATACTCTCTGTCCGTTACTTTTCTTGATAACTGCGGATCATCCTTCATCGCTGGCATCGGCGTATACTGATTCATCATACTGATATAGATCCTGTCACCATAAGTCTCATAGAGATATTTTAACACATTCTTTGCATCTTTTACATGGCCCGGTAATAACAACTGACGGACGATTACTCCTTTTTTCATCATACCACGACTGTCAAATTCTGCTTCCCCAACCTGTCGGACCATTTCACTCAGGGCTTCTTTTGCAATTTCCGGATAGTCCTGCGCATGAGAATATTTTTTTGCCAAAACTGCATCCATGTATTTGAAATCTGGGAGATAAATATCTACCAACCCGTCCAGCATTTTTAGAGTCTTCGCTTTTTCATAACCGCTGCTGTTGTACACAACCGGAATATGTAATCCCTGTTCTTTCGCCATTTCCAAAGCAACAGCAACTTGTGGTAAAAAATGTCCTGCCGTTACCAGATTAATATTATTTGCCCCCTGCTCCTGCAATTGAAAAAAAAGTTCTACCAGGTGTTCCTGTGTAATCTTCTTTCCCCTCTGGCCCCTGGATATTCTTCTGTTCTGACAGAAATTGCATCCCAGCGAACATCCGGAAAAAAATACAGCTCCTGATCCCTCTTTCCCGGAAATGCAGGGCTCCTCCCACATATGGAGAGCAGCCCTTGCAACCATGATCTCTGTATCTGTACCACAGAATCCCTTCTGACCGGCCATACGATCTGCACCACAGTTACGTGGGCATAGTCGGCATTCTTTCATCCATGGTCTGATTTTATCTGTTACATCCATGCGGTTTTATCTCCTATAGTCCATAGTTTCCTCACATCGAAAATTCTTAAGTGTATCACATATCCTGAACTGTAAGGATACCATAAATTCCGTTCCTTTTCCACTTTCACTTCTGACTTAAATAAAAAATTCAGGTCCCGCCGAATTCCATTTGCCATCCGTTGACAAATATATCTTCTTATTTTATAATTATTTACATAATTGTACCGCGGATCTCCGTCCTGAGTATTTATATGCTTGGGATTTTTTTATGCAGCAAATTGCTCTGCAAAATTGCCGTCTTACCGTACTAAATTTGATCAAGGAGGTAATCTATTTGAGACAGATTTCAGGAAATAAATTACTGGTAAAAGCCTTAAAAGAAGAAGGTGTCACTACTTTATTTGGCTATCCAGGTGCATGTACCATTGATATCAGTGATGAATTATACAGACAGAGCGGGATCGATATCATCCTGCCAAGACACGAACAGGCTCTGGTGCATGAAGCTGATGCTTATGCAAGAACGACCGGTAAAGTCGGTGTCTGTCTTGTAACCAGCGGTCCCGGAGCTACCAACCTTGTTACCGGACTGGCTACTGCAAACTATGACAGTGTTCCCCTTGTATGTTTCACCGGACAGGTTGCAAGACATCTGATCGGAAATGATGCATTCCAGGAAGTAGATATCGTTGGTATCACACGAAGCATTACCAAATATGGTGTTACCGTCCGTAATCGTGAAGATCTCGGTCGCATTATCAAAGAAGCTTTTTATATTGCAAGAGCCGGTCGTCCGGGTCCTGTCCTCATCGATCTTCCAAAAGATGTTATGGCAGAACTTGGCAGCGCCGAGTATCCAAAAACTGTAAATATCCGTGGCTACAAACCAAATACCAGTGTACATATGGGCCAGCTCAAAAAAGCCCTGAAGATGCTTCAAAAGGCAAAAAAGCCTCTGTTCCTGGCAGGTGGCGGTGTCAATATTGCAAATGCAAATGAAATTTTTACTTCTGTAGTTGAAAAAACTCAGGTTCCTGTCGTAACTACAGTCATGGGCCGCGGTGCTATCTCTACGAAGCATCCTCTTTTTATCGGAAACCTCGGAATGCACGGTGCATATGCAGCAAATATGGCAGTTACCAACTGTGATCTGCTTTTCTCTATCGGTACACGTTTTAACGACCGTATCACAGGTAAACTTCATGAATTTGCTCCAAATGCACAGATTGTCCATATCGACATTGATACGGCTTCCATTTCCAGAAATATTCATGTAGATGTTCCGATTGTTGCCGATGCAAAAGAAGCCATCACTAAAATGGCCGAATATGTAACAGAATGCAATACGAAAAAATGGCGTACAGAAATTGACATATGGAAAAATGAACATCCACTTTCCATGAAAAATCGTCCTCTGATGGGACCTCTTGATATTTTCAATGAGATCAATAAACAATTCGACAAGGCAATCATCGTTACAGATGTCGGACAGCATCAGATGCTTACCTCCCAGTTCGTTGATATTACTGAAAACCGCAAGCTTATCATGTCCGGTGGACTTGGAACCATGGGCTATGGCCTTCCGGGTGCGATCGGTGCTCAGATTGGTAATCCGGGTGTTCCGGTTATTTCAATCTCCGGCGACGGTGGTATGCAGATGAATATTCAGGAGCTGGCAACGGCAGTACTCGAAGAACTGCCGATCATCAATTGTATCTTTAATAATACTTATCTTGGAATGGTTCGTCAGTGGCAGAAACTTTTCTACGGAAAACGCTACTCCATGACCAATTTAAGATCCGGTGCACTGTCCCGTCGTACTAACGGGGAAGAATATCCGAAATATACTCCGGACTTTATTAAGCTTGCTGAAAGTTACGGTGCCAAAGGAATCCGTGTAACGAAACGTGAGGAAATCGCAGCAGCTTTTGAAGAAGCTCGCAAAAGTACCAAAGTACCTACCGTGATTGAATTTATCATTGATCCAGAAGAAATGGTGTATCCAATGGTCAAGCCAGGTGGTACACTCGCTGATCTGATCATGGATTGTTAGGAGGAATCAAAAATGGATAAAGGTATGAAAACTAGATGGATCTCTCTTTACGTTGAAAACCAGGTCGGTGTTCTATCCAAGATTTCCGGTCTTTTTTCCGGAAAGTCCTATAATCTGGACAGTCTTACAGTAGGTACCACCGAGGATCCGACCGTATCAAGAATGACCATCGCAACTGTCAGTGATGACGAAACTTTTGAGCAGATAAAAAAGCAGCTCAACCGTATGGTAGAAGTCATTAAAGTTATTGATTTTACAGACGTTTTTGTTCGTATGAAAGAGATTCTTTATATCAAAGTCAAGAAATGTACTGCTGCCGATAAAGTAGAACTTTTTCAGATTGCAGAAACCTTCAAAGCCAGAGTCATTGATTATGGCAAAGACAGTCTGCTCCTTGAATTTGTTCAGACAGCAACCAAGAATGATGCAGTTATCAAACTGATCAAAGAAGAATTCAAAAATATAGAAGTGGTCCGTGGTGGAAGCGTGGGCATCGAATCCATCAGCATGATGGAACGCTGATGCCCTCTCTCCAACCATTTATTCAGTCGATCAGATCATTCTGAAATCTCGAAAGATGTTCATACGGAAGAATCAGACGGCCGCGGTACAATCCGCAGCCGTCATTGATCAGACTGTTATTAACCGCAGAAAACATATTCACATCCAGTTTGGACAATTCCAGTCCGAGAAGCTTCATTCCTCTCTCATAAGCTTCATCAAAATAAATGCATTCTCCTTTTGGAATTGCATCTCTTCTGGCTCTTTCACTTTCCTGTTTTTTCTCATATCCAAGATGATTGGCCGCTCCAATCTCTGCAATATCATCCATGATTTTTGTACGAAGCTGAACTTCCATATAAGATCTGGAACTGTTATCATAAAACGTAATATGTAAAGACTGATATCCATCGGAATCTGTTCCATGGATATAGTCTCTGTAATAAGGTTTGACATCCTCGTTCAGAAGCGGTGAGCCGCTTTTTCTGACTCCATGTGCCGATTCTGCTGTAAATCCTCTTTCCTCAAGAAAACCTGGAAGAACATTTGCAATCTGATACAGATATTTTAATTCTTCTTGCTCACGGTCTGCTTCACTCTTCAGATGGCATCTCGGCATCGAAATCACAATACGATACGCAATAAAATCTCGAAAACAACTTAATCTGTTTTTTAAATCCGCCAGTGGTGGGTATTCTCCATGCTCTGTATAATAATCATAAATATATTCCACTACATACCCGTTAAATTTCTCTTCTGCACGTATCAGGGATTTGATTCGTCCTTTAAATGTAAATGCAAGAAAAGGATATTCCCTGGACATATATTTATAAAATTCCCTGATCTGCTGAGACTGTGCAGTAAGGAAATCGTTATGTTCCAACAATTCTCTGATAAGGATCAGGAAATTACAGTGAATCATATCAACCTCATTATGTGTCTTTTTGGCCTCTGCTCTCAGATCATGAATATAATTGTGCAGGATACGAAGAATCGTATCACCTGAATAAAGGTAATCATTTAATGTAATCATAAACCATCACTCCTTTCTCAACATTGTATCAGAAACTCCTATATTATCAAGCATTATGTCACTAATATTCTTTTATTGACATCTCGTATGCCCCACAGTTAAAATAAAGGATAATCTCTCAGATATAAGAAAGGATTATTAACCCATGGATGGTCTGCAATTCGAACACCGCTGTGCAGAATTATTGAGATATCGAGGTTTCCATAAAGTTGCTGTCACTAAAGGCAGCGGTGATCAGGGTGTTGATATCCTCGCACAGAAAAATGGAATAAAATATGGAATCCAGTGTAAATATTATTCTTATCCTGTCGGCAATAAAGCAATTCAGGAAGCATATGCAGGTGCAGACTTCTATGACTGTGATGTCGCAATGGTCATGACCAATAGTACCTTCACGCGGCAGGCCAGAGAACTGGCTGACAAACTTGGCGTAGAACTCTGGGAACACTGCTCTCCAAACGGAAGTTCATCTGTGATATCCAGACTCATGCGTATATTTAATCTTTTTTTCCTAACAATCGGACTCTGTATGTGTGCATCCGCCCGGCTTTTGAATTTCCCTGAAGGAACGATCCGTACCTATATGAATCTATTGATGCTGATCCTTGCTTCATTATCCGCCCTGTTTGGATGGAATCATTTTCTGCCATGTATCCTCTCTGGAATGCTGTACTTTGGAATTTTTCTCTGGACGATTCTCCCTCTGGTTCTGACTTCTGATTCCAATTGGTATGGAATACTGATGCTTCTGCCTGCTTTTATTACGATTGGACATGCGCTGTATGCAAGATTCCGCAATCAGGAACCTATCCCGTAGCAGAGTTCCTGCATCAGTTCATGTACGGTTGTCATCTTTTGAATACGGTCTACATTCTCCCCGCAAAACACAAGGCCATTTTCCACATCGCCTCTGACTGCATCGATCAGTGCTTTTGTAATGCAATATGGCACTGATCGTGGCTCACATTTTTCCAAGCAGTTATAGCATTTTGTAATTGGCTTTCTTGCAATTTCAAGTTCCTTGATAAATTCATTGCGAAGAGCTCTTCCCGGCATACCTACCGGACTCTGGATAATTTGAATATCTTTCTTTTTCGCGTTTATATATGCATTTTTATAGGCATCTGATGCATCACATTCTTCTGTTGCCACAAATCTACTGGCAATCTGTACCCCATCTGCACCCAGTTCTGTCATATGATCAATATCTGCCCTGTCAAAGATTCCACCAGCAACGATCACCGGAATCTTTGTTCCATATTTTTCTTCATAAAGTGCTTTACATGCAATGATTTCCCTGATTTCATGATCATAATCAAGAGTCTCCAGATTCTCCAGCTGATCCCGGGAAAATCCCAGATGTCCGCCTGCTTTTGGGCCCTCGACCACAATAAAATCTGCTGTCCGGTTATAACGATGTGCCCACATTTTCAAAATAAGCTGTGTCGCTCTTCTGGAAGAAACGATCGGTGCTATCTTTGTCTTATTGTTTCCCACCAGTTTTGGGAGATCCATTGGAAGTCCTGCTCCACTGATGATCACATCTGCACCTGCCCGGACCGCTTCCTGTACATGTTCTTTATAGTGTTTCAGTGCGACCATGATATTTACTCCAACCAGTCCTTTTCCCTCAGCTATTTCTTTTGCCCTGTGAATATGCTTTCTTATTGCAATACGATTGCATCCTGCCTGATCTTTTTCAAAACCTTCTTCATCATATCCTATCTGAGCCGTCGAAATAATACCAATACCTCCCTCTGCCGCCACTGCTCCGGCAAGACTGCTTCGACTGACACCAACTCCCATACCTCCCTGTATGATTGGTTTCTCTACTGTCAATTCTCCTATTTTCAGTGGCTTTAACGTTTTTCTATCTGTATGCATTTGTATTTCCTCCTGTTATCCCGCATTTATTTTGATTATCAAACTATTTGATAGTATAAACCGTTTAATTATTCCTGTCAACGTATTCTTGATTCTTTTTCTTTATCATGTAGTTTTCATTACTACATTCTCTATAAAAAAGAAAAGGGAAAGATCTCATCAGTCTTTCCCATTTGTCCCAAAAACTTTCTTCATATGTACATTCATAATATAAAAATACATAACAAGCAACAAACCGCCTGCCAGTACCCATGCTGCCGGACCTGCAAGACAAACTCCAGGATAACTTCGCATTTTACCAGCAATCACAGCCACTATTCCACGTCCGGTCAACTCTGCAACACCTGCCATCATCGGAAGCAATCCATAGCCCAGGCCCTGAATTCCATTTCGATAGATATTAACCACAGCAAGAGGAATAAAAAAAATCCCAATACATTTCAGATAAATATCTACAGAACTCATGATCACCTTCACATCCTCAGAAACAAACAGATAGGTCATGAATTTTCCGACAGTCATAATAAACGTTGCAGCTACAATGGAATATACCACACCAACGATCGTACATGCTTTGAAACCTTCCCGGATTCGTTTCACAGAGCCAGCTCCCATATTCTGTGCTCCATATGTTGCCATCGTCGTTCCCATTGCACCATAGGCCTGGGTGACCACCTGTTCAATCTTACCTGCTGCCGTATACGCTGCCACCAGTGTAGATCCCAGAATATTCAATGAAGACTGTACCATCATAGTTCCAATTGCTGTGATTGAATACTGCAGTGCCATCGGAATCCCAATCCGAAGCTGATTGCTATAAATCGTACCGCCCACCTGAAGGTCATCCCTTTTGATATGAAGTACCGGTACTTTTGCAATGATATACAACAGACAGAGTACACCGGATGTTCCCTGTGCGATCACCGTTGCCACTGCCGCACCTTTGGCTCCCATCTGAAATCTAATGATAAATACCAGATCAAGTATAATATTCAAAAGTGCACTGATGATCAGAAAGTATAAAGGAAGTTTGCTGTTACCAAGCGCTCTCAGAATACTGGACAAAAGATTATAAAGCATCTGTGCAAGAATTCCTCCACTGACGATCATAATATATGCATATGAATCTGCAAAAATGTCAGATGGCGTATTCATAAGGATCAGAAGTGGCTTCATAAATACCATAAACAAAATCGTCAGTATTGTTCCTATCACAAACGAGAGAACACCTGCTCCGACAACCGTCTTACGCATTCCCTCCATATCACCTGCTCCAAACTTCTGAGCCGTAAGAACTGTAAACCCGGCGGTCATTCCAACTACAAATCCATAGATCAGAAACATGATCGTTCCGGTACTTCCAACCGCTGCCAGCGCCTTATTTCCCACAAACTTACCAACGATCACAGCATCTGCCATATTGTAAAACTGCTGAAACACATTTCCAAGAAAAATTGGAAATGTAAAACTCAGTATAATTTTCATAGGATTCCCAACAGTCATATCATTCTGTGCTGACTTCATTTTCATTCACTCTCACTCCGTTTAGCAGATTTGTCTTCTTTATCAGTTTTTTATATACTCGTTCTACAAACCATGGCTCTGTAGACTTTTCAAGTGCCTCTTCCGGTGTAAACCATGCCACACCACTATTTTCATCCTCTTTTATAGAAAGATGTTCCTCAGGATCAGCCTCCAGAAGGTAAGTAATATTCAGATGCAAATGACTGGATACATATTTGCCCTTTTTGATATGGCCATCCACAGTCAGTGATTCCAGAGAAAATATTTCTTCCAACACAGGATACACATGGGCAATGCCGGCTTCTTCACGCACCTCTCGAATGGCAACAGCCAAAAGATCAGTCTCTCCATCCGCATGTCCGCCAAGCCATGACCAGGAATTATATATATTATGATATATCATAAGTACCTTACTTCTGTCTTTATTTACTACCCAGGCGGATGCTGTCATATGTGCCACCATATTTTCCCTAAAAAATGCATTTTTATTATTCCTGATCCAGTCAAGAATCAACACCTTATCCGCTTCTTCCTGTTCATTAAAAGGTCTGTATTTTTTTATCCGCTCTGTCAGTTCTTCACAAGTCATTATATCTATCTCCCTGATTCTATATATGCCACCTTGCTACTGTTCTTCCGGCCATACGAAATGTGCATTTCCGGCTTCAAGACCATCGATCAGAATATTCTGTCCGGTACAGAAACGATTGGTAACTGTCATAAAATATGCCCAGTCTGCCGCTTCCTCAACTGTCATCCACCGCTTCAGGGGGGTCTGTTCCATAATCTCATTCCACAGAACTTTATCCTCCATAACCGGTTTATTCAGTTCTGTCAGAACACCTCCAAAATCAAGACTGTTGCATGTTGCACCATATTTTGCGATACGGAGAGCAATGTTCTTTGTGTAAGAAAGGACCCCGCCTTTGCTTGCTACATATTCCGGAAATTCTGACCCGTTGTGTCCACTGGCCGATCCTATCATAAGTACTGCGCGAATCCCCGGGTGTATTCCGTATTTCTCAGTAATATCGATGGTTCCCTTTAAATTCACATCAATATCATTGTTATTCTGTACGCCTGCATTATTAATCACTATATCAAAAGGCCCTAACTCCGGATAATGCATCTTATCACGGATGTCCATGCAGATATGTCTGTAAGCAGTATGCTGAATAGCTGACTTATTACAATCAATTCCAGTAACATGATGTCCTTCTCTTAGAAATTTATCTGCAATCCCTTTCCCTATTCCGGAACTTGTCCCTGTTATCAGTACTTTCATGCCCTAACCCTCCTGTATTTTCTGTCATCGAAATGCATAAAGCACCATACATCATTCTCTTTTCAACAGTTGAAAATATTTTGCCATATCAGTTTATCAGAATCTATCGGAAATTAAAAGTCGATTTATCATAATACATGTTTTTCAAAATAAAATTGCACAAAAAAACAGAATCCTCAAAATTTTCTTACTTCAGAGGATCCTGTTTTCTGACTGATCACATAAATGGAATCAGCGTTGCTTTCATCATTCAATTTTTCATTGTCTTCTTTTCCAAAGAATTTTAAACCTTTTACGTCACTGGCTACATCTTCTGCTGTTACTTCTTCAAAACCACTTGCCATCTCTTCGTACGCCTGATCCGGATTTTTAGTATGAAAAACGTGGACATAAAGTTGGCAAAGACCTTTATGAAGCTAAAAACACCACAAGAGTTCTATCCGTCGAACTTAAAATGGTCGCCAGATCGGCGACCATTTCTGTGTTTAAGGTTTAAATCAGATTCCATATGCACTGAGCATCTCAGCGATATCCGGCATCGGATCCTCTGGCATTGAACAGGTACCTCTCTTCACCTGAGCACCGTCTGTGATGATCATTGAGCTTAAGAACTTCCGTCCGATAGCCTCCAGCTGCTCATCTGAAGTATCTTCCGGTACAAGAATCGTAAGATTGCTGTTCCCCAGATTTGCCCAGTCATCTTCCATCACATCTGGATCAATTCCTTCCAAACAGATTGTTTCGATTGACGGCAGCATTGCAAATGCTCCCAGACTCATATGCTCAACTCCACCACGGATATGGATCTCTTTCAAAGACTCCATTCCTGCAAATGCACTTATATCAATATTTTTGGCATTCACACAGAGCCTTTCCATAGGAGTTACTCCAAAAGTCTGAATTCCAATCCGGTCTACCTGATTCTTACACCATACGGTCTCCAGATTCTTACAGAAGTTAAACAGATAGTTATCCATATGCAGTACTCCGTTTACAAACACCACTTTTTTCAGACCCTGGCATTCCGAGAACAAGCCATTATTTGTAGTTTCCAGAGGTGCATAGCAGATCACTGTTTCCAGATCATGACAGTTCGTAAATGCACTGTCCTCAATTGATTTCAGTGTCTCCGGCAGGATCACGCAGCGCATCGGCACCCAGTCTCCTTCCTTCTGGTTTGTCTCCATATCTGAATGTACATAATCTCTGGTATTTTCAAATGCATTATAAGAAATATTTTCTACCGGCACTCCGCCAATCGTACGCGGAATAATAACATCCACGGCTGTTCCAACATATGCTGTGATCGTTCTGCTCTCTTCATCAAATTCAAAATTGTCTTCCGGCAGAGGTTCATACGGCATCTTCACCAGCATGGATTCCTCACCAACTCTGCATATTCTGTCATACCAAGGATAATTCAGTGCTGCACTCCATTCAGCCACCTGTTCATCCGTCGCATCTGCACTGAGCCTGATATTACTCAGTTCAATCCCTTCAAGAGCCTCTCCATTGACTGGTATATTTGCAGGTATCACAAACTCACTCAGCGAAGTTCCGGCAAAAGCTCTTGAACCAATCTCAGTTACGCCCTCACCCATATTCAGTGAGGCGAGTGCTGATCCTTCAAAAAGTCTTGCCGGGATACTTCCTGCTGCCACAGTTGCTTCGGTAAGATTTGCGCAATCCGCAAACGCTCCCTCCGGAAGCAGCCCAACATCACATAAAATATTAACACTTGTCAGTCCGCTGCAGCCCGCAAAAGCATTTTCTCCAATCTCCGTCACAGAAGCAGGGATTGTGATCTCCTTAAGCTGCGCACAGTTGCGGAAGGCTTCCGCTCCAATACTGGTGACAGAATCAAACAGGTCTACATGCTCCACAATACTGTCTGCAAAAGCTTCTTTTCCAACGTAAACGAATTCATCGTTATGAGGCACCGCAAAGTAGGTTATCGTCTGATCGCCCTTCAATGCACCATCGGCGATTCCTACTACTCCTTTATCCTCCTCGCCTATTGTATAAGTATCATAGCTGCGCACCTTCGCGGCTTCTTTTTCGTATCCAGTTAAGTATAACTTACTCGGGTCATCCGGAAGCTCTTCAACAGAAAAGCGTGCATATTCAACCTCTGTATTCTGGTTTCGCCATACCCGGCACTCCAGTCCCTGTGCATCAACGAGCGCCTGTACATCCAGCATCTGCTGCTTGGTACATTTTTCGTTAAGATCTATGTCTCTCAGGTATTCGCACTTATCAAAGGCGGTATCCGAAATTTCCGGCAGCTCCAATCCCTCCATATAAACATAAGTAATAGGAGAATTTCTAAAGCAATTATCCCCTATCTTCTCTAAACTTGCCGGAAGAAATACTCTTTGTAATCTCGAAGCCATTGAAAATGCACCTGGGCCGAGTTCTTTTACGCCTTCAGGAATGATCAGGTCTGTTTCTACCGAAAAATAGCTGAACGCTTCTTCTCCGATATATTCCAGACTATCCGGAAGATCCAGCCTGAATCCCCGATAAGATGAAAAACCTTTCTTATCAATAGTTTTCAGAGTAGACGGAAATTCCACATATTTTAATGTATCAGTGATACTAAAAGCATCTTCTCCAACATATTCCAGTCCCTCTGGAAGAGTTACATACCCTAAAAGAGGATCTTCCCATAAAGCTCTTTTACCAATTGCTTTTACCGGCACACCATCAATACTCTCCGGGATCGTCAGTCTGGTATTCATTCCATTATAACCTGTGATGCTTCCCGTTTCTGCATCAAACGTCAGATTCTCTGTATCCAGATAGTCTTCAGCTGAATAAAGTACAGCCGGCTTTCCACTTGGCTGAATGTTCAAATTTTTATTATTTTCTTCAAAAACCTTCTTATACTCTTCTATCTGGTCATCCGGCACATAAATTACCACATCATCTGAAAGCATTACAAAAGCCTCTGAACCTATCAATGGGCATGCACCCTCAAACACGATTTTCTTCAGAGCATAGCAGCCGCTGACTGCATAGCTGTCTATAATACAGACCGACGCCGGTATGGTGAGTTCTGTCAGCGCATCATTACTGGAAATAGCATTCCACCCGATATTGATCAAATTTGAAGATAAAGTTATCTCCGACAGATTATTATCATAACTCAGCGCACCAACATCAAGTATCGTCACGCTATCCGGCACTACTACAGAAGTAAGCGTCTCTGAGCCAGCCAGTAATTGAGTTCCCAGTCTTTTAACCGGCACGCCCTCATCCATAGTGTCCGACACCACTACATCCGTCTCTGTACCTGTGTACTCCTTCAATACAAAACGCTGGGCATCAAATTTCCAGACATCATCTGCTTTTACCGGTACAGCAGCTCCCGTCAGCATCAATATTGCGGTTAATCCTAATAGCATTTTACCTTTCATCCTGTTACCTCCTTTCACTTCTTGTATGGATTAATAGTTCTCCTAATACCAGAATATATAAAAAAGGAGGGGGTGTCACTATCAAAAAAGCCAGTAAAAACTGGTTTTACTGGCTTTGACTTAATTAAGCTTCCACTCAGTTCTCGTATAGAAAAGTTTAATTTTTTCAAATGTAAGACACCGCATTTTAGCTGTTACCTTCCGGCTTTCACATTCATATTTTTAATCATTTATTTATTTGGAATTATACTTCTGCTTTCTTCCAGTACGGTCTGTTCCCACTTCCGCATAGCCACTGCTTCCCTGTCTGTATGAAGCCAAGGCTGCCCATTTTCCACAAAATTCAGTCGGCAATTATTTTCTTCCGAAAATTTTTTTACAATCTTATACGGGATCATTTCATCCTGAGTTCCATATAAAATATTTGTTTCTTTGCAGATAGACTTCACTGGATGTTCTCGCACCCAGCACAAATACTTACAGGACAAAACCACTCCCGTTTCTGTTTTGATTTCCTGCCTCTCTTTTAACTGCTCTTCTGTCACCTGTGCCTGTAACATCATATTAGAAATCATATCTTCCATATCCAAAACCGGTGATACCAATAAACATATATCAGGTTTTGTATTCTGAAACGCCTGTATAGAAAAATACGCACCTATACTACATGCATATATCCCAATTACTTTCCAGTTTTCTTTGGCACTTTTCATAATTTTCTGTAACTCTGGTATAATTTCCCAAGGTACAAATCTTGCCTTATCCTTTCTTTCTCCATGCTCTGGGAGATCTACACTAATAACCTGCCATCCATAATTTGTTGCAATTTCAGCAAATGATTCTGCTTCTTCTTTTCTTCCACCCTGTCCATGTATATATATCAATACTCTATCTGCCAAATCTCCATATAAAAGGACCGGCACTTTCCAGACATGAATTTTTGCTATGTTCATTGCTTTAAATACTCCCTTAATTTTACAAAATTTCCTATATCCTTGTTATATATTATCCAATTCTAAAATCCCCGACATCATAATCTGGTTCCCCAATCATTTCTATCTTTCCAACAGCTTCGTTATAATACATCTTGTAACGCTTTAACATCTTTTTTCCTCCCCCTCCCACTCACATTTTTTACTTCACTTCCCGGTTCCACTCCACACCATTCGTATCTGTCCATGTATCTTTTCCATCATAAATATAGACAGTATTAGTGCGATCCATGTAACGACCATCCACTAACTTATCTTAAATCTATTTATTGCTAACGTCATTGCATACACCTTTTTTGTAGCGGTATATGGCTTCATCATTTATAACGTAGGGAAAATCATTCTCTATCTTATCCGCTATGCGGTATACCACATCCGCCGTGACATCATTAAATACAAATCCAATAAAGATAAACAATAACACGGCAGGCGGCAGGAATTTCTCTGCTACCTGTTTTGTAGAAACAACAATCTCATGAAAACACTTCGCTGGATGATGGACAACATCTATATCCGCACTGATCCAGCTGGCAATATAAAGGCAGGCAAAGAAAAATCCACAGAAAAAAATCGACGGAGCTGTTGCCACCATCATGGGACTTGACCGTGCGATCCGCTGTGGAAATAATACAGGCGCTTCTGTCTATGATGACAGAGGAATTTTATTCATATAAAAATGGAGCTCTTGTTTTCACACAAAAAGCTCCACTTCTGTTTATTTATTTGAATTTATAATTTCTTCGATATCTCGACCACCGTAGAATATTCGTGCTACTGTAACTGTCCTCTCTTTATCATCGACAAGATAATACACAATAAAGTTGTCTACCGGAAGCTGATGCATTTTCATCGAATGCCAAGGCTCCCAGTCAACTAACGCATAGCGAGCTGGCATGAAATCCAATGAACGAACCTCTTTTCGGATACGGCTCAGCTGAGCAGAAGCAGTCTCCGGAACAAGGAGTTCATTCGCAATGTACGAATAGATTTCACGTAAGTCATCAAGTGCATCTACAGAATAGCCGACTTTATAGCTATCTGTCATATACCAAACTCCTTTGCAAGTGCCGCATCGACTTCATCCGCAGAATATACCTTTCCTGCTTTGATGGAATCTACACCCTTCCGGAGTTCTGCATCAAGCTGTTCTTTGGTCATTGCACCAACAGCTAATGGCTTAGAAGAAGGAAGTTTCAGTTCAAACGGCATACCCTTCTTCAGTACAATTTGACTATAAAACATCTGAATTGCACTGGATGGAGAAATGCCAAGCTGAGAAAGAATACTCTCAGCATTATCCTTGAGATTGGTATCTATTCTTGCATAAACAGCAGATGTATTTGCCATAGTATTGCCTCCTTTTTTTTATTATATTCATTTTTGCTTGCGATTGCAAGCATTTGCATAGATTATTTTATGACGAAACTTTGAATTTAATACGCCGCTGAATTGGAATCCGAGCTTCCAGTTCAGCCAAAAAGCAAGTATACTATGTTCGTAAAGGAGATAACGGTTATGAACTTCGAAAATTGTTTTCCACTATGGAACGACTTAAATACAGCACAGAAAAAAATAATTTCAGACAATTTAATCACACAGGTCTTCTTTCACAATATATTCCCTTAAATACTTAAACGGAAACGGAACAACCGTTAACATTCCATACCTTACAAACTCTACTCCCATAAGTGGCAACACTTTCTTAAAAATTAACTTGCTGCCTTCTACCGCCTGTATCTCACGCACTACGCTGGCTCTCTCAATTGTGTATTTCATTCCATTACCAATTTCACCAACTGAATATTTTGCATGCGTATCATCATAATCAAAATAATTAATGTCTATATTTCCGGAAAGATACTCGCGTCTCTCTTCTTCTCCACGCAGGTAGGCATATAGCATAATACCGGTATTCTCAAAAACATAGCGCACAACTTCTTTCTTTGTTGTAATTCCTTTGAATAATCCCATTACATTGGCTTTCGTGTATTCTGCATTCACGTCGATATGCGGGATAACTATATCCAATTCTGCGTGTACTTTTATTTTATCTGTTGTATCCATTACTAGACGAAGCCAAGTTACTACGTCTTTTCCTGGAAATCTACCTTCACTAGCTACATTCTTAAGCACATCACCCATCGCAGTATAATCAGGCATAGAATACATATTGGTATCCTTTATAAGATTAATATTACCCTCTGCATCTTTTACTAAACCTATAACACCTCTATAATCATTTTTATTCTCTTCATTCAAACCGAAATAATCCATGTATTTATCATACTCTGTCATGGTAAAAAGATTTCGTTTCAATGCTTCAATTTTAAATGAACCGTCCGGATGAATAGTCATGAAGTAATATGTACCGTCTACAACCACACCAAATAACCAGTCTGCTTTATATCCGTATTGACTCCAATCCACCAATGTAATTTTACCCGTAGCAATGTCCTTCTTAATTACAAGCTCTTTCAGAATATTATAAACTGCCGCTGATGATTGGTGTTTAAAATTCTCTACTGTAATATGCTGAACAACATAATCCTCCATGCTTTCTTGATGCGGATCCACTTCCGAATCTGAATAGAAGGATTTATCATGTATATATCGTACGTTAAGCTTCTTCTTTGATAATCTTTTACCAACGCTACATTTTGCCTCTGGAATAATTTTATTAATACCATCCGCTACATCCTGCAAATAATCTTCAGAAGTTTCAGAGTGTACAACATCCACTATATTAATTCCAGAATTCAAAACTTCCTTTTTAACAATATCCTTATATAACTCCAATGACGCACGCTTATATTCCAAAACTTCGTCAATACTATATTGTTTAAATTTAACACGAATATACTTACCAAATTCATCATGTAAGGCATTCAAAATATCATATAAAACACCCATCTTGGTACATGAAAACGTTTCATAATCCGTAAAGTCAAAGAATGTAATGCTACCCCTTTCACCATCTACGGGTTTAATAATAAAGTTTTCTCTACGGTCTTTATTTTCATTAGATACTCGTTTTAAAGTATTATTGTTATAACTAAACTCATATTGCGGAAAATCCTGTAACTTTCTTTTTTCAAATTTCATTTGCTTTTTAAGTGCCAGTGATGTCAACCTATGTGCTACCAATTTTACACACATATCATCTCCGATTTTCACCTCAAGGCACTGCATACCCCAAATAAAATTCTCCTTATCCTTATTCAGCCATGAAGGTCGAAAACATAATAATTTCCCAGACAGATTATTAAAGGATATCATTTCATCAACCGGACTCGTTAACGCATTCAAAAATAATTGTGTCAACAAATACTCCGGTATACTGCTACTTGTCATAGATTTTATAGACAAGCTATCTCCATCCTCTTTTGCATTCAACAAACGTACAAACTCAGCTCTGGAAATAGCGTTTTTAGGAAGCATAGCCCAAAAACTCTTTCCACTTTCAAATTGCAGAGCTGATATCTTTATATCATCAATATCCAGAAAAGTAGCTCCACCTTTTATATATTTATCCGATGTTGTAACATAATAAAAATCATAATCTTTGTCAATGTTGGAATATTCAAACGAAGCCAGGAGTTCATTCGAATAAAGTTTCTTTATACTCATTGCAAATATCCCTCCCGATTTATTTTAGCTATAATTTCAGTTCCTATTTCTTTTCTATCCAACCGATATAAATATGGTATCTCAATAATTCTACCACTATCACTAGACGTAATTTGCATATTGTGATCAAGCATAATATTGATTATTACCGTTCTCTTTCCTCCACACTTATCTAGCTTTTCCAGGACGCTTTTCTTTTCTTCTTCCGCAGATATTAGCATGGTTTCTTTCCATAACTTGAAATCAACATACACGCCATTACCTAGGGTATAATCAAACAATTCAAAAAACTCCGGCGGCATTTCCTGCAACGTTACTCCTGCATATTGTTCTAAAATATATTTACCAACAACTTCGCCTAAGGCACCTTTATAAATATTATTAAACATAGGTGGCGTCAATATAAACTCATTAGGAACAAAGCTCGTTGCATATCCATGCTTTTCAAACAATGCTTTCACTCCTGGGATTTGCATAATCTCTTTCAAATGCACCTCATCCTCTGACATCTTTTGTGGAAGACTACCGTCAAACTTGATATTTATATTTTTATTATAGTCTCCTTCTTGCTCATAAGAATAAGCTGTAATTTCTCCCGGCGCACACATATATACAAGCTGATATTGCGAATTCTGTTCTACGTTTTTTCTGCTTAGTGTAGGCCTCATAAGACATAGCTCACGCAATGCTTTCCAATAGTCTATGCTATCATCAGTCCAATTGCGTTTCAGCTCATTTATAATCTGCATTGCCTTCAGTGCTAATGTTCCGGCACGATTTTCCATTACGGCAATATCCAAATTTTCATTTGCCTGACCATTATAATATATTTTACCCACTTTAACTAATTCCGCAAATTCAGGATTCAACATTCGTTGTTCCACAATAGACAAATCGTAATCTGTTAGAATGGTATTATCCACATAAATATATATATCCGGATTCTTGAGACCGGTTCTACATATTCTTCCTACCGCCTGTATTAATGTTCGAAGCGCATAATTATTTACGGAATCTGTTTTATATGGTTCTCCCTTTTTTCCTGAAAAAGTATAGCCACCGCTGAAACATATAAAAGCATCTTTGATTACCGCAATACCATCTTTACGAGAAACTTCTCCTCTTTCCATCAAGAATTCCATCTGATATACAAAACGAATTAAATTCTCAGCTTCAATCCCCTTTTTGCTATCCACATTCACCAGAAGATTTGTTGGCTTCTCAAGATATATGCAGTCAAAGTCTTTTTCCATATCTCCTCTATCGTAATCATTAACTGCCACGATAGTAGCATTCCCCGGTGCTTTATATTGCAAATTTTGTCCCGCACCAACTGTATTATAGGAAGATATGACAAAGAGTTTTTCTCCCTTTGACAATCTCTGTATAAACTCCGCACGCTTAGCATCATAATCTTCACTATTTATACTATATAACAGGTCTTTACCTTTTAATCCCTTGATACCATAAAGCTTAATAATAGCGTCTGCAAATTCCTCTAATAATTTAATATCAAAAAGCCCCTTATTCTCCTGTGGCAATTTATTATTAAGACACAAGAAGGATTTAACCGAATCATTTAAGACAAATGCCTTCATTACCTTTACAACACGAATAAAGTTATTCTTTGCATATTCAACGCGCTCAAATGATATTGATAATTTTTCCGCATACTTCTTTATAAGTGCTTCGTTTCCGTTAAATATCTCTGCTAATTCAGCTGTATCATCCGTACTATAACAAACCGGTTCCACATGAATATTCACTTTATCATAATTGGCTACAAACGTCCGGAAAGACTCCTGCAATCTACACTTATCTACTTCTGGCATCACATAAAATTTGTCCTGCAACATCCTTTGAAGATATTCCAAATCATAATTACCAATAACCGTATCAAGTGTTGCTGTAGCTGAAATGCCTATAATCTGGGCCTTTTCAGATAAGTGAAGCAAAATACGCTCTGGTGAATCCTGAAAATCAAATAACTGAATCTCCGAACGCATACTATGATTAGGATCATCTATAAAATCATAATAGCGAAATCCTCTATCATAGACAGAGCGGTCAAAATACTTTAACGACATTTTTCCATTGCTGTCTTTTTTATCTTTCTTCGACTTTACCTGGCCTCCCATTACGATAGGCTTCAAATACCTTATCTGTTCTCTTGATAAATGAAACTCTGTCAGCACTGACTCAATTGCATTTTCAAACGTATAATCATCGTCACCCGGCCTTTTATCCTCATCCTTATGATGCTTATAATTAAACGAAAGATTTCTAGCTCCGTTCTGAAAATAAGTCAAGCAGCCTTTAACACTGGCAAGCAAACTTAATCCGCCACCATCTTTCTCTGTTGGTCTTCTTTTTGTAAAACGCAACCAGTTCTGTTTTGCCTTCATATCGGTATCTATATCAATAAAAGCATTTTCTCCCTCAAATACCGAATGAAACTGTAAGTCATTGAAAATAAAATTACGACTTCTATCGCCCTTACCATCTTCTTCTGTTTTGAAGCTATATTGCATCGCAAAACGGTCATATGTTTCATCAAACACACCACCAAATCTTTCTATAATTTCCATAGGATTTTTCGCGTTTTTGTGTTCATCAAGATATGTTTGTTGTAACTTCGATGCAGTAGTAAGCTCTGCCGGAAAATCTCTAGTCTTCAAAGATGCATATACACGATGAAACAGACCTAAATAATCAATATGATTTTCTAAGCCTCTTGTTATAATCTGATTAAGTAACCTGTCTCTTGTTGCATCAAACTCATCTATAAAAATAATTGCATTTTTTGTAATATTATTATTGTAAAAGCTATATGTAGGCTCAATAATCGTAGTATTCCCCAAGAAAAACTTGTCCATAGACATAAAAAATATCCGTTTTTCTCTCGTATATACTGCTGGATACAATTCTCCTATCCAATGATAATCAGGATTATTAGCAATATTCTTTAACTTTTCCTTTGGTGTCCTGAACTGCTTCAGCTCGCTTTCTATCACCTTACGAAAGGCACCTTCCTGCTGCTTGCGAATTGCATCCTCTGCGCTCTTGCATAAAACATTTATAATGTCCTTACTGGTTCCTTTTAATTCACGCTTTTTATCTCTGTATTCGTTTAATAATTTTACAGAGCCATGTAAATCTTTAAATTCTTGCTTCATGGTAATTGTCGGCGGTATTTTTCTTGCACGATATAGCGCGTCCAATTTTTGCACAACCATATCTGCATTCGCTTCTATTCGCAAACAATATTTATCATAATCATCTGCTTTACCACGCCTTGCAAAATGTTCACGCAACTCTTTATCGGGCAAATTTTTCTTAAGGGTTGTAACAAAGAAAATCTTCTTATCCTTGAATTCAGGCGCATCATAATTGTCGACCATAAAATCCAGTACACTATATGTTTTCCCAAAGCCGGTCGGCATATCTAGCAAGAACAATCCGGTATCCATTGACTTGCAAAAATTCACAATCGCCTGTTTCATAGCATCCTCCAAGTTTTTATTGTGCGTTTCTCCTTTAAATTGTCTATCATCCAAACTCAAATCAATGAATTCGAAATTCATCTAATAGTACAGCAGCCTTCTCATTTCTTATTTCTGTCAATGCTAATAGTATGTCCTCGTACGCATTAATCAGCTTCTCATCCTTTTTTATTTCATCGCTATAGAATATAAAGGATTTTAAGATAATCATATCAACTATCACTTGTGAATCTTTTATCTCTTTTGCAAACTGTTCTTTATTATTTCTAATAGCTTTTGTAAAGCACGAACTAATAGAGATCAAAATTTATGGTAATAGCTCACTAATATTAAACAAATATACTGTATATAGAACATCCATCAAATGATTGGAGCCATACTTTTCAATTTGTGCATTCAAAAAACACTTATCTTTAGATTACCACTCCATCCGTATCTTCTTAACTGAAAAGCTGGAAGAATATCTGATGTGATATCCACGGCTGGTTTCTTCGTCTCTAAATAAAACAATAATTCTGTACCTATTCTGAATGCGTAATCTGGTTTTTTATTTTTACTTTCCCCATCTTCTTCAACAGTTACATTAGCCTCATGCGTAACCTCTCTCAAATGTTGAGGCAGACCATTTTCATTAAGCACATCCCAACCTAATAATTGAAAAAAGGAATTCACAAAATCAACTCTAACCTGAGTTTCATTATATGACTTCTGTTTATATTGTTCTAAATTAGCACTATATAGATCAACTTTATTTTGCAAAAGTCTGATCTTTTCTTCCTGACCATGGTTTATTATTTCTAAAAAACCTGCATTCATATAAAATCAGCCTCCTTCTTGACATAATCCAAGTGCACAATAATTTATACCAGTATTCGATACCCAGACATAATTTTCTCATAACAAATGTCCCAAAATCAGGACTTCACGTACTTTCCCGACTTGATTCTTTTATCAACAGGTTTTTGCGCATTTACTGGAATTGCCCATGATCGCCCAAATTTTATAACCCCCGGAACCATTCCTTCATTGCATATAGTTTGAAGTCTTCTCTCTGATAATCCCCACTTTGTGGCAGCTTCTTTTACAGTCATAAATTCCATAAATTTTCTCTCCATTTTTGTTCTATAAAGCGATAAAATACTCCTCCTATATTATAAGCGGTCAAGCGCCGAATATCAATCATTTTCAATATTATTTATCCGCGTACAATCTATACTCTACCGCGTACAAATTTATATAAAAAATACCTTTTAGCAAGCAGATGTATTTTCTCGCCAAAAGGTACTTCACCCTTGTGCATATATTCAATTTATTTTTTCATGCACATTTTTATTCTTAAAATTTCTATGATATGTTTCCTTAAAAATAGCCCTCAAACCCGCTTAAACTGGGCATTTCTTAGAGAGTAAACAAACCGTCTCCACATGCACAGTCTGAGGGAATTGGTCAACTCCACACACTTTCTTTAACTCATATCCATTATCACACAAGAATCTCAAATCCCTTGCAAGTGTCGCACTGTCGCAACTTACATAAACCACTCGTTTTGGCTGCATCTTAAGAATTGTTTTAAGCAACATCTCATCGCAGCCTTTACGAGGCGGGTCCACCACGATCACGTCTGCGTAAACACCATTTTTCTCGTATTCAGCTGGAAGAACTTCTTCTGCCTTTCCGACAAAGAATTCCACATTCCCGATATCGTTGAGTTTTGCATTTCTTCTTGCGTCTTCAATTGCTGCCGGAACAATCTCCACACCACGGACAAACTTTGCCTTCTGCGCAAGGAACAGAGAAATCGTCCCAATTCCACAATACAGATCCCAGACTGTCTCTTCTCCGTGAAGATCTGCATATTCCAATGCTTTGGAATACAATTTCCATGTCTGTTTCGGATTTACCTGGAAGAAAGAAAGTGGTGATATTTCATATGAGATATCGCCAATCTTATCTGTGATATAATCTTCTCCCCAAATAGTTTTGACCTTGTCACCAAGGATCACATTACTTCGCTTTTTATTCATATTCAGAGAAATACTGGTCATTCCTGGAATCTCACAAAGTTTCTCAACCAGTTCCCTCTGATGTGGAAGATCCTGTCCATTGATAATCAGACAAACCATCAGTTCGCCGGTAAAAAATCCATAACGGACAAAAATATGGCGTACCAGACCCTTGCCTGTTGCTTCATCATACGGTGCGATGTTGTACTTTTCCATATGTGCAATCACACGGTCAAGTACATCTTTATTCTCTGGGATTCCAAGCGCACAGTCACGGTTTTCAATAATAGCGTGTGTACGTCCAGCATAAAAACCAGTGACAATTTTTCCTTCTTTATTTCTGCCTACCGGAAACTGAGCCTTATTACGATAATGATAAGGTTCATCCATTCCAATCAATGGTTCCATCGGAAGATTTGTGAACCCACCAATACGTTCCAGATGACCTCTTAATTTTTTCTCTTTAAACACTTTCTGTTCTTCGTATGAGACTGCCTGAAGCTGGCATCCGCCACATTGACGGGCAGACGGGCACACCGGCTCCACGCGATATGGTGAAGCATTGAGAATCTCCATCAGGCGTCCATAACCATAGTTTTTCTTAGCCTTCATAATTTTGGCTGTAACAGTATCTCCAATGACTGCGTCCTTTACAAAAACAGTGAAGCCATCAGCTTTGCCAATGCCTTCACCATCTGTTCCGCAATCCACTATTTCTAACGTAACAATATCATTTTTACGAAATTCCATAAGGATTAAACGTCTCCTGTTCTTCTCAGATTAGATTCAAAAAGTCTGTTGTATCCAAGCCACTCTTTCTTACCTTTGTCCGCCGCAAAGATTTCCGTAAGTGTTTCCATACGTGCATCTGTATTATCTGCAAGGTTCAGAGCTACTGCCTCTGCAAGTGCCGGCTTCTTTGGAGAACCATATTCCAGTTCACCGTGATGAGCCAGGATACAATGAACCAGCTGATTTTCAAGAGTTACCGGAAAATCTGGAATTTCTTTAGCCAGGTCATGGATCATCTGAGCACCAATGATAATATGTCCAAGAAGCTGTCCTTCATCAGTATAATCATTCAGTGGAAAAGAAGAGAGTTCTTTTGTCTTTCCGACATCATGAAGCAGAGATGCTGTAATAAGCAGATCTCTTTTAAGAAGCGGATAAGCACTTGCCATATAGTCACAGAGTTTTGTTACGCTTAAAGTATGCTCCATCAATCCACCGATAAATCCATGATGGACAGTTTTTGCCGCAGAATGTTCTTGGAAAGATTTCAAAAACTCTTTATCTTCTACAAAAAGTTTATTCAGTAGTGCTGACAGGTATCTGTTCTTCACTGTTTTTATCATAGCCAACAGCTGTCCGTACATATCATCTGTACTGTTTTCACTGACCGGAAGATAGTCTGCCGGATCGTACTCACCTTCCTGTGCTTTTCGAACTCTCTTAATGTTCAACTGCATAGCTCCTGCAAAAGTTGTCACATCTCCGACTACATCAATATAATCCAATGCATCAAAATCATCGATTCCCAATGAATTCGGATCCCAGATTTTGCCATCCAACACCCCTGTTTTGTCCTGTAAAATCAGATTCTCATATGGCTTTCCGTTCTTTGTCATTGCCGACTGTTTCTGTTTGCAAAGGTAGATTCCGTTAAGACGGTCTCCCTCATGTAATTCGTTAATAAAACGCATATACTGTTTCTCTTTTCTTTCTATTTTTCTTTGATCAATACATTTAATTCTACATTTACATATGTACCATAGGGATTCTTACGATATACTTCAAGCTTGACTCTTGATCCTTTGACCAGACTCTGAAGAATCGCCGAATACCTATTCATGGAACTGATTTCTTTTCCGTTCAATGCATGAACAATATCTGCATTCTGTACTCCTGCCGTCATAGCCGGTGAATCTTCTTCCACCGCATCTACATATACGCCTCGTGGAATGTCCAGATTTTCAGACTGATATTTTGAAATCGTTGTACCCTGAATTCCAATATAGCAGATATCCTCACCATTTGCCATACCTTCCAGAAGTGGACGCAGCTGTGCTGCTTCAACAGCTCGAATCACGCTGCTGTTTTCATTTTCCTGACTGCAGATGATTCCTACAACTTCACCGGACATATTCAGAAGAATTCCTCCTCCGTCCTCACTTCCTACCATATTTGTTGTAAGCATTCCATATTCTTCATCCGCAATTTTCATGCTGCCCGTTACAGAAGTAACCATACCACTGACCAGTGAGTCATAATCCCCAGTTGGACTACCGATTGCAATAACATCATCCATTTGCTCCATGTTATCTTCCGTGGCGAGTACAGCCTCAGAAATCTCATCTTTTGTAGAATCGTTTAACTCTGTGAATGGAACGCGGAACACATAAAAGCCTGTCCGGACATCTTTCTTACACAGCTGTGCATCTGCCATATCTCCATTTGAAAATGTCACCTGAAAATTTCCTGCATCATTCATTCTGTCGGAATATGTCATGATGTAAAAAGCTTCCGTATTTTTTAGGAAAACAAAACCTTCTTCTTCTCCGTATTTCAAGAACGAATCATCCAGTAGATCTGAATCTGTACCGAGTGCTGCTATTCGCACAAGTGCTCTGCGCGGTGTCTCAGATACTTTTCTCACCTGTTCAGCCCATGTACCCGACTTTTCATCCTCTGCATCTATCTCTGTTGAAGGTTTAGTATTTGCCAGTGCTGTTGAAGTGTTTTCATCCTCTGCTTCATCCACACGTGAAGCAGCTGTAACAGATGGCACCAATGTAACATCGGTATACTGTTCCGAATGTTTTCTCAAAGACGGTGCTACTTCTGGCAAAATCAGTGCTGCAGTGCCTGCCGCACAGCCACCAAAAATCACTCCACATACTGCTGCTGTCAGGAACTTATGCAGCAACATTTTCCTGTCCGCTGGACGCTCTTTTATTGTTTCCTTTATGAAAGGGTAATTCTCCGAAGATGGCTCTTTGTCATTTCGTTTTACCATAAGAATTCTCCTATAAATTCCAACCTGATAATTCGGGTTATATTTTAGCAAAATTTTATGAAATTTTTATGAACAATTCTTTTCCATTTTTCGTCATGTTTTATCAAGTGCATTTTTCCTTGTATTTACGGGCTTTTCGGGACTTTTTATTCGTCTTTTCGTTCCGTCTTTGTTCATCACGTTCCTTTTAAATGTCACAAAATTTGTCACAAAAATTGTCACAATGAAAAAAGCTATTGCCTGGTAAAGACAACAGCTTTCTGATTCTATCCTATTTTCACGATTCCTTCGGTCTTGCTCATTTCATTTTGTACCCTGACTTCATCAACATGATTATACCGTTCCATCGTCATGGTTATGTCCGCATGTCCCATTATGTATTGCAGGCTCTTGACATCTACACCGCTTTCCGCTGCTCTGGTGCAGAATGTATGCCTTAATATATGCGCACTGATATGTGGCAGTAGAAAAGGCTCTCCGTGCTCCTTATCTGCCTGTTTAAGCTCTTTCTTGTTGTAAGCCTTGATTATGTTGCGTAAAGCACTGTCAAGAACCTGTGGGGCAAGCTGATTACCTTGGTGATTGAGGAAAACAAAGTTCTTCAAGCCTGCTACTGGCTGTTCCTTCGCACGCTTTCCCAGTAACAGATCATACTCTCTCTGCTTCATCAGAGCCTTTTTAGCAGTCTTCGTTAATGGGATGTCTCTTTCTCCTGCTTCTGTCTTCAATGGCTGAATATGGAACTTACAGCCGGTTCCGTCCAGATTCCGATATACCAACTGTCTACGTACATGGATCATGTTCTTTTCCAGGTCGATATCATCCCAGAGCAGACCACCCAGTTCACCAACACGAAGCCCCGTAGATAACGCAAATACAATCAGTGGATAATGGATTTTATACGAATTGCTGTTTTTCGTAAACTCCAACATGGTTTCCTGTTCCTCAATCGTCAAGGCTCTTTTCCTGCTCACTTCTTTATCAATTCCTTTTCTGCTTCCCTTTGCCGGATTCTTCCTGATCATATCAGAATCAACTGCTGCCTGCAGGCATTCCGATAATATAATGTGATATGCCCTGATCGTTCCAGGTGAATATCCCTTTTCCAGTAAATCCGCATACAGTCTCTTTACGTGGATCTGTTTTATTTCTGAAATCTTCATTATTCCCAAGGCACTGGGAGCAATGGCGTTTTTCCAGTACGATTTATAGTTGCATCGTGTACTGTCTCTGATGTTCTTCTTCGTGCTCATGAACAGCCGGAAGAACTCATTTAAGGTCAAATTGCCACCCTTTGTATAAATTCCATCCATCTGGTCACGTTTTATCTGCTCTTCCTTTTTTCTCAGCTCTGCCAGGGTAAGTGCATATACAGTGCTGCGTTTCCCGTTACTATCCGTCCATTTATAGCAGTACCGGCCATCTTTGTTCTGCGATTCACCTACACGCAATACACGGCCTTTATTGTCTACTCTTTTAGCTCTCGCCATGCTGTCACTCCTTTAAGGAAAGGGCAGCAGTTGCCGCCCCTTTCTATGATTGTCCTATTTTATTCCCAGAAAGCTACACACAAATCTGAAAATTGTGTATGTTTGGTCATAATCTGCTTTCTCTAACATCTCTATGAGTTTCTTTTTGTAGTCCATATTAATATCCTCTATTTTTTATTACTCTGGCAATGAATCTATAGAAGAATTCAAGCAAACTATCGTCATTTATTTTCTGCAGTATCTCAACAGTTTCTTTTTTATAATCCATGTTATGCCTCCGCCACTTTCACATTATCTTTAATCCGCTTTACCATCAGATAATTAGCAAGGTTATGCACTCTCTTAAGGTCTTCCAGATCATTCATCATTAATGCATCTATAATCAGCCAGAAACGCTCCTGATCTTCCTCTGATAATTCCATAAAGGCTTCATTGCCGGAACAAGCTATCCGAAAGAGTTCTGCCAGCTCATAGATGTGCTGTAATGATCTTCTATCTTTGTTAGCCTGGACAACGTCCATAATTGCCTTTCTGCAAGGAACCTGAGTTAAATTACATTTCTCCATTGTTTTCTGCCTCCTGTTCCTTTTTAATCTGCTGGTTATAGCATCCTCTAACAAATCCAAAAGCTAAGTCTAATAGTTCTACATCATCCATCCTTAACACCATACTAATAATATCTGACTGCCTGGACAATGCTCGAACCTGCTCACGACACATATTCCAACTTTCTTCCCATTCTTTCGCCTCTTCCTTTGCTTCCTCGAGCTGTTTCTTGAGATCTGCGATAATCTCTGTTGCAAGAGCTGTACTTACTTCTTCTGTCTCCTGTGCCGGAACACCTGTGGACTGCATCACTTCTACTGCTTCTTCTGCCTTTAATACTTCCTTTTTACTCATTTCTCATTCTCCTCTCTCTAACTCACGAATACTGTCACATACCTTTGCGGATATAAACCCACCAAAGAAAATCACAAGAACGTTCATTACTGATATCATTCTGTCCATTCCTTTCTTTTGTTGTCTGAGGGGAATGAGTATGTTATAATACGCACAGCCCCTCAATTTTGATCGTTTGTCGGGTTACTTTGCCTTTATCAGAGTTGCCGCTCTGGTAAGGGCTTTTTTATTAAATTGCTTCTACCTGAGACTTTCCGAAGAAACTGGCTTTATATGTTGCCCCATCTCCTCTGCTTCCCCAGATAAGAGAACATCCAAATAATGCTGATGCTCCATGCTGTACCTTATAACCAAGCTCTTTCCACTTAGCAAAGGTATTGGTTTCCTCCGTGATGCCTGCTGCATGTTTCGCATCTTCGATTCTCTTTGCATTGATTTCTTCTGCCTTTGCAGATAACCATGCTCTGTGAAGTGCTTCTGCAAAGCTGATATTCTTTGTCTTGCGGTAAACTTTCCATGCTTTCAACATGATCTTGCTGAGATTGTACTTCATTATGCTTTCCTCCTTTGCTTTTCAAGGTTTCTCAGTCCTTCAAGCATCTTCCTGACTATTGATATGCCCTATTGCGATTCTCACAGGTATATGACTTGAAGTATTGGGGGCTTTCGGCTCTCCCGGCTGTTGTCTGTTCCCTTGAACTGATTATATTATATCGGATATGTACATATCTTTCAATTAGCATTATTGCTAATTATGTACATATCTTTTCATTTATTTTGTATATGTACATATCTTGAAATATATGCTATAATTTAAGAAAATGGGGAAAGTATGTCTTTTATTTATTCCCTTTCCCAGAAAAGAGGTTATTAATGGCTATCAGCGACAAAAGAAAAGAAAGTATGTATAATTATGCTAAAAAAAATCTCAAACGTATTCCTTTAGATGTCCAAAAGGAAAAATACGAGGAAATCAAAGCCGCTGCAACTGCTGCTGGTGAATCCGTAAACGGATATATAAAAAAAGCTGTAGATCAGCGAATGGACCGCGACAATGCATAATCATTATTATTCACGAAAGGATGCGCTACCATGACCAAACGCTTATATACTTGTGATGATATTATGAATCTGCCTGATTTTATCCGGGTGGAGCTACTTGACGGAATAATTTACACAGATGACTTTACAGATTTAGAGATTGACGAAGAAGTTTTCCAGAATCCACCATCTGAGGAGCATCACGTTACCTATCGTCTTTCTATCGTTAAAAAATAAAACAATACCTGATATTTTACTGTTCCATTTGCATAGGAGGATTCCATGAGCCTTTTTAATAAAATTAAAAGTGTTTTCAATTCATCATCTGATGATGTCCCTGATGCTCAAACCATCTATTTCAAAAATGGAGAGATGTACAAAGTATATCCCACCGATAAAGAAAGCTGGTACGATGCCAGATATCTGGTTTCAGATGGGGTAAAATATGATCTGGAGAATCTGGATGATTTAAAGCGCATTCCTGTACCCAAATTCCCACCACATCAAAATATAATGGAGGGATATGGCGTTACTGGAAATTTAGATTATGTTTTAAGAATGAAAGCTGGAAACTTTTATAATCGCAAAGATAAAATAATGTGTTCTGCCTGTTTATGGAAATGCACCGAATTAATGCTCGCCCATCCTTTGTCTTGGGAGGAAAGTCATTTTTATCGAATAGTACAGTGGCATGTGGAAATGGGAATGTTTGACGAAGCTGACAAGGCTGAGAAATATATATATTCTGTACTTGATCATGATGCAAATTATCAGCAATTGATCAATCATATAAAAGATAATCCTGAGTACATAAAACAGCAGGAGACATTTCATAAGAAAAATCTGATGCGTAAAGAATACTATCATATTTTTTATGAATTGCCTGAACTAGCCCCCAAATCTTTTAGTGCTTATAGCAGAATGAAAAATGCTCAAACGAAAAATTTTCTCAAACTTAAAGATCAAGCAATAAAACATGGGATTTCAATAAGCTAAAACTGAATATAGTATATTTATCCAGGCAGCCAGTAGAGCGGCTGTGGTTCCCTGATCCTGAGCCTTGACAGGAGGGAATGCTTATGAGCGATTATGAGATTTTTATGATAATCCTGACGACAGCCAGCTTAATTGTATCTATCCTTACATACACACATAAGAAATAGCCGCCCTGCTCTCTGGTAAAGAATAGGCGGCTAAATCTTAGCTAAACATATTTGCCAGGACGGGGAACCTTGACTTCCCTTACTGGCTGTCTTGATAAGTATATTATATGCCAGCTTCAGGAATTTGTCAATTTCCCGTTGCAAATCACCCATATCTCTTACTATCCCCATTTTCTTCTTATACCGCTTCGAGGTATGCCAAATCTTTCACCGCTTCAAGTCGTTTCTTACAAGCTCTGTATATTTCCTGATAATGTTTCCCTTGCATAATTCCCAGATCAACCTCATGCAAAATGATATTTTCCATTAAAGACAAGTTATTAAGCTGCATCACCGTAGCTTCGTCCCTTTTGTTGATTCCTGCCATTTTATTTGCCAGTCTGGTATAAGTCATATAAAGCATTTCTGCATGACTGCTTCCCTGCCCCTTTGCATACTCAACAAGTTTCTGAATCGTATCCGTCTCTGCCTTTCTGGTAAACTTTCCTGCCTTCCGGGTTTCAATCCACATTTGAGTAGATTTCTCGCGGATAAAGTTCTCCATCTGATTAAATGCCCGGATATACTGCAATTTCCATTCAAGAGCTTCTTTCCCGGTAAAACCCATTACCAACAATGAAAAGCCATCTCTCGTCATTAAAAACATAGGATATCGTTTTCCACGATTCTCGTAAGTTGATTCGAAGAAAAATTTCGCTCCACCATTTTGGACACCTCTTTTTCCTATCAACTCTCCATACATTCTTCTTATTTCGGCTATCAGCTTGTCATGCCTCTTTCCAAACTTCTCGGCCACCTGCAAACTATCACACACAGCTTCATCGTTCTTTAAATACACAAGTTCATTCATCTGTACGCCTTTCTTTAGCTATATCCAAAAATACCATCTTATTCCATCAATTTATTAATTTCTCACCGCTTCCTCACCGCTTCGAGCAAATATATCGATGTTAATCGACAGTTCAAGCACTCCCGGTTCTCGCCGCCTTTTTGACCGTTCTTCACTGCTTCCTCACGGCTTCATTCTCAACAACACTCCTTAAAATAGTGAAATAGCTCCTTGAACCGTAGGTTCGGCAGCAGGATTTTTATTAAATGCCAGCATCACCGCTTCTACTGTTTTATCGGCTCATTTAGCCTTTTTATCTACTCTCCCTTACAACTTTACCTCAAGCACTTTGCAATCGTTTCTTGCCCTGTTTTATCCTTGTGTTGCTGTATTTTCAGACCTGTTCTGTTTCAGTCTTTCTCCCATCTGCTGCCGCTGGTCCTCTGTGTACTGCCTTGGCGGAGAAATCCGAAGCCAGGATACTGGAACATGAGCACAAATGCTTCCGTCCTCGTTATCCGCAATGATCCGGCAATCTTCTGGGTGCTTCTCTGCCAGCTTGCGGATTGCAGACTTATACCGGCCCTGTGAGAATGATAAAGTTGCTCTGGTACCGTTGGTCATAAATTCAATTACATTTTCGTTACATCCATCCATAAAAACCTCCTTTTCGTTTTGTTCGATAATATTTACAGTCTTATTTTTCGGGGTTCGCTCGGGCTTCGTTCTAACGCACTTTACTCTTTTAGGGACTCCGAAATCTCCGAATATCTACGCGCGTAATCGTGTCAACAAACTCCTTTGCGTGCGTAATCGCGTCCACGAATCCCCATACTCCCGACATTTTTTGTTTAAAAATCCATCAATTTGTAATCATCTTTAATATCATCAGGTAATCCCTTAAAAAGAAAATTCTGAGGCATTCTTCGCAGTACTCCAACAATTTCAAATCGCTGTTCACTCTCCAACATAGTTTTTATTTCTGGATATTCTTCAACATTCTTTGTATACCATGACTTCTGCTGTGGCGGAGAATACCGTGGATCATCACGCACATACAGGAACAGCCACTCTATACACAGGCTCATTGTAAATTGAACATGCAACCCACATTCGTAATAATATTGAGCTATCATTAATGCATCATGAAGTGTAGTTGTTATCCGCTCTGGTTCCTGATAATTTCCCTCTGGATAATATTTCACGATACATTCATCTTTCATAAAACTCCATGGAGCAATGGACACAAACGGAGCATGATCTGCCTGAACCGCCATTACCATCTGAGCTCTTTGGTATAAAGCATCAAGCCTTTTAATCAACGGACTTCCCATGATTCACCACCACCTTTAAATATGCAAATCCTTTGTCTGTTTCTTCGTCCCATTATGCCCCTGTGATTTCTTTCTGGCATTTTCCCTTTTGCAAGCTCTCAACCACTGATGCAACTCCGGCACGCTTGTAGCCCTTATCGTTACACGCTTATTTCTTCTCGGCATTTAATACTCCTTCCTCTGGCAAACGTGGAATATTAAGAATGATGGTCGTTACAACGCTATGCTTCTGCTGAAATTCAGCCAATTTCTTCTCATTGTAAATACCATCTTCGCCCAATATTGTATAAAGTCTTTCCTTTCCGGGAACAGGCTTTACCATGATCAAGTGAATAGTATCTGCTTTCTTTTGCAATAGCATAGCCCGTTCTTCTGCTTGCTTTAATCTTGCTTGTATATTCATTATGTCCGCCTCCGCTGTGATTTCTGCTCCTGTTCTACTCGTGACATCAATTCTTCCATAGCTTCCAGACGTTCAATCATATCTACATTCTTTGTCCACTGAGAGCACTGTGACAATGCTGCATTAGCCGCGTTCACTCTGATCTGTGCCGGCACTTCCGTATCAGTAGCCGTATTGACCAACACTGCTGCACATTCTCCAAGTTTTCCCTGCAGGTATGCAATCGCTCCTGTTACGGCCTCGTTTCTTGCCTCAGAATACTTACGCTGGAAGCTGTCTGAATGAATCACAGTATAAATTGTAGGTCTGGGAATCTTCGTCTTTTTGGATATCTCACTTATATTTGGACACGTTAAAAATGCCTGTACTAATATGTCCTCACGTGCTTCTGCTGATATACCTTTTGCCATAGTAATCACCCCTAACTAATCAATGATATTTTCCAATACATAAAAACAGACGGTTTTGACAGGTTCTATTCCAACCTTTAGAACGGATATCTATTACATGCCTTTAATGCCGCCCGGAACACTGCCAGTGTTTTCTTCCGGTATGCATAGAAATCTTTATGGCAAAGAGATATGACTCTACCGTAAGCCATTCTGTCATAGCTCATTCCAATTACGATGCAACAATAAAGTTCATCAGAAACACTCGGATACACTTCTGCTGCGCACTGTAACAACAATATTTTGTCCCTCATTTCAAGCTTTCGACAAAACTCATTAAATTTCTTATCTTCTTCCTCTGAAAATCCATAATCTTCATAAGTTGCTTCTCTTGTAAGCATTCAATCACTCCCTGCATTCTCCCTGCCACGCTTTCTGCATGACAGGGAATTGTTTTATGCCAATTCAAACGGATTTCTTCCGCTTGTGCTGCGTCTTAATTTTGCTTCCTCAATAATTTCGTCAAATACTGTTCTACGATTAATCTGAGCAGTAAAACGATAATTTCCACTACTCTGCTGTCCACCAGATTCCTCTCGAACAATCTTTCTGAGCAGTGCTTCTGGTGTTTCAATGTTATTGCCCTGTTTCTGGTCACCAAGGACAGCCAGAAATTCACTTCTTGGTGGAATGACCGCACCTTTAGCCAGATACGGAATTGTATTTACCCTTGGCAAACTCATATTGTAATAGCCCCATCTCCGGTTACCTGTAGGACCCGTTACATCATAAGAAAAGCTGAATGCTCTTTCGATTCCAGACAGAGAACTATTAATATTTCCTATCGTGCTGTTTACTTTTCCAACAACATTATTCAATGTCCTTGTGATTCCACTGGTTGCATTTGAAATTCCATTTGCCAGATTGTTTCCCATCCTCGTTCCGATAGACTTCATCTCACGTGCTAGCCCTTCCAGGCTTCTTTCTGTATTCCGGATCATCTCAGAAATTATCTGTGCAATACGTTCACCGGCCCATTTCCATTTATTGGTCATGGTATTGTACTGACCGGAGAAATGGCTATCTACTGTCTTCTGCATCTCTCCAAGCTTCAGATTTGCATGCTGCTTCATCTGATCAAGGTTCTTATCCACCTCCGCTGCTGAATTGCCCCAGTTTGTCACTGTTGCTGTGTTCACCCCGCCGGAAGCGTCCTCTGCTGCTTTCTGGAGTCCTGCCAGATTCGTTTCTGCATCTGTCTTCATCTTTCCCGTAGAAGTCGTTACTGTCTGCTGCGCACCAACAATATTTTTGTCTACGCTGGTCTTTGTAGCCTGTACTGCATTCGGGAAGACCTCTGAGAAAATTCTTGCAGCAGTCTCAGTATTTCCGCCCATATTCTTAACTGCTGCCATGACGTTGTTATATGCATCCTGTGCAGTACCACCAGAATCCACTGTTCTTTCCAGTGCGTTCAATAACTGTCCCTGTTCATCCGTTCCAAGATGCATCTGATTTGTCAAATTTCCAATAACAAGTTTCAGATCATCGTAAGATTTCTGAGCACTCTGGCTTCCAAGATTAATCTGACTTGCCATGTTGGTTGTATCACTGCCGAGTGTTTTAATGGATTCTGACAGGATATCAAACATATCCTCTGTAATGAGCCCCTTCTGTCTCAATGTCTCGAATGCCTGTGTTGCCTGCTCAGATGTCACGCCCATTTCACCCAGCTTATCAATAAGTTTCTGCGTTGCACTGGACTTTTCCTCAGCAGTCATTCCCTCTTTCTCAAGAGACTCTTTCAGATTCCAGATTTCTGTTGCAGAACCGGATATGATATCGCCACGCCGCTGTAATGTCTGAATGAAATTGTCCATGGTATTTCCAAATGTACCACCAACACCATTACCACCCTGCATGGTCTCCACCATTTTTGCCAGTTCAGAAGTAGCTGCGGCTGCCGCAACACCCACACCGGCAATCAATCCTGCAGTGCCTACCAGTGGCGCAATGGCTGATGCAAGAGAAGTAAAGCTTCCTGCCGCGCCTTTTACTGCATTGCCTAAAAGAGTAGTCAGATTACCGGACAATTCTCCGATTGCTTCGGATCCGATCAGTTTCTTTCCAATTGCCTTTAGTAGTAATTTTACGAGGGCACTGATTCCCGTGATATCTGCAATCTTCACTGCAATAAACGCTTTACCAAGAAAAGCAGCTATCTTACCGGCTGTTCCGCTCGCCTCCATGCCATCAAACAGGCCTCCAAGCGATTTGACAACAGCTTTTATCACCTGCTTCAGGTGTCCAAGCCAGTCAACTTGTGTCAGCATATCTCCGACACCTTTTCCAAAAGCCTCCCAGTCTGTCTTTTCTGCCATATCCACTAGGGATCCACACAGATTGTCCAGAAAGGCTTCCAACTTACGTCCATTCGCTTTCCAGTCAAATTCCGATACAAAGGTATTGATACCACCGGCAATGTTATTTACCAGCTCTGACCAGTCAAAACGCTCTGTAAAGCTGTACAATGATGTGAATGCACCATTTAATCCGGTTGCCAGTGTATCTCCGATTTCTGAAAGGGAAAAGCTTGATACAGCACCATTCAGGCCATCCGCAACCGCCTGTCCAATTTCCTTATACGGAAGGCTGTGGACCATTCCGTTAAAGATATTCCAGGCAATCATGAACCTGTTTCCTATGAGCTGTCCAAGATTGTTCCAGTTGACTTCCCGAACAAAGCCGGCGATTCCGGTTGCAAATTTCTTACCAAGGTTTTTCCAGTTGATTCCTGTAATCAGGAGATTCAGCGTATTTACAATCGTGTTGATACCGGCACCAACCGTCCGCCCCATCAAATCCCAGTCGATGTGATTTACCAGACTGTTAAATGTTCTGGTAAATGCATTACAGAATTTTGTTATTTTGGGTCCAACCTTTTTCCAGTTGATAGCATCATAGACTTTTTGAAGTCCTTTATTTATTCCACTGGCAATATAAGCTCCAAGACCTTCCCAGTCTTCCGATTTAATGAGCTTCTTGATTTTATCCGCAATTCCTTTAATACTATTTGCAATCGGGACCGTTTCAAACATCTGTCCCGGTGTAGGTGCTTTGTATCCACCGGAATCATCTGTTCCTGCACTCCCACTGGTTGAAGCTTTGTGCACCTCATCCAACGAAGAAAGATAGCTTTTTGTCTGCTTCGATGCCTTTTTCGCATTCTTCGAGGTCTTATCAAGACTTGCAGCATAATCTTCCTGCACTCCAACGGCTTTTACAAAAGTATCCTGTCCGGTTAATGCTACTGCAAACATTCCCACATAAGTGATTGCCCTGGAAATCATATCAATAAATCTTGACATGATCGGAGCTACCACGGTGAGAACAGGTGCAAAGGCTGTAGCAAATGAGTTTTTCAGCCTCGTCATGCTGGACATTAAAGAGGAGATTGCTGAATTGGTACTATTAGAATACTGTGCCAGATTTTCAAATCCGGTCTTCACACCATCACTGACAGCACTTATCGCCCGGAATACCCCTGAAAACAGCAACGACATTCCCAGCATTCGGGAAAGACTCATTCTCGACCGATTTGTCTGTTTGTTCAGATTAAACATGTTCTCTACAGCTTTTTTCATCGCTGAGACCATGCTCTTAATCGAGGAACTGGCACTTCTCAATGCCGATCCCATATTTTTTACAACCATACCTACACGGGCAGCAGCCTTTTGAAGATTCTGCATAGCATGTGCCAGCCGGCTATTTTTCTGTCGGTATTCCTCAACCTTGTTTTTCAGATTATTGTATGATAAATACAGCCTTCCATTTATACGTTCCAGCTTCTGCGACTCCGTATTATACTTCTCGGCTGTATCCTTATACGCATCTGTTGATGTAGGATCCACATAGGCCCTTCCAGTTGCCTGCATCTCTTTCTGTTTCCGCTGTAACCGGTCAATATCTGCCCAGATACCGTCCATCTGTTTGTCAAGTTCCTTAAGCGGTGCAGAATCTATCGAAAAGCCCATGTCAAGCCATTCACGCTGTTTCGCTTCTATCTTTTCAAACTCATCTTCCAGAGCTTTCATATCGTCTTTGAGCTTTTTATATTCTTCTGTCTCGATCTTGACCTTGCTCAGTTCTTCGAGCTTTGATTTTAGCTCTGATACTTTACGTTCCTGCTTCTCGTAGTTCTGATACAGGTCTGTTATCGCTGTTATCTGCCTCTGGAAAGAACTTTTTGCTGAATCGCCCATCTTCGATACCTGTGCGGATATTCTGGTCACTCCAGCCTTTACAGCGTTCATTCCTTTCGACACACCGCCGGTATCTATTCTGGTATCAATGATAATTGAACCATCTGCCATGTTATATCTGCCTCCAAACTATTTGAGGTTAAGCATCTCATTCAGCGTGTCCTTGTACGCTTGCTCTTCTTCGCTGAGACGTGTTTTTATGTCAATAATATTCTTGTTTTCTTGATAAAATTTCTTTTCCCATTTGTCGAGCTTTTCGCCCTTTGCCTTTTTTGACCGGATTCCAACAACTGTATTGAACAGGCATTCACCGGATTCCATGAAATATCCGAAAAACGTCCACCAGTGCATGTATGGAACGGCTCTGATTTCTTTTCCGGCAACCTTGTTTACAGCCGGTACAATCATATCTCCGTCCTGTTCCCAGTCCATTAAACGGGGCTTTGGTCTGTTCGGGGCATCATCAGTCTGTCCACAGTCAATAAATTCACAGGCTTTCTGACATGCTTCTGTCAGATCTTCAAAAGGAATATTCTGCCACTCTTCATACAAGATCTGTAACATAATAAATGTTTTTGCCTGTTGATCTAAATCTGGATCATTCATAGCAATAAGAATGTCAATAATTGCTCTAAAATCTGTTCTGATAGTGTAAGCCACCCCATTAATATTTAATGAGGTGGGCAGTTCATAAGCTCTCATCCAGTATATTTTTCAGTGTACTTTTTCATCCGCTCCTGCTGCGCCTTTTCTCTGGCATCCAGTTCTTTTTCGATGATTCCACCGATAACAGTAATAATCTGTTCTGCGAACATTTCTCCGCTGTCGAGAATGGTAAACGGACTGGTAATCTTGAAGAAGCTCTCTGATACAGGAGCACCAAACAACAGGTCAATCTTCTCCCCGGCTTCCTTTTCCAGATCTGGAAGAATTTCCTCAAAATCTTTGTCCTTAATCCTTTCGTTAATTCCAGTAAAGAAAGCTGCTGCCTCTTTGTATCTCTTTAAAATCCCGGCATCTGACGGAATAAATCTGAACACGCCCAGATCATTTCCGTCTTGATCAGTAATCTGGTATGTCTTCGCACCGGTCTGAACCACTACTTTTTCCATTAATCCTCACCCTCGCTTTCCTGTTCTTCTGCTTTCAGCTGTTCTTCCAGCTCGTTAAGTTCTTTGATATTATCCATGCATTCAATTGCTTTATCCGCTGTAGCTTTCATGGAATTACGTACCTCATCGCTCTGCACGAAATCCGCATAAAGTTCTCCAATGTTCCCAATCGCATTAGACAGAGAGCTAAACACGCCCTTCTGCAATCGCATTCTTTCCATGTGCAAGCGTTTCTGATCTGAAATCTGTTTCTTTCTTCCCATATCATTTTCCTCCGTTCTGCCTGTCATAAATAGCCGCCAGCTCACATACAATCACAAATAACAAAAGTGCAATAACTACCACAAAAACCACCTCCGAAACAATGAAATATTACCTGTTACATATATTTTACCATCAAACCTGACCACAGTTGTGGTACATGTTTGCCCCATCTTGCACCATTAAGTCTGGCATGATATGATACATCACAAGGGTGACCGCCCTCATTGCTCTTTCATACTGGCAGCAGGATTACTTCTTTTGGATTTCGTTTCTAAATCCCTGACAACAGCACAAAGAAGGTCCTCACACAACCGAGAATGATGATAATTCTTCCGTAACACTTCTAATTCTTTCATCATTCCCTGCCAGTATGTACCATCTTCAGGTCTGCCCGGAGGATACAGCCTTTTGTATAACCTCCAGCAACACGTGAAGATGTCATATATATGCTTTAATTCTTCTTTATCGTTCACTGGTTACTCCTCCGGCATGATATACGCTTTTTCTCCTGCTGCATACTTTTGAAACATATCATTCAACACTTCTTTTGCTCGTTCTGGACTTGCATATTCCGCAATACCAAATTCACCCTCACAAATACGGTTCTTACTTACATAACTGATATACGTCATTTTGAAATTTAAAATTCGTGTTTTATCCTGTGTCATGATTTTCATAATTATTGTCCTTTCCGGCGGTAAGCCGCCTATAAAATCCATTACAAAAGATTTAAAATCCTAAATGTGCAAAATGTGCAAATAGAATGTAAATATATATAAGAGTATTTTTTTTTACCTTCACATACTAAATGCACAAACTGCACATTTTAATAAAATTAAGAAAATGGTGTATCAAAATTCCCATCAACAGGATGAAAAGTTTCATCTACAAATGAATAACCTTTAATAACATTCTTAACAGTTTTTCCTGTAACGGTTCCTGTTTTACTCAATAGATTCTTTGTTTTTAATTCTTCGTAAAAAGATGTTCGTCCGTCAACTCCCAGTCCACAGTCATTGCACCACTGGGAGTATTTCTCATAAACATCCTTGGCCGCTAAATTCTGATCTGATTTTTCAAGACACTCTGAAATGAATTTTCCAATCTTGTCTGAGTCCTCGCTATACTCATGCGTAGCAATCTGCACAGCTGTAGGCGGCTCTAGTCCCTCTTTACGGTATAATGAAAGTCCCTGTATGCACCAGTTCAAAATACCATCTATCTCCTGCTGTAACTGTTCCTTTAAATGTTTGTTTTGCTCTTTCTCTGTGAAATGGCGTTCAAATGGAACAACCTTAACACGATTACTGCTAAATACTGTTTTATCACTGATAACTGGTAAATAATTGCTGTTCAAAATCAATTTAAATTTGGGTTTAAATTGAAATTCGTTCTCATGTAAAAACCTTGCAGATACGGTATCCCGACCGGTCAGTGTTTTCACTAGCGAAGAATCAAATAGCATTCGCCGTGGTGGTTCAGATGCTACCACAAACCTTGTTCCTGCCAGTTTTGCGATATCTGGCGAAGCTGTTCTGCTATCCTTATTTACCTTGATCGCCAATGATTCCGGGGAAATGGTAGTTGCGTAATCACCAAGAAGATATAGCAATAATTCTGTGATTGTACTTTTACCATTTCGTGTAGTAGCTCCAAAAAATATGTAAAATTCTTCCTCGCTTGTATCACCTGTCAAGAATCTGCCGGACATTTTTTGAAGATACTCGATTTTTGAGCTATCACCCTGCATAATCTCATTAACGGTCTTTTCCCATAACGTACAAGTGGCAGCAGGATTGTAATTTGCATTGCATATCTTCGATAAGAGTAAATCCGCTTTATGCTCTAACTCTTTTGGCTGATCTCCTGATAGATCGAGGACGCAATTTTTGCAATTAAGAAGAAAATCATCTTTATCAAGTTCCGTGTTATCAAAGAAATTCAAATCTTTTGCATCTGTAACCATTACATTTCTACTTCTATAATTCATCATTCCGGCGGCATACTTGATATAGGACTGTCTCTTATCGTCTGGCAAAGATACCGTAACAGAATAACGTACAAGTGCGTCTGCAAGTGTTTTAGCATTTCTTTTAGCTCTCATACCTTCCTGATCGGCTACCCAACGTGTACCGTCATAATACATCCAATCTTTTTTGGTTGGATTATAACGACTAACATCCATAAACACAGTTGCGAACAAATCGGCGCTCCCCCTGTCGTTCATTGGAAATCGCTCTACTGCATTAAGTTCGTTTAATTTCTTCAAAACTTCGTTCACATACTTATTGTCATTCTCATTCATGGCATTGAAGTTATTATAGTAATGACTGTTAACTTGCCAATCTCTTTTAAGCGCCGGAAAAACAGCTTTTTCAAGTTCTTTCTCTTTTAAAGGAGGGTTACAACGTTTTTCATTCTCTACTCTAACTGCTGCCTTAATCGCATCATCATCAAGCCCTTTAGTACGTAAACTCGCAATTAGTCTAACTATAGTATCTACCCTTTTTCCCTCTGGAATTAGCTCTGGCACTTTAAAGTTTGTTTTATGCTCAGAATCTCTTCTCTGTTTTTCACCTTTTAAAAAATCATTAACTATATTATCTACCTGCGCTATTTCATATTCTTCCGGTCCTTGTTCCCATTCATAAATATTGCCATTAGGGTGTACACTAGGTGGTGCTACAATATATCCCCCTTCACCCCTAATATCAACCCCCTCGTAAAGCCCTACTCTATTAGAATGTACAATAGCGTCTTTATAAAAATAATGGTAGCCACCTCTACCCGTTATGCTCTGCCAAGTTTCTGGAAGTTTCCCATGCTTATTTTGCCAATCTCTTAATACATCATACCCGTCAATCCCTTTATTTTTGTCAACATCCAAATCAATTACGACTAAACCGCTTGATTTGTTCCCAGTTGCGATGCCGATATTATACTGGGGGTTTTTGTCCCACCATCGTTCTATCGTTGTTCTCTCTGTTGTCGCCACTTTGCAACCACCTACAACTGCAGGCACTTTATCTCTGCAAACCAGTGGGAAAACTGCCAGTCCCATTTCTGCATAATGCAATGCCCATTCCTTCATGTTTTTCGCTTCTGCCGCCAAATATTCCACCACCTTATTCAGAATACTCTGCGATAATGTACTTATAAAATTTCTCTGGATTTACTCTCACAGTCCGCCCGATTCGGATTATTGAATTCGACTCTTTTGCCAGCCGCATAACTGTATTGATCCCAAGATTACTATCTTCTGCCATTTGCTGATAAGTAAAAAATTTCCCCTGAGGATTATTAGATTTTAATGGATTCATAAATTATTCTCCTTCCGTTCAATCAATAATTTCAGTTATATCTGTGTTTAAAGCTGTAGCAATACGTCCTGCTACAATCGGAGTCACATTCTTGCTGTTCAGAATCACATTCAATCTTCCCCTACTTACTCCTGCCCTCTTTGAAATTTCCGTCTTTGTCACTGCTTCTCTCGCCATAGCAATTTCGAATTTCATCTTATTAATCGTCATTTAACTACCTCGCTTTCTTTAATCACTATTGTGTTTACACAATATCACTAATGTGTTTTAATGTCAATAACAAAAGTGATTGTCAAACACATTTTGATGTGATATAGTACTATCAAAAGGTGGTGAACAAAATGTTATATTGTAAACATCCAAATAAATTAGCTCAACTCCGTCAAAACGCTCATTTATCTCAAAAACAGTTAGCTCAAAAATTAGGTGTATCGCAAGCATCCATTAACTATTGGGAGAATGGTCAACGTACCCCTTCTGTTAAAGCAGCCCAAAAAATATCAGATTATTTTAAAATGCCAATATCTGAAATATTTAGCCCATACAAAGAGGAAATTAACATCACCAATATTGTTAACGCTGCTGAAAAGTTTGCAACTTCACGGAAAACTAATGATGATATATCATCCATTATTTTTACTTCAAAAGAATACTCTATGCAGGAACTTCAAAGTATACAAGACTATGCCTCCTTTCTAAAATCGCAACGAAATCTTAAATAGTCACAAATCGTAGAAAATTTGTCTATATTAGTTTTGTGTTATAACCATTATCTTCGTCTGGTATTATCGTACATTATCTTTTGCAGTTTTATAAGTCCTAAACAATACACGTTTAAAGGAGTTTTGTATGAGTAACGGTTTTAAAAACACGTTTGGTCAGAGATTAGAATATCTCATGCAAGCATCGGGAATAGAAATCACTAAAAAAGGAGCTAATGCTGAACTTGCAAGAAATATGTTATCAAAGGGATGTCTCCCTTTTTACGTTAACAGTGATTTTAAAAAGAGTTGTGAAAGTGCTCGAAGCCGAATTGAAAATCACAGAAAAACTGATTTTGCTACCAGCATAGAAGGTAAATGGTTAAAGGCCTATTGCGATTACTTTAAATGTAGTGCAGATTATCTATTTGGATATATTGATTACCCCAGTCACATTGAGACAGATATAGCCTCTGTAACTGGTCTAAATTCTACTGCAATTAAAATATTGGAAAAATGGCATCATATTGGTTCCCTTAAAGGGCAAGATTATTCATGGGCGCGCAATTGTACGCGTGCTATCAATGATTTGTTGGAGGAAGATATCTGGTTCTCGCATGAAGTTTTACTTCCAATTGCAGATTACTGTGTTAAGCGTCATCGATATGAAGAACCAGCTCTTTCAGATCATGAGCGGACTAAAGCATTAAAAGATTTCCGATTAGCTCTTTTTACTGCAAGTGAAGGCCTAATCTCCTGCATAAAAGCCATTTATAAGAAAGAAAAATAAAAAAGCACCCAATACCTCCTGCTTCCCCTTAAGTAGATCCGGTTATTTACCTTGTCTACTTAAGAGGCATCATGTCATAAGGCATTGAGTGCTTTGTTGTATGTTTGATATTTTGTTTTGTATTGCATGATACATCAAAATAAGCTTTGATTATTCATTTTCCTGCATTGCACTATACACAATCATTTGAATAGACTTATAGAATTCCTCCAGAAACGTAACCCCTACATGTTGTGATTTCTCATAAAAATAACGCCAATCTATAAAGGCCTTATTTATTTCATTTAAATCCTCATTTAACTTTTCTTCATTATAATCTTCATCCACTTTCGTCATGCTAACTAATAAAACCTGAGAGATCTCACAACGATGACCTTCTTCTAATTGTTGGTATAAAGTTTTCAATTTATGTTCTCGTTCAATATTTTTTCCTTCAATTTTTAACAACGTTTTTAGTCCAATTTCACAAGCAAGGCCTTTCAATACAATAGATGGTATAATCATTGCACATTCTTCCTTTGAACCGTCATTTGCCAAAGCACTTTTAGCAATATCACCTAAATAATTTGATGCTCTTGCAAATATTTCCATTCCACCTTCCATACTTTTCTTTTTATCTATGTCATTCATTTTTCATTCCTCCCGTATACATTTTCTTCCATCATACTTCCAATTCTGCTATAACACAATAGATTATAATTCGACATTTTTCGACACATCAAAGCCGCGCTTTCATGCAAAAAGAGCCGGAACCTGTTACAGCTCCAGCCCATTTTAAGACATTATAGCATCCCTCATAAAGCTCTTATTGTATCGAAAGTGGCAACCAGCTATTTAAATAAAGACAATAAAGCTACCTCCCTAGTCGCCATTTTCTTTTCTTGCAAATAAATATCCACTTAACGTAAATAGTAAAGTCTTAATTACTTCAATAATAGAATTGGTCGTCTCACTTGTCTTTCCAAAAAGAATTGTAGCAACTGTATCTATTATAAAAATTATTCCCAAAAAAACTAAACAACCAACAATAAGTTTAAAAGCCGAAAAGTATCTTTTTTCTTTTCTATCCTTATCTTTCTCAGCCAGTCTTTTCGCTTTTAGGTCTTCATCTATTTCCGGGGAATCATCTAAAGGTTCATCTATTTCTTCGGTTGGTTTTCCATATAAAAAATCCTCATCTGTATTCACGCCGAAACAAACACCTCTTCCTCTTTAATATCCGCAATTGATAAATAAGGCTCTTGTCTTTTTGCTGCTTTATACCAAGCAGTTCCCTTTTTATGTGTCATCGCCGATAATGGAATCCCATCATATAATTTATATTTATCCCATATCGCGTTAATGCACTCTCTGAAATCAGCTGCTTTTTTTTCATTTACAATCAAAACAGACCCATTCTTTTCTTTAGAATAGCGTTTTATAGCATTTCCGCCAAATTCCTTAAATTCATCATATATGCTCCTTACTACCGGGCCATATTTCCACACTTCAAATCTATCCTGAAACAATATTTTATCTGTATCCTGATAATATTTCTTGTAAATTAAATAGACAAGCTTTTGTAATTTCATAGGAGTAATATCAATATCTTCTGAAAATCCCCGCTCCAATACATTGTTTGCAACATTTAATGCGGTTACCATATCATCGCCTCCTATCTTTTATCAATCTTTATCTATATTTATAATATACCATCCATTATATAAAATGTCAATCTCGTTGTCGAACATTTGTTCTTTTTAATTTTAAATACATCATTCTTGTTTCAATAAAGGTCTTATCTATATCTTTGCATATCTACATTTCCTAAATATAAGAAAAGCCCCTGTATTCAAGCAACCAAAGGTCTTTCTTTTTTCGTCCACATGAGACTAGCCATTTTTTTGCTAATGGCAACCATAACATATTTATTTCTATAAGAAGACAGCATACCTACTTTCCAATTTTTAATAATTTTGCATTAAACTGCATCAAATAATTTTACCCCTTCTCTTTTCACATTCGCATAAAACGGGTATACATCAACCCAATTCTGGAAGTGCTGCTGGCTTTTTGCTATCGGTTTAATGTCAAGGTCATGGTCCATGTTGAAGTCAAAAGTTTCTTCTGACAGCTCATGACGATACTGTTTAATATCTATGTCTGACAAGTCCAGGAGAATCATTATATCGATATCAGAATCTGCCTTATAATCTCCTCTTGCATAGGATCCATATAAAATTACTGTCTTTAAATGACTTCCATATATCTTCCGTAATATTTCAGTATACTGATCTAACAGCATTTTTATCGTTACCGGCACGCTGTTCTTTTCTTCGATATCTTTTTTATTTTTCGCCATAAAATCCTGTGTCAGCAAGCTCAACCCATTTCAGATACATTTCTTTATAATGTTCCTTAATGAACGCTCTGATTTTTCTTACTTCACGATCAGTCAGACTTCCTTGTTTCTCCAAAGTTGTATCACCATCATTTTTGACAAAAAACTTCGCTGATCCTGCTTCTGTCAGTTTTCTGTCGCTGGCATGAACATGCATGGCCTCGATCACACAGCTTGCAGTATAATACAGATAATAACCGCACACTTTGAATTCATAGTATTTCGGCATGGCTAGTCCTCCATAAACTGCTTATTGTTCAAATAGTAATCCAAGACTATCTGATTTTCGATATCATCCATATTGGTTTCCACAATCTTATCATCGTATATAACTGCTGCATGGTTTGGTCTATTCAGATTAAGTATCCGAATATATTTTCCCTCCTGCGTATATGCATATCCATTAATAATCATGTCTGCTGCATCTGCTACATCTTTTATATCAAGCTGCATAATCAATCCGGACCTCCTTTATTGGTGCAAGGAATTCATCTACATCATAATATAAGTTCTGAAGAATCGGAATCAGATCAATATACTCTTCCATCTCATTCAGGTTCTTATACTTCGCCATTACAACCAGATATCCTTTATCCCATTCTTTTACTTCTGTATATCTTTCCAGTTTTGATGATGTCGCAAAGCGGATAACCTGGTCTTTAAAAATGAATATCGTATACTGGCTGTCGCTTTTTAATATGGCACAGTTATCTGCTGTCTTTTTCATCTGCTCCACACCTTTCGCTCAATACTTTTTCTTTATTATAACCGAACCGTCATATCTTTTCTACTGGTTTCTGACACTATAAATTTGCATTTTCTCCGGCATTTGTCACAACAATGTCACAAAACCCTCATTCCCCGCTCACTGCCTATTCCCGCAAGCCCTGTAAATACAATACTTAGGGGAAATCATACCCGGATTTTATGAAGTTTTTATGAACAAAATTTCACATTTTTCTTTTCATTCCTGTCAAAATCATGTAGAATAGAGACTGGTGAACTAAACCAATTTAAGCAACAAGGAGTTATTATGAATCAAAAAGCATTAAATGCATTGGAATATCCAAAAATCATAGAAAAACTTACAGAAAAAGCGTCTTCTTATATGGGAAAACAGCTCTGTAAAAACCTGGAACCATCTACAGATCTGGAAACGATCCGCCTGATGCAGGTACAGACAAAAGATGCTTTGACAAGACTATTCCAAAAAGGATCCATTTCTTTTGGAAATGTCAAAGATATCCGTGGTTCTCTGAAACGTCTGGAAATCGGCAGTGCTCTTAGTATTCAGGAAATTCTGGCAGTCTGCGGACTTCTTGAAAACACTTCCAGAGTCAAAACTTACTCTCGTAAAGAACGTAACGATCTTCCTGGTGACTCTCTGGACAGCATGTTTGATGGACTTTCTCCACTCACACCTTTGTCCACAGAAATCCGCAGATGCATTCTCTCCGAGGAGGAAATCAGCGATGATGCAAGCCCTGCTCTCCGCCAGATCCGCAGAAACATGAAGATCACCAACGATCGTATCCATACACAGCTTGCAGGGCTGGTAAACGGCAGTGCCCGCACCTATCTACAGGACTCTGTCATCACTATGCGAAATGGCAGATATTGCATTCCTGTCAAAGCCGAATACAAAGGGCAGGTTCCCGGTATGATCCACGATCAGTCTTCTACCGGCTCTACACTTTTTATCGAACCAATGTCCGTAGTCAAGTTAAACAATGACATGCGCGAACTGGAACTTCAGGAGCAGAAAGAAATCGAAGTGATTCTGGCTGATCTCAGCCAACAGATTGCTACTGAACAGGAAGCAATTTCACTCAATCTTGAACTGATGGTTCAGTTGGACTTTATTTTTGCAAGAGCAACGCTTGCGATGGAAATGAATGCAAGCGAACCTGTCTTTAATGATGAAGGACGCATCAACCTCAAAAAAGCACGTCATCCCCTGATTAACAAGAAGAAAGTCGTTCCAATCGATATCCGTCTGGGTGATGAATTTGATCTGCTTGTTATCACCGGTCCAAACACCGGCGGCAAGACTGTTTCCCTGAAGACAGTCGGTCTGCTCACTCTCATGGGACAATCCGGTCTTCACATTCCAACTCTGGACCGCAGTGAACTTGCTCTCTTCCACGAAGTTTATGCTGACATCGGTGATGAGCAGAGTATTGAACAGTCATTAAGTACCTTTTCTTCCCACATGACAAATATCGTCTCTTTTCTTGGAAAAGCAGACCGTCATTCCCTGGTTCTGTTTGACGAACTCTGCTCCGGAACTGACCCGACGGAGGGTGCTGCACTGGCCATCTCGATTCTCTCTTATCTGCATGAACGCGGAATCCGCACCATGGCAACTACTCATTACAGTGAACTGAAAGTTTTTGCCCTTTCCGCTTCCGGTATCGAAAATGCCTGCTGCGAATTTAATGTAGAAACATTGAGTCCGACTTATCGCCTACTGATCGGTATTCCTGGAAAAAGTAATGCATTTGCAATTTCTTCCAAACTCGGAATCCCTGAATCCATCATTGAAAAGGCACGCGAACAGATCAATGAACAAGATGAATCTTTTGAAGACGTACTGACCTCGCTGGAAGAAAGTCGTATCACAATTGAGAACGAGCGCACAGAGATTGCACAGTACAAATTGGAAATTGAAACGCTTAAGAAACAGCTGGAAAACAAACAGGAAAAACTGGATGTTCAGAAAGAGCGTATCATCCGTCAGGCAAACGAAGAGGCACATAAAGTTCTTCAGGATGCTAAGGATTACGCTGACCAGACCATGAAGCTTTTCCATAAATTCCATAATGAATATGTAGACACCGCTGCTGTTGAACGTGAACGTCAGCAGCTTCGCCAACGTCTCAACAAAGCAGAACAGAAAATGGCTCAGCCAACCCCCAAAAAGAAACCAAAGAAAGTGCTCACAGCAAAAGATATCCACCTGGGCGATACTGTCCGTGTTCTCAGCATGAATCTCAAAGGTACAGTAAGTACCCGCCCGGATTCTAAAGGTTATCTGTTTGTTCAGATGGGAATCATTCGTTCCAAAGTCCATATTTCTGATCTGGAGCTGATTGATGAACCAGTGATCACCACTCCGTCTCTTTCCAAGACCGGGGCCGGAAAAATCCGTATGTCCAAATCAGCCAGTGTCTCTACGGAAATTAATCTTCTTGGAAAAACAGTCGATGAAGCAGTTGCAGAACTGGACAAATACCTGGATGATGCTTATATTGCGCATCTAAAAACTGTACGAATCGTTCACGGCAAGGGAACCGGTGCACTACGCAAAGGCGTTCACAATTACCTGAAGCGCCAGAAACATGTAGCCTCTTATCGTCTCGGCGAATTCGGCGAGGGTGATGCAGGTGTAACAATTGTAGAATTCAAAAAATAAGTGAAAGGCGAATACCATGGTAACAAAACAGAAAATCTTAATCGTAGATGACGACAACAACATTGCTGAACTGATTTCTTTATATCTTACAAAAGAATGTTTTGAAACCAGAATTGTAAATGACGGTGAACAGGCTCTGAAAGACTTTGCTTCTTTTCAGCCAGATCTGATTCTCCTGGATCTGATGCTTCCTGGCATTGACGGCTATCAGGTCTGCCGAGAGATCCGTCACACATCTGATGTGCCGATCATCATGCTTTCTGCCAAAGGCGAAACCTTCGATAAAGTACTTGGTCTTGAACTGGGGGCAGATGACTATATTATCAAACCGTTTGATACCAAAGAACTGGTTGCCCGTGTGCGTGCAGTCCTGCGTCGATTCAAAGTACGTCAGCCTGCTGGCAATCCGGATGAAAAATGTGTCAGCTTTCCAGATCTGACAATCAATCTGACAAATTACTCTGTCACATATATGGGAAAACAAATTGATATGCCGCCAAAAGAACTGGAGCTTCTCTATTTTCTGGCCGCATCTCCAAACCAGGTATTTACCCGCGAACAATTACTGGATCATATATGGGGATATGAATATATCGGTGACACTCGTACCGTAGATGTCCACATTAAAAGACTGCGCGAAAAAATTAAAGACCATCCTCAGTGGAGCCTCTCTACTGTATGGGGTATCGGATACAAGTTTGAGGTCAAAAACAAATGAAAAAGAAACTGACAACAGTGTTTTTTACCACATATATACTGCTTGGTGTCCTTGGTTTTTTGCTGGTAACATATGTCGGTTCTCACCTGTTAGAAAATCGCCTGGAAAAATCCATAAGTGCAGATATGTACCAGACAGCTCACCGCATTGCAGAAAATAATCTGGTCAGTCACAACATCACTTCTTCTAATATGGAGGAGATTCGGAACAATCTTTCCCTTGCTGCAAACTATCCTGATACGATCATCTGGATCATCAACAGCAACGGACAGATCATCCTCAGTACACGCAAAGATATCTCACCGGATAATCCAATTAACTTAGAAGGCTTCAACCCAGCCTCCTGGGACAGCAATTACTATCAGATTGGTGATTTCTACGGATATTTTCCCGAGACACATCTCAGCACGATTGCACCAATCACCGAGAATATGACAACGCGGGGATACGTTGCCATTCATTATCTGATGAGTGACTTGTATCAGAACCGTAGCACTCTGCTCTGGATCATTCAGATTTTGTATATTCTCACTTATCTCGGTGTAGCTTTACTGTTTTTCTTGTATATCCGCTGTATACGCAGGCCATTTCAGGAAATCACAAAGGGAGCTTCAGAATTTGCAAACGGAAATCTCTCCTACCAGATTCCTGTCGATTCAGAAAATGAGCTGGGATATCTTGCCAAGAATCTGAATTATATGGCTGATAAACTAAATCGTAACGGTGAATACCAACGACAGTTTATTTCCAATATTTCACATGATTTCCGTTCACCACTTACTTCGATCAAAGGTTACGTGGAAGCGATGATCGACGGAACGATTCCAGTGGAAATGCAGGAAAAATATTTAAAGATTATTTCATACGAAGCAGAACGTCTGGAAAAACTTACCCGCGGGCTTCTGACTCTGAATGAACTGGATATCCAGAAACGTATGCTTCATATCCAGCCCTTTGATATCAACAGTGTGATCAAAGCGACAGCTGCATCCTTTGAAGGCTCCTGTACCAGTCGCAATATTCTTCTGGAACTGATTTTATCCGGAAAGGAACTGATGGCACAGGCAGATATGGAACAGATCCAACAGGTGCTGTATAACCTTTTGAGCAACGCGATCAAATTCAGCCCGGACAATTCCACGATTACACTTGAGACTACCGAAAAAAACGGCAAGATCTTTGTTTCTGTTAAAGATCATGGCATTGGAATTCCAAAGGCAAGTCTCCAGAAAATCTGGGAACGATTTTATAAGATTGACCGATCCCGAGGCAAGGATCAAAAAGGAACCGGCCTTGGTCTGGCAATCGTCAAAGAGATTCTTCATGCACATGGACAACACATCAATGTGATCAGTACAGAGGGTGTTGGAACAGAATTTATTTTTACATTGGAAAAGGCAAAGTAGAGAATTCATCCACTTTGCCTTTTATCGTTTATATTATTTCTTATTCCCACGTATGGTTATGAAGCTGTCCCTGAAGCTGCATATGATCAAAATGATTCTGCCGCAGTGCCTCATAAAGCACGATTGCCACTGAATTACTCAGATTCAGTGAACGGATCTCATTGATCATTGGAATCCGTACGCAGTTATCTTTATGTTCCATCAGGATTTCTTCCGGGATTCCGGCACTTTCCTTGCCAAACATAATATAACAATCTTCCTCGTATTGCACATCTGTATAAGTCTTCAACGCCTTCGTTGTTGCATAATAAATTTTCGCATTTGGATTCTTTTCCAGAAAATCTTCGTAGTCCAGATATGTCGTTACATCCAGATCTTTCCAGTAATCCATACCAGCTCTTTTGAGTGCCTTCTCACTGAGACTGAATCCCAGAGGCTCGATCAGATGTAGTTTCGTATCTGTTGCAACACATGTTCTTCCTATATTTCCTGTATTTGCCGGAATTTCAGGTTCCAGCAGTACAATATTAAGCTTTGCCATCTTTTCTGTCCTTTCCAGGTATAATTTCCGTCAAATGGAGTCTCGGACGTTCCAGATATCTGGTAATTTCTCCACTGTGAAGCAGACGGTCGTTTCCACTGTCTGCATATCCAATCACAGCTGCATGGATTCCATGTGCCTCTAATTCCCGCACCAGTGCATCTCCCTGCGCAGTGCCAATCAGAACAGATCCCTTCGCCTCCAGTTTATACGGATCCACATCCAGCCGTTCACAGACTTCTATCGTCTCCTGCCGGATTGGAATTCTGCGAAGATCTACATCCATACCAACTCCAGAAGCTTCTGCCATTTTCCACAGACCACTTAAAATTCCACCGTTCTCTGTAAAATACAATGTAGAAAACCCAGCTTCTTTCCAAAATACATCTTCTTCTGAAATCATACAATTTTTCAGTGTTTCCACCCCCATACGGAGAAAACTCTCTGAAAAATATGTTCTGAGCTTATCCCACTCCCGGCAGATCAGTTCCAACGTACCTGATATACCTGTCTCTCCTGCCACCACCAGGTCATCTCCCGGATATATTCTTCCTGTAATTTCCGCCTGCAGTGCTTCTAACGCCTGCTGTCCTAGTTTCATACTCTTCCTCCAGTGTTCTAATTTCCAGTTCTCCTTTTATAATAAAATAGAAAGAACACTTGGTACAACCATCGCAAGAACCAGTATCACTGCGATCACCGCTGTAATAATTTTTCTTTTTTTCGGGTCAAACATTCCCATCTTCGTCCTCACCTCTCCTATTTTCAAAAATGCCTCAGCATTTTTATTGCTCGCCACCTGCAGAGGTGTGAGTCATCTCACATCTGATATAATCAACTTTTTCCACTCAGCCATTTATAACTGAACAACCTCTGTATATGCATTATTCGACAATGGATCACGTTTCTCATAATCAAACAGAATCACCGTTCCATTCTCAAACACTTCAATATGTGCTGTTTTGGAAACCTGGTTATTCTTCCGGTAGTTCCATACTGCTGTCTCATACTGTTTCTGATCCGGAGCAAATACAGGGCGCTTCTTAAGTTTTTCTCTCAGGTAAAGATCATACAACATTTTCTGTGCAGCTACTTCTGTCGGAACATCTGTTTCTTCTTGCAGATATTCCAAAAGTATCTCATAACGCCGCATCCTGGAATGCGAGATCTCACTGTAACCTTTTTTCTCATAAAAAGAACCCAGTTTCTCGTAAAAAGTAAAAGCATCCTTTTCAAACGGTACCAAATATTCCAGTGTATGCCAAAACTGACCACTATTATAATACACTTCTACCATACTTTCCACCATTTTTAATTTTAGAACTTCTCCATAGGTAAGCCAGTTCGTGGAAAGCACTTCATATGGTTCTTTTTCTTTATAAACGATTCCGTAGACTTCGGCCTCTTTCTGCATCAGCGAACCTTTCAGAACTTTCAGGAATCCAAGCTGAAGCTGATCCGGTTTCATCTGGTATACATCATTAAATGATTGATGAAAAGTATCATAATCCTCATACGGAAGCCCTGCAATCAGATCCAGGTGTTGATGAATATTTCGGAAACTGTGAACTCTGTTTACACAATGTTCCAGTTTTTTCAGATCCATATGTCGGTGAATAGCCCGAATCGTCTCCGGATTTGTTGACTGCACACCGATTTCCAGCTGAATCAGTCCAGGGCGCATCTGTGACATCAGCTCCATCTCTTCCTCTCGAAGGAGATCTGCGGAAATTTCAAAGTGAAAGTTTGTCACACCATTATCATGTTCCAGAATATATTTCCAGATTGTCATAGCATGTTCATGTTTACAGTTAAAAGTACGGTCCACAAATTTCACCTGTGGAACTCTGTGATCTAGGAAAAACTGCAATTCTTTTTTGACCAGTTCCAAATCCCGGAAACGAAGTTTCTTATCTATGGAAGACAAACAGTAGCTACAGGAAAACGGGCATCCCCTGCTGCTCTCATAATAAATGATTCTGTTCTCAAATTTCTCCAGATGCTCATAAACAAATGGAATTGCACTTAAATCCATCAGTTCCCGCCAGCCGTTATGAATGATCTTATCACCAGTTCTGTATGCAATTCCCGAAATTTCTTCAAGGCTGTCTTTCCCATCTATGTAAAATTCCAGAAGATCATGAAATGTTTTTTCGCCTTCTCCTACCATAACTCCGGTCATCTCCGGCATTTCTGTCAGGAATTTTTCAGCATCGTAAGAGACCTCCGGACCGCCTGCCCAAAAAGCTGTTTTTGGAAGTATCTTAACAAGATCACGAATCAGTTCCCGTACAAAAGAAATATTCCAGATATAGCAGGAGAAGCAGACAACGTCTGCTCCACTGCTGTAAATATCTTTCAGTATCTCATCCTTTGGCTGGTTGATCGTATACTCCCTAAGGATCACATGCTCATCATAATCAGATGAATATGCTTTCAAATCATACACAGCCAGATTTGAATGAATATATTTTGCATTGCATGCTGCAAGTAAGATTTTCATGAATATACTAAACCCTTCCTGCTGTTATTCATCCAGAAGTTTCTTAAGGTCTTCTTTGGATGTCAGTCCAACCAGACGATGTACTTCCTGTCCGCCTTTAAAGATCAAAAGAGTCGGAATGCTCATAACCTTAAACTGCTGTGCAAGCCCCATTTCCTGGTCCACATCGATTTTGCCTACATTATAACCTTCTTCTGCCAGTGCTTCCACGATTGGGCCCTGACGCATGCAAGGTCCGCACCAGGTTGCCCAGAAATCAAGCAGGATTGGTTTTTCTGATTTTAAAACTTCTTCTTCAAAATTTTGTGATGTAATTGTTTTTGCCATACTAATTCTCCTTTTCTGTATATACTATTATTCAGTATTTTTACTTTGATATTTTATTCATTTTGTTATTTTTCAGTCTGCTGCCTTTTTTCTCTGACGAACATATTTACCGGCATTGATTCCCGCCATACTTCCCTCATAGACTGCCTTGGATACCTGCAGGAGTCCGCCTGTACAGTCCCCCGCCGCAAACAGACCCGGAATCGTTGTCTCCATCTCAGAATTGACTCTGACATTTCCTTTATCTGTCAGTTCCGCGCCCATCTGTCGTGCGATCTCAGTACTGCCGGCAGTCCCCAGTGCCACAAACACCCCGTCTGCCGGATAAAATGATTCCCTGTCTTCATTTTCCATTGAAGCAACATCATGTTCCATCCGAATACCCGAAACGGTATCTCCACCCTCGATTGCCTGAATTTTCATTGTGTTCACTGCAATCGGATGTTCTCTTGAAAACTCCGGTTCTCTGCCATTTGTATATATTGTCACTGATGAAGTTACATTTCGCAGTTCTTCCGCCTCATGAAGTGCAAAATCACTGTTTCCAATTACCGCCACATCGCGGTTTCTGTAGAAAAACGCATCACAGATCGCACAGTAACTGACACCCTTGCCTTCAAATTCCCGAATTCCCGGAATATTCGGTGCAGACCGCTTTCCGCCTGTTGCCAGAATCACACTTACTGTATCAAAGTTTCCAGCAGTCGTCTGGACTGTAAATGTATCAAATCCATTAATTCCAAGCACCTGTGCATCAATTATGCGAATGCTCAGAGCCTTTGCCTGTGCAACTCCTCTCTCATAAAGTTCTTCTCCTGAGAGTGGTCGTTCCAGGCCATAATAATTTTCAATTTTTTCTGCTTTTGCCAGTGCTCCGATTCCATTGTTGAGCAACAGTGGGGTTAAATTACCTCTGGCAGCATACAGTGCCGCAGATATGCCTGCCGGACCTGCTCCGATAATAATTATATTTTCCATTTTATCACCTGAATTTCCCATTGCTTTATAATATACACCATTCTTTTGAAAATTTCAGCTTTTATTCTTCCATTTTTCTCTTTCTATTATACTGGACTATTGTTATTTTCTCAAGAGAATTTGTCTTATATAACTTTTTTGATACATAGTTTTTGCTGTTTTCTTAATTTTTTTACTGTTTTTTCTGTAATTTTTGTTACAATTATGATATATTTTTACTATGTTATGCTTGATTATAAACAAGGAGTTTAATCATCATGAGAAGTTTTGAATATTACACACCTACAAAGGTGATTTTTGGAAAAGATACACATCTAAAAATTGGTGAATTATTAAAAGATTATAACTGCCACAAAGTACTGATTCATTATGGCAGCGAAAGTGCTGTAAAATCCGGTCTGATTCACGAAATCAGTAATTGTCTCACTGAAGCAGGAATCGACTTTGTCACTTTGGGCGGAGTTGTCCCAAACCCACGTCTCTCCAAAGTACGAGAAGGTATCTCACTCTGTCAGAAAGAATCTGTGGATTTCATTCTGGCTGTCGGTGGTGGAAGTGTTATTGATTCTGCAAAAGCCATTGGCTATGGTGTTGCCAATCCATGGACCGATGTCTGGAATTTTTTTCTCAAAACAGAGATTCCAAACGCCTGTCTTCCAATCGGCGCTATCCCTACGATTGCCGCTTCCGGAAGCGAAATGAGCGGTTCCTGTGTCATTACAAATGAAGATGGTTGGTTAAAACGTGGAAGCACCCGCAGTGACCTCTGTCGCCCGAAATTCACTCTGATGAACCCGCGACTCACCTATACTCTGCCGGAATATCAGACCGAAAGTGGCTGTGTAGATATTCTTCTGCATACCATGGAACGTTATTTTGTCAACATCGAAACCATGGAGATCACTGACAGTATCAGTGAATCCCTGATGCAGACCGTTATTTACAATGCACGAATCCTGCTGAACGAACCTGGTAACTACAATGCAAGAGCAGAGATCATGTGGGCAGGAAGTCTTTCTCATAACGGATTGACCGGCTGTGGAACTGGTGGTGGTGACTGGGCCTGTCATCAGCTTGAACACGAACTTGGCGGACTTTACGATGTTACTCATGGTGCTGGTCTTGCTGCACTCTGGGGAAGCTGGGCACGTTATGTTTATGATGCTAATCCGGAGCGTTTCGCACAATTTGCCACCAACATCTTCGATATTCCATGTTTTGCTGATTATGAAAATACAGCACTCGCCGGTATAGAAGCAATGGAAGACTTTTTCCGTTCAATCCATATGCCGACCAGCCTTCATGAACTAGGTCTGGATCTGACCGACGAACAGATTCATGAACTGGCTTTCAAATGCAGTTTTGAAGATACACGTACCATTGGCGTTTTCAAACAGTTAAACATGAAAGACATGGAAAAAATTTACGCCATGGCAAGATAAATGATTTTACCTTTACTGATCACCAGATGATTAAAGGCAGGATATCCTGAATTTTCAGGTTCCTGCCTTTTGTTTATTTTATCAAATATACTTCTGTATCATATGTACCTTTAGTCTCACCCTCAGCATGCGTTGCAACATAAATATCGATACGATTTTTCTTGATTGCACCACCACAGTCCTCTGCAACATAAACCTGTCCGTTGATCACTACTTTGCTTCCATACGGAATCACAGATGGATCTACTGCAATCGTATGATTGGTAGTTGCCGTTACGCCAGTCGATGTAATTCCATTGGAATATGGTCCGCAACAGATACTGCACGGACAGTAATGTGTAATCTTAAATACGCCTAGATCCTGCAGATTTGCGTCTGAAGATGCCGCAACCGGTGTTCCGATCTGAACTCCGTTTTCTACTGAAACACCTGGGTCCACATCCTCCAGTGCATCTGCAAATACGCCCTCTCCACTGCTTTCATGGAGTGTTCCCGCATCTTTATCCTTATCAATTGTATCTGCTTCTTCTGTCACCGCATCCGGAAGGTCCAGACAGCTTGTTGGAATATAACCTTCTGCCTCTGTTCCATCATCATTCTGATAAGTAATCCGGCTCCATACTCCATTAACTGTTCCCGTCTGTTTCACTTCATCCAGCTGAAGAACTTCCCCTACTTCTTCCCCATCTTTCCGGCTTGGATAATCCAGTACCGTAGCATCACTTTTTACTTCAACATCTTTATCTGCAGGCTGAATCTGATCCGTATCACTGAGCATCTGATTCTGAATGTATCCAATAACTTTGCTTTCATTTACTTCACAGGATACTTTGCTCCATCCATTATCACAGACTGCACTTCTCTCCAATGTATCACCCAGTGCAACGTCCCCCATTTTTTCGCTGGATTCGCCTGGTTTTGAATAGATCCCGGCATTTTTGGCTGCAACATACACGGTATCCTGTATAGCTGCAACATTAACTGAATTGCCGCTTCCATCCTCTGTTGAAAATGCCTGAAAAATTTTATTGTCTTCCTTATCAGCTTCTGTAACTGCCTGATAATCCTGTACCGCACCATACACCAGCGGTACATGACATGTCAAAGCAGTCCCCAGTAAAACTGCACATACCTTTTTTTTCACAGGTTTTCACCTCATCTCTATAACTTTACGTTTCCCCATCTCTTACTCTGGCTTATTTTAGCACATGAAACGCATGATTTCAAATTTACACAGTTTTTTCACGAAATTTTAAGAAAATCCTTAGAATTTCTTTCTTTTCAAAAGCAGCTTTACCGATTACAATAATACCTATGAAGAAGACACAAAAGATCAAACATAAAAAACACCCAAACAGCGTGCACCTTACCAAAAAAGCGCGTCTCATAAAACGCCGGCATCAGATTCGCCGACAAAAACAGTTTCTCTGCTTCATACTGTTTCTTATCATAATCCTGTCTCTGTCCTTTCTTATTTTACGACCACTCCGTACTTCCAGACAGACTCATATGATCAACTCTGCCTGCGAATCTTATCGCAGCGATGTAGAACAAGTTGCTGCAAAATACGATATGTCTGCATATGTAGATCTTATTCTGGCTCTTATGATGCAGGAAAGCTCCGGTCAGGGAACAGACGTTATGCAATCCTCTGAAGGTGCATATAACACACAATATCCTCAGACTCCAAACGGCATCACAGATGTAGATTATTCTATTGCCTGCGGAATTCAGGAACTGAAATATTCTATGACCAAAGCAGATGTTACAGGACCGAATGATATTGCCAACATCAAACTTGCTCTTCAGGGATACAATTTTGGAGCAGATGTCTATTTTAACTATCTGGAAAAAAATGGCATCACCTCCTGGTCTGAAGAAAGTTCAAAAGCTTTTGCCGAAATAGCAAGCGGAGAAACCGAGCGTTCCAAAGAAGATCCTCTATACGACACGGCCGGTCCATGGGACTATGGAGATCAGTATTATCCGGAACATGTACTTCGTTACTATCATTCCTAAATCACTTGATTCGTACAAAATGTTTTTTATAAATTTTTCAAATTTTTTCGAAAAAACATTTGACAACTACAATTATATCTGGTATTATATGTCTTGTCGATGAGGAACGCACTTCTTCACAAGACATTTGCGATAGTGGCGTAGTTGGTAACGCGCGACCTTGCCAAGGTCGAGACCGCGGGTTCGAGCCCCGTCTATCGCTCTTTTTATTTTCCGGACTGTTATGTCCGGTTTTTTGTTGCTATTTTTTTTCATAGCACAAAGAAATGCTTCGGACTTTCAATAATATAGCCGAAGCATTTCCCTCCGACTGTCCCAGCATCAGGTAATGTTTCTTCAGAGGTAAAAAATTCTTCCTCTTCCCCTCCTTTTTCCTGCTGCTAAACATAGCATATCATATTCTGAAAAAAAGAGAGGAAGCTTTTTCCTCTCTTTTTCGGCATTTCCTGCAAATTAATTTTATGTTTAATATTCACTCATCATAATCAATGATGGAATAAGCGAATTCCGGTAAATGCCATCGCCATTCCATATTTATTACAGGTTTCAATTACCGCATCGTCTCGCACGGAACCGCCTGGCTGAGCAATAAACTTCACACCGCTCTTATGTGCTCTTTCAATATTGTCACTGAACGGGAAGAATGCATCCGAACCAAGTGTGACATCTGTAAGCTGATCCAGCCATGCTCGCTTCTCTTCTCTTGTGAATACTTCCGGTTTCTCTGTAAATACATTTTCCCAAGCACCGTCAGCCAATACATCCATGTACTCTTCTCCGATGTAGACATCAATTGCATTATCTCTCTCTGCACGGCTGATCGTATCTTTAAACGGAAGATTCAGTACCTTCGGGCTCTGACGCAGAAACCAGTTGTCTGCTTTCTGTCCGGCAAGTCTTGTACAATGTACACGCGACTGCTGCCCTGCTCCAACACCAATGGCCTGACCATCTTTAACAAAGCATACCGAATTGGATTGTGTATATTTCAGAATGATCAGAGATACCTTCAGATCTCTCTTTGCTTCTTCGGTAAGTTCTTTGTTTTCTGTCACGATATTGGAAATTAGTGCATCATCGATCGCAAGTTCCTGGCGTCCCTGTTCAAATGTCACACCAAATACCTGCTTGTGTTCCAGCGGAGCCGGTACATAATCCGGATCAATTTCAATCACATTATAATTTCCCTTTTTCTTCTGTTTCAGAATCTCCAGTGCCTCCTCTGTATATCCAGGTGCGATCACACCATCTGATACTTCCCTTTTAATCAGCATAGCAGTATCTTTGTCACATACATCTGAAAGAGAAATAAAATCGCCAAAAGAAGACATTCTGTCTGCTCCACGGGCTCTCGCATATGCGCATGCCAGTGGAGAAAATTCTTTCCAGTTCATGTCATCTACCCAATAGATCTTTGCCAGTGTCTCTGTAAGAGGAAGTCCTACTGCAGCTCCTGCAGGTGAAACATGTTTAAAAGAAGTTGCTGCCGGAAGTCCTGTTGCTTTCTTAAGATCACGAACCAGCTGCCATCCATTAAATGCATCAAGAAAATTGATATATCCAGGTTTTCCGGAAAGTACTTTGATCGGAAGATCCTGTCCCTCTTCCATATAGATTCTGGAAGGTTTCTGATTCGGGTTACATCCGTATTTTAACTGTAATTCTTTCATCTCTATACTCTCCTTACTGATTTTTATTTACGATTTTTGTATTATATGTTCCTGTTGCAATATCAATATAACGTACAAACAAAGAAACCTTGTTATCTGCATTCAAACTGTTCCAGAGAAGTTCTGTGAATGCATCCATATCATCCGGGATATCGACCAGCTTTGGTTCACCCTCAAAGCTTGGTAACGGATTACCATCGCATTTATAAGTATGAATGAAACGTCCCTCTCCTGCTACTGCTTTTTCGTAAGCATAGGTGTATCTCAGGCAGGAATCCGGATTACCATTGTCACTCTTGAGAATAGACATTGCATAACTGTAATTTCCGTTCTCAATATGCATAACACCTGAAATACGAGGTGTATAGTTCGGACCATCTGGCTCAAATTCACGTGATCTTAAGGACTGCTCAAAAGTCAGCTGTTTATCCAATCCCTCATAAATAGTATCTGTCTGATCACCATTTGTCACAATTGTCTTATTTCCAAGAACACGTACCGGAGCATAAATGATCAGGCTCGGATCTGTCAGTTTTGAAGGATCAAATGCCTGTGTACGAATTCCCTCACCATCTGTAACAAATACACGGTTTCTACTGTTCTCACTTCTTCCCATGATGAAGTATGCGGTAACTGCCTTTGTTCCGTCTGCAGAACGTCCGATAATGATTCCTCTGCCCGGATAAGAATTGTTTTTCAGTTCATTTTCCAGTGAAATTTTTTCCATGATCATTCTCCTTTAGTGTGATAAAGTAAAGCGACCGCCTGGGTAGTCTGTTTCCAGGCTGCCCAGGCGGTCGGCACGTTCACTTACTGCACTCCCTGTAGTTCATCCTACTTCCGCCAGTCATGCAGTCGTTGTAATCATAATATACTATCTTATTTCATTTAGCAAGAACAAAAATAAATACATCAGCTAAATATTTTTTATTCAGTTACTTTATTCGTCTACGCTATAGTTCGGTGCTTCTTTTGTGATATGGATATCATGCGGATGAGACTCTTTCAGAGAAGCAGCAGAAATCTTAATAAATCGTCCTGTTGTCTTAAGCTTCTCAATTGTTTCTGCGCCACAATATCCCATACCGGAACGAAGGCCGCCCATCAACTGGAATACAGTGTCTTCCACATGTCCTTTGTATGCAACACGTCCTTCAACACCTTCCGGAACAAGTTTCTTCGCATCCTGCTGGAAGTAACGGTCTTTGCTTCCATTCTCCATAGCTGCAATGGATCCCATGCCACGGTATACTTTGTATTTACGTCCCTGATACAGTTCGAATGTTCCCGGGCTTTCATCACATCCGGCGAAGATGCTTCCCATCATGCAGACATTTGCACCGGCTGCAATGGCCTTGGTAATATCTCCGGAATATTTGATACCACCATCTGCAATAATCGGAATTCCGTAGCGGTTTGCTACTTCATAACAATCCATAACAGCAGTGATCTGTGGAACACCAATACCAGCTACAACACGTGTTGTACAGATAGATCCAGGTCCGATACCAACCTTAACTGCATCAACACCAGCATCGATCAGAGCCTTTGTAGCAGCTCCTGTTGCAACGTTACCTGCGATAACCTGCAGATCCGGATATGCGTCTTTAATCTGACGTACTGCACGGAGAATGTTCTCTGAATGTCCATGTGCTGAATCAATAACAATAACATCTACGTTTGCTTTTACAAGTGCTTCAACACGTGCAAGAACATTTGATGTGATACCTACTGCAGCACCACAGAGAAGACGTCCCTGTGCATCTTTGGCTGCCAGAGGATATTTGATCTGTTTCTCAATATCTTTGATTGTGATCAGACCTTTTAAATTAAAATCATCATCTACAATGGGTAATTTCTCTTTTCGGGATTTGGCAAGAATCTTCTTTGCCTCTTCAAGTGTGATTCCTTCTTTGGCTGTAATCAGTCCCTCAGAAGTCATGCATTCTCTGATCTTCTTTGTAAAATCAGTTTCAAACTTCAGGTCACGGTTGGTAATGATGCCAACAAGTTTCTTACCTTCTGTAATTGGAACACCAGAGATACGGAATTTTGCCATCAGATTATTGGCATCTTCCAGTGTATGGTCTGCGGATAAAAAGAATGGATCTGTAATAACACCGTTCTCAGAACGTTTTACCTTATCTACTTCCTCAGCCTGTGCTTCGATGGACATATTTTTATGAATGATTCCAATACCACCCTGTCTCGCCATGGCAATTGCCATTCTGTGCTCAGTAACGGTGTCCATTCCTGCGCTCATCATAGGAATGTTCAGCTTGATTTTTTTCGTTAAGTGCGTTGTAACATCTACCTGATTCGGAATTACTTTTGAATATGCCGGAACTAACAGAACGTCATCAAATGTAATGCCTTCACCAATGATAGTACCCATTGCATTTCCTCCCTTGTATTTATGTTAGTTTGATTTTGATTCAAAGTGTAACAAAAATAACTTACAGTGTCAATCCAAAAAAACTTTGCTTGGAGCTGAATTTTTGATAGCCTGTGCCATCTGTTCATCTGGTTCAATAATAATCTTACAGTTTTCTCCACCGCTTTTTATAATAACGGCAAATCGTCTGTGCTGCTGATTTCCGGAAGAATAATCCAGTGTTTTCAATCGGCTGTTACCATTGTAATAATCCATTCTGTGTGAATCAAGAGGCGCGACCAAATCTGCCTCACGCAAGTTCATGGACATAACTTTTTTCCGTTTGGATTTTGACATGACCATATCAATGTCAAATTCTCCATTTACAAAAAGGTACTCATACTCCAGATCTGTCCGCGGAATCACAAAATACGATGCAACACCTAACGCAACTGCAACGAGAAGAAGGATCGGACTGATAAAAAGGCCTGCACCCACTGCCAGGACTGTCAGTACGATCATTCCATATTTGACTATGGAATCTTTTGCTGTTGGTTCTTTTTTAACCAGTAATTCTGAATAAAGATCGCTCATATGTACATTCTCCTTAATATATATAATATTTATTAAATTTTATCACAAAAAGGGATCAGCGTCTATGACGCCAATCCCTTAATTCGCATAAATTTATTTTACATCATGCCGCCCATTCCTGGAGCACCTGCCGGCATAGCCGGAGCATCTTCTTTGATTGTAGCAACTACAGACTCTGTAGTCAGGAGTGTAGAAGCAACACTTGTCGCATTCTGCAGAGCACTTCTTGTAACTTTAACCGGATCAAGGATTCCGGCACCTACCATGTCTACATATTTCTCGTTCAGAGCATCAAATCCAACACCTGGCTCGGATTCTCTTACTTTATTGATAATAACAGAGCCTTCCAGACCAGCGTTTGCAGAAATATGGAACAGCGGAGCTTCCAGAGCTTTGAGGATAACGTTTGCACCTGTCTTTTCATCACCTTCCAGAGTTGCAACCAGTTCTGCAACCTTCTTGGATGCATGAATATATGCAGATCCGCCACCTGCAATGATTCCTTCTTCTACTGCTGCTCTTGTAGCTGCAAGAGCATCTTCCAGACGAAGTTTTGCTTCTTTCATTTCAGTTTCAGTTGCAGCACCAACACGGATAACAGCTACGCCGCCAGCCAGTTTTGCAAGTCTTTCCTGTAATTTTTCTTTATCAAATTCAGATTTTGTCTCTGCAATCTGTTTACGGATCTGAGCAACACGGTCAGCAATTTCTTTCTTATCACCCAGACCATCTACGATAACTGTATTCTCTTTTGCAACTTTGACAGATTTTGCACGTCCAAGCTGAGCCATTGTAGTTTCTTTAAGATCAAGTCCAAGTTCTTCGGAAATTACCTGTCCACCTGTCAGAATAGCGATATCCTGCAGCATTTCTTTTCTTCTGTCTCCATATCCAGGAGCTTTAACAGCAACTACCTGGAATGTTCCTCTTAATTTATTTACGATCAGAGTTGTCAGTGCCTCACCTTCTACATCTTCTGCGATAATCAGAAGTTTTGCTCCAGCCTGAACAACCTGCTCCAGTAACGGAAGAACTTCCTGAATATTGCTGATCTTCTTGTCTGTGATCAGGATATATGGGTCTTCAAGATTTGCTTCCATTTTTTCCATATCTGTAGACATATATGCAGAAATATATCCACGGTCAAACTGCATACCTTCTACCAGATCAAGTTCTGTATGCATTGTTTTGGATTCTTCTACTGTGATAACACCATCATTGGAAACTTTTTCCATTGCATCAGCAACCAGCTGACCTACTTCTTCATCACTTGCAGAAATAGATGCAACATTTGCGATCTGTGCTTTGCCACTGATTTTCTGGCTCATTTCTTTGATAGCCTCTACAGCTGCATCTGTAGCTTTTCTCATACCTTTTCTCAGGATGATCGGGTTTGCACCTGCTGCCAGGTTTTTCATTCCTTCATGAACCATTGCCTGTGCCAGAACAGTTGCTGTAGTAGTACCATCACCAGCTACATCATTTGTCTTGGATGCAACTTCTTTGATCAGCTGGGCACCCATGTTTTCGAATCTGTCTTCCAATTCAATTTCTTTTGCAATAGTAACACCGTCGTTTGTGATAAGCGGAGCACCAAACTGTTTGTCAAGTACAACGTTTCTTCCTTTTGGTCCGATTGTTACTCTTACTGTATCTGCAAGTTTGTTTACACCAGTTTCAAGTGCAGCTCTTGCTTCTGCACCAAATTTAATTTCTTTTGCCATGATGACTGTCCTCCTGAAATGCTTAATGATCTGTAACGTTTTTTATTCTGTTACGATTATTCAACGATTGCGAGAATATCGCTCTGTTTTACGATGATATATTCTTCGCCGTCAAGTTTTACTTCAGTTCCTGCATATTTGGAATAAATAACTTTATTACCTGTAGCAACTTCCATCTTAACTTCTTTACCGTCAACAACTCCGCCAGGACCTACTGCAATAACTTCTGCCTGCTGCGGTTTTTCCTGTGCCTGTCCCGGAAGTACGATACCAGATTTTGTTGTTTCTTCTGCTTCTAACTGTTTTAATACAACTCTGTCGCCTAAAGGTACTAATTTCATGATCTATTTCCTCCTTTATTGTTGCCTTTTTCGAATTACTAGCACTCATTTCGTTTGAGTGCTAATCACTGTCCCTATATTATTTAAAATCATGATTTTCTGCAACTCTTTTCAAAGCTGTAAATTAGTATTATTTTTTTATTTATCTTTTATTTTCTCTTATTTTCTCCTGTTTTCTCATTTTCTGATTTTTAAGTATTTTATAAAAGAAAAGGCCCTTTCCTTCATAGGAAAAGACCTCTCTTTATAAACAGCTTCTGCTGTCCTTATGATTTTTTGCTTCGCTGAGCTTTAATTTCTTCAAGCTCATCAAAAATTACTTCGTTAAGTACTTTGATATAAGTTCCCTTCATACCTGATGAACGAGATTCGATTACCCCGGCACTTTCAAATTTGCGAAGTGCATTTACAATAACAGATCTGGTGATTCCTACACGGTCTGCAATCTTGCTTGCAACCAGAATACCCTCTTCTCCATCAAGTTCATCAAATATATGAATGATCGCTTCTAGTTCTGAGAAGGACAGTGTATTGAATGCAGATTTTACAACTTGTTGTTTACGGTCCTCTTCTGCATTTTCTTCATGAACCGCTCTCATCATTTCCAGACCAACCACTGTTGTGCCATATTCACTGACGATAATGTCTTCAATATCATAAGGCTTATCGTTACGATACATAAAAACAGTCCCCAGTCTTTCGCCGGCAATATCGATTGGATTGATAATACCCTGACAGTTGCTGTTTACATGTTCAAATCCAAGTGTCTGAAGATTCACATTTTCCTTTGTAGACAAAACGCCAAGGAAACGCTCATTTAACAGAGAATCTACATGTCCGCCTACGTTATCTTCAATCAGCTCGGTAATTTCTTCAACGCCCGGACATAAACTAATTCCAAGTACTTTACCCTTTTTGCTCAGTACCAGGATATTGGAACTTAATGTGTCCATCAGCACCTGACAGATATCATTAAATACAACTTTACTGGAACTGCTGTTGTGCAAAAGCTTATTGATTTTTCTGGTTTTATCCAACAACTGAACGCTCATTACGGCCTCCTTCTCCTGTTTTTTCGATGTTTTCAATCTTATGGTATAATAGTACACGTTTTGCAACGAAAATACAAGATATTTTTATATTTTTTTCGATTTTGTCCGCATTTTCAGAAAATTTATATATTTAATCTTCTTTAGACTTCTGCTCTACATAACCGCAAGTTGTCTCACTGCAGACAATCTTGTTTCCTTTTTCGACCATATAGCTTCCACAAACCGGGCATTTTTTTGCTGATGGCTTCTGCCATGACATAAAATCACATTCCGGGTTGTCGATACAACCATAATATTTACGACCCTTCTGGGTTTTCTTCAACACAACATCCTTTCCACATTTCGGACATGCCACACCGATTTTTTCATAATACGGTTTGGTATTTCTGCATTCCGGAAATCCAGGACATGCAAGGAATCTTCCATGTGGTCCGTATTTGATGACCATATTGCGTCCACAGACATCACAGATTTCATCTGTAACTTCATCCTGAATTTCAACTTTTTCCAGTTCTTTCTCAGCAGCATCCACATCTCTCTTAAGATCCGGATAAAAGTTTCTGACAACCGTTTTCCACTGCACAGTACCCTCTTCAACGCAGTCCAAAAGGCCTTCCATCATTGCAGTAAAACGAACATCTACAATGCTTGGAAATGCCTGTTTCATAATATTATTAACAACTTCTCCAAGTTCCGTCACATAGAGGTTTTTCTGTTCTTTAGATACATAACGGCGGCTGATGATCGTGGTGATCGTCGGAGCATAAGTACTCGGACGTCCAATTCCCTGTTCTTCCAGTGCCTTTACAAGAGATGCTTCTGTATAATGTGCCGGTGGCTGTGTGAAATGCTGTTCCGGTTTCAGTTCAGTAAGCTGCAGCTTCATTCCCTTCTCAAGACTCTGACTGAGTACATTGCCTTTTTGATTATCTTCTTCCTGCATATACACAGACATAAATCCGTCAAATATGATCTTGGAGGCAGCAACCGTAAAAGTATACTCTCCTGCACTGATTTTTACTGATGTTGTTTCATATTTTGCTGCAGACATACGGCTTGCTGTAAAGCGTTTCCAGATCAGCTGATACAGACGGAACTGATCTCTGGAAAGAGATTCTTTGACCATGACTGGCGTTCTGGTAATATCAGTCGGACGGATTGCTTCATGCGCATCCTGAATCTTCTGGTCTTTTTTTACCATCTTTCCACTTGTAGAAACATAGTTTTCTCCATACTGTTCACCAATATAGGTTCGCGCTGCTTCATCTGCTTCCTGTGAGATTCGAGTGGAATCCGTACGCAGATAACTGATCAGACCAACCGTGCCGCTTCCCTTAATATCAATACCTTCATATAACTGCTGGGCAAGACGCATTGTTTTCTGTGTAGAAAAATTCAGTGTTTTGGCTGCCTCCTGCTGCAAAGTACTGGTTGTAAACGGCAGGGGTGCATTCTTGATACGTTCGCCTTTTTTTACCTCTGTAATTTCATACTCTGCATTTTCCAGTTTTCCAAGAAGTTCATCCATCTCGGCCTTATTATGGATTGGAAGTTTCTTATCCGTGCCATAGAATTTTGCCTGAAGAGGTTTCTTCTCTCCTTTTACACGAAACTCACCTTCAAGACTCCAGTATTCTTCCGGAATAAAAGAATTGATCTCATCTTCTCTGTCACAGATAATACGCAGTGCTACAGACTGTACTCGTCCTGCACTCAGGCCTCTTTTCACTTTTACCCAAAGGAGCGGACTGATCGTATATCCTACCATACGGTCAAGCATTCTTCGTGCCTGCTGTGCATCTACCAGGTTCATATCCAGATCCCGCGGCTGTTTGATGGAATTCTTTACAGCAGTCTTTGTGATTTCGTTAAAAGAAATTCTGCGCATCTTAGACGGATCTTCTTTTAGCGCCTGCATCAGGTGCCAGGAGATTGCCTCTCCCTCGCGGTCAGGGTCAGTTGCAAGATATATCTTATCTGCTTTTTTGGCCGCTTTGCGAAGATTTGAAAGCAATTCTCCCTTTCCTCTGATCGTAATATATTTTGGTTCAAAATCATTCTCTACATCAATACCAAACTGACTCTTCGGGAAGTCACGCACATGTCCGTTTGATGCCTGTACATCATAGTTACTCCCAAGAAATTTCTTAATGGTTTTTACTTTTGCAGGTGATTCCACTATCACCAGATATTTCGCCATGCTATCTCTCCTACTTCTCCGTTACTGTTCACTCCGTTACAGCAACACTTCTTAAACTTCCCGGGAGGCTGATCCGTGTCTTATGTTGTCTTTACATAATAATGCCTGCCTATTTCCCGGGCTAACCCCGATATTTTCAACTCCAACAAAAGACCGCCGACTTTTTCCGGCGAAAGTCCTGTCTTCTGGATCAAAAATTCCACAGATTTTGGTTGCAAATCGAGACAACTATACACCAATTTTAAATCAGTTGCAAGTCCTAACTCATTTTTTGTCTTTACTTTAACAATTTTTTCACAATCTATTCCGAGTTCCCGAAGCAGTATTTCCGGTGTATATGCGATACCTGCCCCGTCATAGATCAATTTATTACACCCCATACTGAGTTCCTCTGTTACCGGTCCCGGTATGGCAAAAACACTTTTTCCCTGATCAAGTGCCCACTGTGCAGTGATCAATGAACCACTTTTTTCTCTTGCTTCAACAATCACAACAAGATCCGCCAGTCCGCTGATAATTCTGTTTCTTGCCGGAAAAAAATAATTTCTTGCCCGCGTCCCCGTCGGCTGTTCACTGAGTATACCACATTTTTCTCGCAGAATTCGCTGATAAAGTGCTCTGTTACCCGAAGGATAACAGATATCAACGCCATTTCCAAGTACCGCCCATGTGCCTCCTTCTCCTTCCAGTGCACCTCTGTGTGCCTCAGTATCAATCCCATATGCCATCCCACTTAATATTTGCACTCCTTCTTCACTGAGTCTCCTGGCATAACGAAACGCCTGCATACGCCCGTATGGACTGGCTGCCCTGGCTCCGACGATTGCAACTGCCGGTCGTCGTGGATCCGGTAATGTTCCCCTGACATATAAAATCTCCGGCATTCCCTCATAATGCAGAAGTTTCTGCGGATATTCCGGACTTTCTTTCGAAATCTCACGCACAAACATTTCCGTGTCACTTTTTCTGATGTTAAGAGTTCCTTCCATATAAATTATCACTCCTCTTCAGATTTTATACCCTGATTAATTCCAGTATTTTTTGTCAAATGCCCGATAGGATAACGCTTCTGCTATGTGATGTCTGTGAATACTTTCTGTCGCTTCCATATCTGCAATTGTCCGTGCCACCTTTAGAATCCTGTGATAGGCACGGGCACTGAACGGCATATTCTGAAATGCCATCTTCAAAAGCTGCCGGGCGTCTTTTTCCATCTTGCAATATTTCTCAATCTGAGCACCACTTAATTCTCCGTTAAACTGAATTCCTTCTATTTTATATCGTTCTCTCTGAATATCCTGTGCGCAGATAACCCGCTCTCTGATCGTTTGTGTACTCTCCCCTTTTCGTCCACTGCTCAGTCCTTCAAAATCTACCGGGGACACTTCAGCACAAAGATCCAGTCTGTCCAGAAGCGGCTGACTTATTCTTCCCAGATACTGCATTACCTGTGCCGGTGTACACCGACATCTGTTCATATCCGGATAATGACCACAGGGACATGGGTTCATTGCCGCACACAACATAAAATCTGCCGGAAAATCATACGTCCCATATACTCTGGAGATACGTATCACCTTGTCCTCCAGTGGCTGTCTGAGAATCTCCAGGCTTCTTCTGGAAAACTCTGGCATCTCATCCAGAAACAATACACCTCTGTGTGCCAGTGTGATCTCCCCTGGTCTGGGATTTCGGCCACCACCAGCCAGAGCCTGTGCTGAACATGTATGATGCGGACTGCGAAAAGGTCTTTCTTTGATCAGAGGATCTCCTCTCGAGAGCAATCCGGCAATACTGTAGATTTTTGTCAATTCCAGCCCTTCATCAAATGTAAGTGCCGGCATAATTCCCGGAATTCTTCTCGCAACCATCGTTTTTCCTGCCCCCGGAGGCCCGATCATAAGCAGATTGTGAAAACCGCTGACTGCAATCTCCACGGCTCGTTTCAGACTTTCCTGTCCTCGAATATCACTGAAATCCAGTTTTTCTTTACCCGGAGATTCTATTGTTTTTCCCACTTCTTTTCTATAAGAATCCGGACTTTGCACATAGCGTATCATTTCCTGCAGATTGCGAACTCCAATCACCTTCATATCCGGTATCAGTGTCGCTTCCCGGAGATTCTCATATGGAACAACACAAAACCGGCACTTTTCCTCCCTCGCCCTGATGATTATAGGCAAAATCCCTGATATTGCATGAATTTCTCCATTAAGGCTTATTTCTCCGGCCATCATCACCCGATCCAGCTGTTCCGATTTCAGAATATCTGACGCCGCCAAAACAGCTGCTGCTAACGGAAGATCAAATCCAGCTCCTTCTTTCTTGATATCAGCCGGAGCAAAATTCACGGTAATTCTCTTCGGTGGAAGTGCAATACCGTTATTCTTCAATGCCGTTCTGACACGATCCTGTGCTTCCTTTACCTGTGCCGAAGGAAATCCAACCATCGTAAATGTCGGCAGACCATCACTGACGTCTGCCTCCACCTGGATTGGATGAACATCCATGCCTAAAATCGCTGCTGATAGTACACTTGCAAACATAACAACCTCCTGTATGCACATGCACCTCGATCTGCACTGCTATATTTTTTAATTTATAATTGTATTATGGGAATAAAAAAAGAAATGATTTTTATTATAGTCCATTTTGCTCCGTATTGCAATAGCACATTTCGGACTGTTTTATAATTACAGAAAATGAAGGAGGTATAAGAATGAAATTTCAACGAATTCAGGATCTGCGTATAGATTCCGATCTCTCTCAGAAGAAAATTGGTGAAATTCTTCATATCAGTCAGCGTTCTTATTCTCATTATGAAACAGGATCTCGTAATATTCCAATTGAAATGCTGATCCGCCTCGCTGATTATTATGATACCACCATTGATTATCTGGTTGGAAGAACCGATAACAAAGAACCGATCAAATGACGCAGAAAGCGAGTCAGTTTCCCTGACTCGCTTTCTGTTCTTCCCACTCAGCAATCTTTGAAATATTTGCAAGCTCATATTCATTGAAAATAGAATTCTGTTCGGCATCAAAAGTGTCCGGATCTATCGTACCCTGATACCAGGATTTACTGTTAAAATAATCCGCAATATAATCTGTTACAAACTGACGTCCATGGCGTGCATAGATTTCATTCTTTGCAAGTTCCAGCTGATCTGAACTATATGCTGAAATCTCCTCATCTGTCAGATAACGATTACTGCTCTCCGGGAAGAAATATTCTCCTGTCTCAGCCGTATTCTGTGCCTGCTCGGCCGGCGTTGGTGTAACCGTCGGATCCGGTTGCAGCTGTACCTGTGTTCTGCTCATAATACAACTTACATTTGGATATACAGAAGAAACTGGTTCTGCTGTCGTCGCGCGCAGATATAATTGACCATTGTCAAATGTCAGATTTCCTGAAGCTGCATTTCCCGCTGTATCTGTAAAGGAAAATGCTGCCGCAGTTCCGGCCACTTCCGCAGTTACATCAGCAGAAACAGACTGTGTCTGCCCTGCATCTGTCTGGCTGAAGCTGAATGATACACTGTCCTGACTGATATTATATATATTAATTGTCACAAGTCCATCTGTGCTATACCAGTAATCCCAGAAATCATCCGGATTAAAACTTACTTTTTCTTTTGGTATCGGCGTTGGTGTCGCTGTCGGCCTCGGTGTCGGACTCGGAGACGGTGTCACAGGAACTTCCGTAGGTGCTGCTGTCGGCAGACTTTCCAGCGCTGCCATTGCTTCTTTCTTCTTTTGTGCCTCTCTCTCACTTTTCTGAAATCCTGCCAGAAGAAGTGCTGCTGCACTGAACATGATAAATATTGAGACCAAAATCACCAGCAGTACCTTCAGTCTGTTTTTTCTTCTCATTCGCTCACCTCTGTTATTGCTTTTGTACTTTATTTTTTCTCTTTAATAATACCTTTTCTGTATGCGTCAAGCAACTGTCGCAGTTCACCGATACGTTCTTTCAGAGCTCTTCCAGTGTCTGTATCCCCTACTAAACGACGTTTGGATGTATAATGTACGGATACTCTGTTGGATACAATATCACTTTCTTTAGATATTGCCTGCTCCTTGGATGTAAAAGGCTCATGTGCCGTCAGCACCAGGCCATAAGAATTGTAGATCAGCGTATATCCGGCAATTCCTGTTACTTTCTGATAAGCTTTGCAGAATCCTCCATCAATAACAATTACTTTCCCATTGCATTTGACCGGACTCTCACCATCCCCCTGATGCACAGGAACATGTCCATTGATGATATGGCCGGTTTCCGGATCCAATCCAAATTCCCGTATCATTCCATCTACTACTTTTTCATTTTCAAGAAGATGATAATACGCACCTTTTGTTTCTTTGTGAGTTTCCTTATCTGCAATAAAATATCGTTCAAATGTAGTCATTTTATCCTTGCCAAATAACGGCGAAGACGGACTTGCCCAGATAAACCACAAAATATCTCTGCCCTTACGCTGTTCTTCTCTATCAACCGCATAAAATGCTCTCCGCACATATGCCTCCAGAACGTCATACAATTCACGTCCCTTATAAGTTTTTCCGTAAATCTGAATTTCCTTCAGACTTCCGTCTTCATTTAATGGAATACATCCATGAAACAGAAGATTTCCATTATATATCTTATAAAGTCCACCTTTGTCCAGCAACAACCGCATATGATTCTGCAATTTTTCGCAGTTTCGGAATGCAGTTTCCAGACGTTCCATCACATCCAGTTCTCCCGGAGTAAGTTCATACGGATGCTTCCAGTCAATCGTTGGAAATTCTGTATCAAGCATTGGATATTCTTTTCCATCTGCCAGTGTAACCGTACCTTTTTCCGGATTGATCCGGTGCAGCAGACATCTGTCTTCCATATGAAATTCTTTATGTCTTCGAAGCAGCTGTCCCTCCAGCTTAAACTGAATGATTGCAATTGCTTTATGCATCTTCTGTCCAAGTTCTTTTTCCAGTGCATTATAATTAGATGTTCCCTTCATTTCAAAAGCAGTACACGGATCATCTTTATATACTTCCATTGCAAATGTCGCAAGCGGAAGCATATTAATTCCGTATCCATCTTCCAGAATATCCAGATTTCCATAGCGGATACTGTTACGAAGCACCGTTGCTATACAGGCTCTCTGCCCAACTGCTGCCCCCATCCATACTACATCATGATTTCCCCACTGGATATCCAGAGAATGATACTGTATCAGACGGTCCATGATAAAATGCGGGCCCGGGCCTCTGTCAAAAATATCACCCAGAATATGCAGATGATCTACAACCAGTCTCTGTATCAGTTCTGCAAGTGCAATGATGAAATTCTCTGCACGGCCAATTTCAATGATCGTATTGACAATAGAATCATAATAAGCTTCTTTGTCGAGCACTTCCGCCTTTTCTGTGATCAATTCTTCAATAACATACGCATAATCCGGAGGTAATGCCTTACGTACCTTGGATCTTGTATATTTGGACGCTGTAGTCTTGCAGACTTCGATCAAACGGTACAAAGTAATCTTGTACCAGTTCTCCATATCTTCCTCTGTCTTTTTGACCAGCTGTATTTTTTCTTTCGGATAATAAATCAGTGTAGCCAGCGCCCTCTTGTCATTATTGCTCAGTGTATGGCCAAACACATCATCGATTTTTTTGCGTACAGCACCAGAACCATTGCGAAGTACATGCGAAAAAGCCTCATATTCTCCATGCAGATCCGACATAAAATGTTCTGTCCCTTTTGGCAGGTTCAGAATCGACTGCAGATTAATGATCTCAGTAGAAGCCTTTCCGATCGTCGGATAGAGTTCCGCAAGTCTCTGTAAATACCTTAACTCCTCTTTTTTCATAATTGTCTCCTTTTCGCTATGGTAACATACCCGGCTTTTCTATCGGTAATCCCCATTTTTTATAAATGATATCCATTCAGGCAATCACACCGTCAAACAATGAAAACTGATTAGACTGTGGAATATCTCCAAAGATTCCCAGATCATCCATCAGATCGATAACCGTCTTGCTGACCTTTGTCCGATCTCTGAAATCATCCTTCGACAGGAATTTTCCCTGTTTGGCAGCATCTACGACTGCCTCGGCAGCTTTATCCCCCATTCCGTCAATACAGTTCAATGCGGGCATCAGTTTGCCGTCAATGATCTGAAAACGATTTGCCTTGGCACGGTAAAGATCGATTGGCATGAACTCCAGACCTCGTGCATACATTTCCTGTACAATACGCATATCTTTGATCGTATCCTGTTCTTTCTTTGACGCTGCATCGCCCTTTTTGCGAAGTTCTGCAAGATAGAAATCTAACCTGTCACGTCCCATACACATCGTTTCATATGAAAAAGCCGTTGCACGGATACTGAAAAATGCCGCATAATATGCAAGGGGTTTAAATACTTTAAACCAGGCAATACGCCATGCCATCATAACGTATGCTGCTGCATGTGCCTTCGGGAACATATATTTAATCTTTTTACAGGACCAGATATACCATTCCGGAACATTGTGTTCACGCATGGTAGCTTCCCACTCTTCGCGCAGACCTTTTCCTTTACGTACAGCTTCCATGATCGTAAAGGCAAGGCTGCTTTCTACCCCCATGCTGATGAGATAGATCATAATATCATCTCGTGTACAGATTGCAGTAGAAATCGTTGCTTTTCCTTCTTCGATCAATGTCTGTGCATTTCCCAGCCATACGTCTGTACCATGAGACAATCCGGCAATACGTACCAGGTCAGAAAAATATTTCGGTTTCGTATCAATAAGCATCTGCATGGCAAAATCTGTACCAAACTCCGGTACACCCAGACATCCGAGCTTGCAGCCTCCAATATCCTCCGGTTTGATTCCCAATGCATCCGTACTTGCAAATAAAGACATAACTTCCTTGCTGTCCAAAGGAACATCACGGGCACTTAAGCCTGTCAGATCCTCCAGCATACGGATCATTGTCGGATCATCGTGTCCGAGAATATCCAGTTTCAAAAGGTTTCCATCAATAGAATGGTAATCAAAATGTGTTGTGATAATATCACTGTTCTCATCGTTTGCCGGATGTTGTACCGGCGTGAATTTTTCAATTTCCACGCCCACTGGAAGGACAATGATTCCACCCGGATGCTGGCCGGTCGTTCGCCGGATACCGGTACATCCCTGCACAATACGGTTGATCTCACAATAACGTTTGTGCTGTCCCCGTTCCTCATAATAATTCTTCACATAACCAAATGCCGTCTTCTCCGCAAGTGTACCAATCGTTCCGGCCTTAAAGGTCTGCCCTTTGCCAAAGATAACCTCTGTATATCGATGTGCATTCGCCTGATACTCACCTGAAAAGTTAAGGTCAATATCCGGTTCCTTATCTCCCTTGAATCCAAGGAATGTTTCAAAAGGAATATCAAAGCCTTCCTTACTCATCTTAGCGCCACACTTCGGGCATACTTTATCCGGCATATCGCATCCGGCCATACCTCCGAATTTCTTGACTTCCGGCGAATCAAAGTCACTGTATTTACATTCCGGACACAAATAATGCGGTGGCAGAGGATTTACTTCTGTGATACCAGACATAGTTGCCGCCAGTGAAGAGCCTACTGATCCTCGCGAGCCAACCAGATAACCATCTTCATTAGATTTCCATACCAGTTTCTGCGCGATGATATACATAACAGCATATCCATTGGAAATAATAGAATGCAACTCCTTGTTCAAACGGTCTTCTACAATCTTTGGAAGATTTTCACCATACATCTCATGTGCACGGTTAAAACAGATATCTTTCAGATCCTGATCCGAATTTTCAATAACCGGTGGAAATTTATCCGGATGAATCGGAGAGATCTTCTCGATCATATCTGCAATCTTGTTGGTATTGGTAATAACCACTTCTTCTGCTTTTTCACTTCCCAGATAAGAAAATTCTTCCAACATCTCTTCTGTAGTGCGCAGATATAGAGGTGCCTGATTATCCGCATCTGAGAATCCGTTTCCGGCCATAATGATCCGGCGATAGATTTCATCCTGTGGATCCATAAAATGTACATCACAGGTGGCAACAACCGGTTTCTTAAACTGATCTCCAAGTTTTACGATTTTCTTATTAAGTTCAATCAGATCCTCATTGGATTTCACACGATCATTTTTTTCATCTGCGATCATAAATGCATTATTTCCAAGTGGCTGAATTTCCAGATAATCATAAAAATTGACCAGTCTGGCAATTTCCGGTTCCGGTGCATTTCGAAGAAGTGCCTGATACAATTCGCCAGCTTCACAGGCACTTCCGATCAGAAGTCCCTCTCTGTGTTCCAGAAAAAGGCTCTTCGGTACACGTGGACGACGTCTGTAATATTTCAGATGTGACTGGCTAACCAGTTTATAGAGATTCACACGTCCGGTCTCATTTCTCGCCAAAATGATCGCATGATATGTCGGCAGCTTCTTAATTGTATTCACAGATACATTTCCCTGCTGGTTCAGCGTATCCATATCAAAAATGTCTCGTTCTTTTAACATTTCCACAAATCGTACAAAAATCTCAGCCGTACATGCTGCATCGTCCACTGCTCTGTGATGATGGTCCAGAGACACTCCGACAGCCTTGGCAACCGTATCCAGTTTGAATCGGTTCAGTGCCGGCAGAAGGAAACGTGCCATACCAACCGTATCCACATATGTATACTCCTGCGGCAGCCCCTGTCGTTTGCAGTTTTCTATAATAAAACTCATATCAAAGTCCGCATTATGGGCCACCATGACAGCTCCCGCGCAAAATTCAAGGAACTGCGGAAGTATTGTCTGAATATCCGGTGCATCCATAACCATGGAATCATTAATACTTGTCAACTGTTCAATTCTGTACGGAATTGGTACCTTTGGATTCACAAACGTCGAAAAACGGTCTGTGATCACACCATTTTCGACTCTCACAGCACCAATCTCTATAATCTGACATGTAAGCGGTGAAAATCCTGTTGTCTCAATATCAAATACAACAAATTTACCATCAATCGGCTGTCCCTGACTGTTGGTAACAATTCCTTTCATATCATCAACAAGATATGCTTCCATACCATACAGGACTTTAAAATCTGAATCTTTCGGAACACATCCTCCCCATGCATCAAAACAGTGGTTTGCCTCCGGGAAAGCCTGTACAACACCATGGTCTGTAATTGCGATTGCCTTGTGTCCCCATTCGTAAGCTCGTTTTACCAGATCCTTTGCAGTCGTAACACCATCCATATCACTCATTTTGGTATGGCAGTGCAGTTCCACTCGCTTCTGTGGGCTGGTATCCATTCTGGTACTACGGAAATCTGCAATTTTCTTAATTCCAGATATTGATCCGATCGTTAACTCACTGTCAAATCGGTCAATCGTTGTTACCCCTTTAAATTTCAAAAAGGCACCTTTTTTGACAGATTCCGTAATCTCAGGTACCTGTTCATTTCTCAGAAACATTTTGATCACAATAGAATCTGTAAAATCTGTTACCGGAAAGATCAGGATTGTTTTTTCATTACGGATCTCACGTGCTTCCACATCTATAACCTGTCCACGGATGATGACTTCTCCCATCTCACCGGTAATGGATTCCAGATCAATGGTATCTCCCTCAAAATCTCTTCCATAGATCACATCCGGATTGCTGTCTTTACGGAATCCACCATAAAACTCTCCACGCTGGTTTTTCTTCTCAAATGTTTTTGGTTTCTGTTCTGTTTTATTAGTCTTCGCTTCTGCCTTTTTGCCATCCTTTACTTCCGTCGCAGCCGTTTCTTCCTCTTTCTCATCCTGCAGCGGCTCCGGTGTCAGTTTGGCATGTTTCAGCACATTCGCCACTTCCTGTCGAATCTGCAGTGCTGCATTTTTGCGATATTTGCTCTCTTCTGCCTCTACGAACTGCAGGTTGATCTTAAGATTCATTCCGCATCGTTCACAAAAAACTTTTTCCAGATATTCCACCAGAATGCCGCTTTTTTCTCTGGATATCACAGAATCAGGTAAAGTCAGATCCATCTGCTCATCTGATGGAAAAGCAATCTGTGCACGCTTAAAAAGATTGTATTCAAGCATATTGAAGTTCTTCAGTTCCACTTCCATACTGGAACGATAAACTTCCAGAAAATTGGCCGGGGAATACTGTCTAGAAAGATGAAAACGTTCAATCACTGTTACCTGTATTTCAAGGCCGGAAAAGCACTGTCTCTCAATCTGATCTTCCAGTGCCATAATATTTTTCTTATGGATCCAGCGTTCACTATGGATATAAACCCACAGTCTCGTCTTCGCCGGATTGCAGGAAACTCTTGAAACAGTTACCATCTCCAGCCATTCATGCAGCTGGTCTTTTACTTTTAAATTGGGAAATACATCGAAAAATTCTTTCTCCACACTCTATGCCTCTCTTATCCCTCCCAATGAAGCAGTTCCTCTCTTAAAGTATCCAGAAGCTGGTCTTCCGGTACTTTCTTCACAATCTCACCTTTTTTGATCAGCAGACCGACACCAACACCTCCGGCAATCCCAATATCTGCTTCCTTTGCTTCACCAGGTCCATTCACCACGCACCCCATAACAGCAACTTTAATGTCCAATGGGATATCCTGTACCATTGCTTCTACTTTATTTGCAAGCCCGATCAAATCAATACGTGTACGTCCACATGTCGGACAAGAAACAACTTCTACGCCACCTTTACGCAGTCCCAGTGTCTTAAGGATCCGTTTGGCAGATTTTATTTCTTCCAATGGCGCGCCCGTCAAAGAAACACGGATCGTATCTCCGATTCCCTGTGAAAGAATGATTCCAAGTCCTACGGCAGATTTGATATTTCCAGAATACAGAGTTCCCGCCTCTGTAATACCAACATGAAGCGGATGATCTGTTTTTTCTGCAATCAGCTCATGTGCTTTGGCACACATCATAACATCCGAAGATTTGATACTGATCACAAGATTGTCATACCCCATCTCTTCAATGATACGTACTTTATCCAGTGCACTCTCCACCAGTCCTTCTGCTGTTACACCATGGTATTTTTCTACCAGCTCTTTTTCCAGAGAACCACTGTTGACTCCTACACGGATTGGTATATTTCGCTCTTTTGCAACATCCACAACTGCCTGAATACGGTCAGTACTTCCGATATTTCCAGGATTGATACGAATTTTATCTGCACCGTTTTCCATTGCGGCAATCGCCAGTCGATAATCAAAGTGAATATCTGCCACCAATGGAATGTGAATCTGCTTTTTGATTTCTTTCAGTGCCTGCGCAGCTTCCATAGTCGGCACTGCACAACGGATAATATCACATCCTGCTGCTTCCAGCTCCAGAATCTGGCGGACAGTTGCCTCCACATCTTCTGTCTTTGTATTCGTCATAGACTGAATCAGAATTGGATTACCTCCACCAATCTTTTTATTTCCTATCTGTACAACTTTTGTATGATCACGATACATGCTCTTCTCTCCTTTTTGACGAAAAAGCGGAGCTGTTATTTTTAAACAGCCCCTCTTGTATTTCAGTGCTGAATTTCCAACAGTTTAGCCTTCAGGTCATTTTCCATTCTGACCATTTCAGCTTCCGCTGCCTGGCGTTTTTCTCTGCCCTCTTTCTGAATCTTCATTACATCATCCAGCGTCTGAATCAGATCTGCATTGGTTTTCTGAAGTGTTTCCATATCCACAATACCACGTTCCGATTCTTTTGCTGTCTCTACCGATGCCATATGCAGTTTCTCTGCATTTTTTCGAAGGAGTTCATTTGTAAGATCCGATACCTGGCTCTGTGCCTGCGCCGCCTCTGTTGAATGTGCAATGCCAAGTGCCAGTACCATCTGGCTTTTCCAGAGTGGAATCGTATTGACCAGTGTAGTCTGAATCTTTTCTGCCATCATCGTATCATTATTCTGGACAAGGCGGATCTGTGGTGCTGTCTGCAGTGAGATCATTCTGGTAAGTTCCAGGTCATGAAGTTTTTTCTCAAAACGGGCACATTTACTGTCCAGATCCTTAGCCGCCTGCGCGTCCTCCGGGAGTCCGGTCATTTTCGCCTTTTCTTCCAAATCATGCAGTTTGCCGTTCCTGGTCTGTGCAAGCCTCTGTTTACCAGCCTGAATATACATGGAAAGCTCTTTAAAATACAGGAGATTCTGTTCATACATTTTGTCCATCATTGCAGAATCCTTGAGCAGACGAACCTGGTGCTTTTCCAGTGCATCTGCAATCTTTTCTACATTTACTTCAGCCTTGTCATATCTGTTTTTCAAATTTTCTACTTTATTTGCCTGTTTTTTGAAAAATCCCAGAAAACCTTTTTCCTCTTCGGCATCAAATCCCTTCAGTTCTCCAACAACTCCTGAAAGAAGTTCTCCGACTTCACCAAGATCCTGTGCTCTTACGTTTTTCAATGCCTCATCTGAAAAATCGGCCATCTTTTTCTGTGTCCCAGCGCCATACTGCATGACCTGTGTCAGATTCTCCACATCAATCTTAGATGCAAAATCGTCCACCATCTTCTGTTCTTCCGGTGTCAGTACTGTCTGTGCCATCTTCTGCTGGACCGGATCCATTTCCGGTGCAACTTCCATCAGTTGTCCTTGTACCTGCACTTCCGGCTCCTTCTTCACTTCCGGTGCAAAATCTGGTTCCAGTGTAAGTGACGGCATCCCTGTTTCTGCCTGTTTCATTTCATCACCCATATCGTTCTCCTTATCGTGTTCTGTGGCAAATGTATTTTATACTCGTTTTTTTATAATTGCTTCTTACTGAAATCATTTCCAGTCAGTCCTTCCTGTGCAAGCATCGTATGAAGCACCGATATATCACTGGAAACATCCCATGCGGTATCCTGAAAAACTGAATCCAAGAGCTTTGCAAATGCTTCATTTAAAGTATCCAGCGTATCTTCAATTTCTTTTTTGGATGAGCGGATCGTCTCTCCCTGAATTGGCTGTCTGTCCATTTCCTCATAAGCATCCAGAAGTTTCACTGTCATAGGTAGATAATAATCCATCATTTTTTTAAGGTCCGGGATAATTTCCGGATGCTCCTCTGCCCTCTGAAAAATCTGTTCTACAATCTGTTCCATGCGGGCAATTTTAGCCGAGATCTCTTCTCCCGGGATTGCATCATTACTTGCATGGATTTTTTGAATATATGCTTCACCTTTATCCAGAACTTCCTGTACTTCCGGACTGATCTGTTTCTGCTGCTCTGTTTCCTGCTGGCGTTTTCTGCATTCTTCTTCGTTTCGCTGCTCCAGTGCCTTCTGTGTCTCTGTATACTGTCGATATGTTTCTGTGCTCGTGATCAGGCATGTTTCCTTCTGATCTGTCTGTCCTTCCAGAAACCAGCCTTTCTGAATCATAAATCTGATATCTTTTTTTACAAATTTCACACTGCGGCCCACAGCCCCTGCCAGACGTTCAAAATCACAATACGTTCTGTCTCCAAGTGCCTGTACATATTTCTTGAAGCGTTTCAATCTGCCAAGTCCTGTACAGCCTCCATAGATCATCCCCACGCCTGCCAGTGTACCAATCAACGTCACTGCTGTCGAAGTGATACCGCCGTGACCTATTACAGCCTGCAGAATCTGCACTGTCAAAAGTCCTATTGCCATACTTCCGGAAAGAAGCCCACCGAATACGATCAGCAGAATATCTTTTACCTTTTCGCCTCCGGTATTTCCGTACAGTTCCGGATGAGTTTCCTGTATTTTCTGATTCATAACTTTGTGCTCAGTTTTTTTCTGAACCGTCGCAGGATGCTCTTTCTGATATTGTTTCAGTGTATTATTAACCATCTTCGTGATGGACTGATTCAGTTCCTGATAATTGCTTGTTTTTACAGCATTTTCTATTGTTGTCTGCACTTCGCGGACTTTTTGCTCCACAAAGCTGAAGTCCATTCCGTTATCGTAAGATTTTTTGTCCATTCCGTCCTCCTGTAAACTCTCTCTTATTATAACGAAATACAAACAAAAAAACAAGGCGCAGGACATCTGCCTGTACCTTGTCTTATATCTGATACAATAAATCTTATTCGATAACTTTGATCCAGCCTTCCGGAGCTTCGATGCGTCCCATCTGGATGCCGGTAAGTGTCTCGTAAAGTTTCTTTGTTGTAGGTCCCATTTCTTCCATTCCGCTTGGGAAGCAGATTTCTTTGCCATGGTCTACAATCTTGCCAACTGGTGAGATAACAGCTGCGGTTCCGCAGAGTCCACATTCCGCAAAGTCTTTTACTTCGTCCAGATATACTTCTCGTTCTTCTACCTTCAGTCCAAGATAATGCTCTGCAACATAGATCAGAGAACGACGTGTGATAGATGGAAGAATACTGTTGGACTTCGGTGTAACAACGGTATTATCCTTTGTAACAAAGATAAAGTTCGCTCCACCTGTTTCTTCTACTTTTGTTCTTGTAGCAGAATCCAGATACATGTTTTCATCATATCCCTGACGATGCGCATCCATGATAGCATGAAGACTCATTGCATAGTTCAGACCAGCCTTGATATGACCTGTTCCATGCGGTGCAGCACGGTCAAAGTCTGTGACACGGATCGTAATCGGTTTTGCGCCACCTTTGAAATACGGTCCAACCGGTGTAGTCAGAATACGGAACTGATACTCGTCAGCCGGTTTAACGCCGATAACAGGGTTACTTCCAAACATATACGGACGTACATACAGAGTTGCACCAGAGCCATATGGTGGTACATATGCTTCATTTGCCTTGATTGTCTGTACAACAGCCTCTACAAAACGGTCTTCCGGGAATACCGGCATTTCCAGTCTTCTTGCAGAATTTGCAAGACGCTCAGCATTGAGATCCGGGCGGAAAGTAACAATATGTCCGTCTTCTGTTGTATAAGCTTTCATTCCTTCAAATACAGTCTGTGCATACTGGAATACACAGGCACATTCATTCAGTGTAACATTCGGGTCTGTAGTCAGCTGTCCTTCATCCCATTTACCATCTTTGAAATTGGCAACATAACGATAATCTGTCGGAATATAACCGAATCCGATGCTGCCCCAGTCAATGTTCTTTTTTTCCATAATATATCTTCCTCCAGTCATATGGATTTCTTTTCCAGTTACCCTTCTCAGTAACTCTTTTCATCCATTTTAGCACTTTATCGTGGTGACTTCAATGCAAAATTTGCAGAGAAAATATTTATTTTATCCTTTCATATTTCATAAAAGAATACTCCAGATCAAAATATGTCTGCTCATCGCTTTCCGCAGTTACTTTCCACTCCGGCATTTCATCCAGGTTTGGGAAATAGCTGTCTGCCTCATATGCAAAATCAATTTTTGTCACATGTGCTGTATCACAGTAAGGCAAAAGCTGTTTGTATACACTGTCTCCACCAATACAGTATACTTCCTCTGACGGATATTTTTTTATTTCTTCCAGAAGTTCTTCTACAGTGTGGACAATGATCGCGTCTTTGACATTGTAATCTTTGTTTCCTGTCAGGACAATATTTGTTCTGTTCTTAAGAGGCAGCCCATTTGGAAAACTTTCCAGAGTCTTACGTCCCATAACAACAACTTTTCCAGTTGTTTCCTGGCGAAACATCTTCATATCTGCCGGAATACTTACAAGAAGCTTGTTATCTTTACCGATTGCCCAGTTCTTATCTACTGCTACTATAATATTCATACTTCATTACCCTCTTCTCTACAGCAATATATTTATTTTCAAACACATCAGATTGCGATCGGAATATTTTTGATCTGTGGCCATGTCTGATAATTCTCTACTATCAGATCATCCGTTGTAAACTCATAAAAATCCCTGATCTCCGGATTCAGTTTCACAGTTGGTGCCGGATACGGAGTACGGCTGATCAGTTCTTTGATAACCGGTACGTGACGATCATAAATATGGCAGTCTGCAATCACATGTACAAGTTCACCTGCTTCCATGTCACATACCTGTGCGATCATCATCAGAAGGATTGAATACTGGCAGACGTTCCAGTTATTTGCAGCCAGAATATCCTGTGAACGCTGATTCAGGATTGCATTCAAAGTAAGCTTGTCTTTCCCCGGTTCCTTCGTCACATTAAACGTCATGGAATATGCACATGGATACAGATTCATCTCATGCAGATCCTGGTGTACGTAAATATTCGTCATGATGCGACGGCTGTAGGGATTATTTTTCAAATCATATAATACACGGTCTACCTGATCCATCATCCCTTCTTTGTACTGATGTTTCACCCCCAGCTGATAACCATATGCCTTACCAATGGAGCCATTCTCATCGGCCCAGCTGTCCCAGATATGACTGTGAAGATCTTTGATATTATTTGATTTTTTCTGCCAGATCCAGAGTATCTCATCCATAGCACTTTTTAGTGCAGTTCTTCGAAGTGTCAGAGCCGGAAATTCTTTGCGCAGATCATAGCGATTCACTACTCCAAATCTCTTGATCGTGTAGGCCGATGTACCGTCTTCCCAGACTGGACGTACCTTTTCTCCTTCTGTACTGGTTCCATTTTCTATGACATCTCTGCACATATTAATAAACGTAACATCTGCTAAACTCATCTTTTTTGTTCCTCTCTTATCCCTTAGATTAATTCCTGTCTCCTACCTGTTCTTTAATCACTTTTGATGCAGGTTCATAATTGATATAAGTATAACATACCTTCCTCTCAGTTGACAATCTTTTCCCCCTTTGCTATATTTAAAGCCATGAAAATACTGATCACACTATTAAAACCATTATCTTTTATACCAGCTTTGCTTATGATGTATCTGATCTTTTCATTTTCAGCCCAGACCGGGGAGGTGTCCGGGGAATTAAGTTACAAGATCAGTTATAATATCGTAGAAACCAAAAGCGAGATCCTGCATGAAGGCAAAAGTTATGATGAGCTGAATTATGAGGCCAATTCCATTCAGTTTTATGTTCGGAAAGCAGCTCATATGACTGAATATTTTCTTCTTGCCGTGGCTGTTTCTTTCCCGCTTTATGTATATCGAGTGAGAGGGTTCTGGTTATTTCTCCTCGCCGGTATTTTCTGTGCAGGCTTCGCAGGGCTGGATGAATACCATCAATCTTTTGTTTCCGGACGAAGTCCTTCTGTCAGAGATGTCTGCATTGACAGTTCCGGAGCATTGATCGGAATCATTTTGGTTCAGCTTTTCTGCTGGTCTACCCTGCATAACCCTTCCGGCTCACACAAAAAGAAGAAAAAAACACGCAAAAAGCGCCGCAGATAACATTCTGCGACGCTTTTTGAATACTTACTCCTCTGTTTTTTCTTCTGAAGCTATATCAGCCGTTTCTGACTCGTCCGGCTTCTCTGTTTTGTCTTCGCTCTCTGACTCTTCAAGACTTGAAGCCAGTCTCGCACGTTCCGCAATACTCATCGTTTTTTTCTCTGTCGTTTTCTCCGGCTCTGCCGCTTTTTCTTCTGCCCTGGCAGCTTCTTCCATCGCACGTTTTTCTTTATCTCGTTTGATAAAATTCTTACCACCAATAAAAAGCATTACCGCTCCCACGATCAGGAAACCGATTCCTGCCGCAAAAAAGCCCCAGCTGCCACCGTCAACTCCATCGATGACATTTTTACACAATCTGTACCCCGTATACAAAAGATAACATCCTGCCAGAATCATCAGTACATAGCTTCTGGTAGGTGTCGCATTCTGTGGGGTATTTTCCTGTGAAGTCTGCACTTCGTTCTCCTTCTTTTCAGGATTCTTATTCTGTTCTTCCATCCTGCCTCTCCTCTCACGCATTTATTCAACTATTTTAGAATTTTGGTCATTATCCTGCCGTTCTTCTTCCTCTGCGTTCGCAATTTCATCAGTTTCCTTTTCTTCAGATACTTTTGCGAGACGTCCATAAATCCTGGTCACTTCTCTCATATGATACAACGTTGTTTCCGAAATCTGATTTGCAGTAAGCCGCCATTTCCAGTTATCCCCCAATGTAGACGGAGCATTCATACGGGCTTCATTTCCAAGACACAAATAATCCTGAATCGGAATGACTGCAAGATCAGCTACACTTGAAAGTGCTGTACGTATCAGTGCCCATACACAGTCATTGACCGGCTGTTCATAACAGTTGATATATTCTCTGACAAATTTAAGATCATGTCCCTGCAGATTTTCCAACCAGCCTTTTGTGGTCTCATTATCATGTGTACCTGTATAAACTACACAGTTGTGATCATATTTGTATGGAAGATAGCTGCTATCTTCACTTCCATCAAACGCAAACTGAAGCACTTTCATTCCCGGATATCCGCTCTCTTTCAGCATTTCCAGAACACTTTCTGTCAGGAAACCAAGATCTTCTGCGATCACTCGGAGGTCTTTGATTTTTTTATCAAGTGTATGGAACAGATTCATTCCCGGACCCTTTTCCCATTTTCCCCTCTCAGCAGTTTTGTCCCCATACGGAATAGCATAATACTCATCAAATCCACGGAAATGATCGATTCTGACTACATCATAAAGTTCCAGGCAGTGTGTCATTCGCTGCACCCACCAGCCATAACCGTCTTTCTTAAGTGCCTTCCAGTCATACAATGGATTTCCCCACAGCTGTCCGGTTGCTGAAAAAGCATCTGGAGGGCATCCTGCAACTGCCTTTGGATCATAATCTTCGTCAAACTGTAGCATTTCCGGATTTGCCCATGCGTCAGAGCTGTCCAGAGCCACATAGATTGGCACATCTCCAATGATACTGATGTCTTTCTTATTTGCATATGCTTTCAGTTTTCTCCACTGTGTGGTAAAACAATATTGCTGGAAACGATAAAATTCTATTTCTTCTGCCAGCTCTTTCTCTGCCTCTTTTACTGCCTTTGAATGACGATCCTTTAATTCTTCCGGCCAGTCAATCCAGCAGATTCCCTTCTGATCATTCTTGATTGCCATAAACAGACAATAATCCTGCAGCCAGTCTTTTTCTTCTTTCAAAAATTCCGCATAATCCGGGTCCGTCTTCAGATCTGCCTTTTCATATGCTTTGCGGAGCAGTTTATATCTGGAAAGATATATTTTTTCATAATCAACATAAGATTCACTGCCACCCCAGTCACAGGCCTCACATTCTTCTTTGGTCAGGAGTTCTTTTTTGATCAGTTCCTCCAGATCAATAAAATACGGATTCCCTGCAAATGTAGAAACAGACTGATACGGAGAATCTCCATACCCTGTCGGTCCCAGTGGAAGTATCTGCCAGTACTGCTGTCCTGCTTTTTCAAGCTGATCTACAAAATCATAGGCTTCCTTTGAAAAACATCCGATTCCATACTTTGACGGAATACTGGATATCCCCATCAAAATGCCACTTGCTCTCATTTTATCTCCTCCAAATCTGGTAATTTTTCACAAAAAAGATTATATCAGATTTGATACATTTTTAAAATCCCTTTTTCTTCATATATACAAATACATCGTGCCAGACTTTTTCTTTTCCTTTTTCATTCAAAATTTCATGGCGCATTCCCGGATATAATTTCCCCTTCACGTCAAGATAACCGGCTCTTCGCATGGCATGGACCGCTCCTGCAAATTTCCGTACATTTCCAAGGCACGGATCTTCCGCCCCACTGATAAACAATACAGGCATCTTTGGTCTGGTACAGGTCCATCTATGTACGTCATATGCTTTTTTCATCAGATCAAACAGTGCTATGTATGCATCATCTGTAAAAGTAAATCCACACAGATCAGACTTTGTATAAGCCTCATAAACTGCCGGATCAGAACATATCCATGCATTTTTGTTTTTCTCATCCTTAAATTTCAATGCATAAGTTCCAAAAGACATGGTTTCCAGAATTTTACTCTTATGATGTGAGCCCAGTAGTTTTCCCTGTACCTTCGCAATTGCTTTTCCAAGAGGTCTTGCTTTATTTTCACTTGGTGAACCACAGACGATCAGCATATTCATACAGTCGTCATGTTTTGCAGCAAATGCTCTTACTGCAAGTGACCCCATGCTGTGCCCGAACAAAATCAGCGGCAATTCCGGAAAATGGCGTCTGATTTCTTCATTCACCGTCAGGACGTCTTTCAGCATTGCATCTGCACCGCCTCCGTACATATATCCCAGATCTTTTTTATCCGAAACACTTTTCCCATGTCCTCTGTGATCATGAATCACTGTTATATAACCTTTGTCTGTCAGATATTCCATAAATGGGATATATCGTTCTTTATGTTCACTCATTCCATGCACCAACTGAACGATTGCCCGTGGTTTTATCCCTGGTTCCGGCATCAGGCAAAGTACCGAAATCTCAAGTGTATCTGCCTCTGAAAGAAAACTTCCTTCATATTTTATCGCCATATTTTCCCTCCATCCGACCTTCGCTCTCCCCTCCTGAGCTACAGTCACTTCTCTTTTGTTTTTGCTTCTATTTTGTATTTCATTATAATCTCATTTTAGAGTCCGTAAATGACCTTGTCAAGTAACGTCGCCTTCTGCTATAATAAAAGAGTTAATGATAAGCATGCGTTTATTGCGCAACAATACGGTTACAATTTCAAACGTAGCCAGGCAACTTCATAAGGAGGAAGTATGGATACTAATAATCAGGAAGTATATGAAGAACAATCCGCTGCTCCGAGACGTAAGAAAAAAAAGAAAAAAGGGTGGATCATTTTTCTGATCATCCTCATTCTTGCTGTCGCCGGCGGCACTGGATTTTATTTTATGCAACGCCAGAAACCAATTTCCGCAACAGAAGATTTTCTGGAAAACATGCGCGCCATGAACTTTGACGGAATGAAAAACCTTCTGCAGAGCAATGATATGTCTGCTCTTGACAATGCAGATATCACCAGTGATGCTTACTCTTCATTTTTCAAGAAGATCAATGAGAAGATGACCTACAAAATCGGCAAAACCAATTTTCATATTCAGAACGGCACTGCATCTGTAACTGTTCACATCAATTACATTGATGGTGCAGATATTTACAAAGAAACCATCTCAGAATTTCTGAAACAGATTGTTTCCACAGCATTTTCCGGCACGACTTTAACCGAAGAAGAAACACAGCAGAAACTAGCTTCACTTCTGGAGGAAAAGTCAGGTAGCGTAGAAGATAAATTCACATCCATCGACATCACTTATCCGTTAATAGAAGCAGATGGAAAATGGAAAATTGTTTCTCTGGATGCCGACACCGTAAAAGTTATGTCTGCAAACTTCACAAACGTTCAGGATGAGATCAATCAATCCCTGGCTGAAATGAACAATTCAGAAAACGCAGGTGTCGAAGCAACTGTCACACCAGCTGAAACTACCAGCATTGATATGGACAATGATCATTTCACACTTCGCCTGAAAGAATTTCGTGTCACACAGGCAATTGATGATTCTGACTGTCTGTTATTGTACTGTGACTATACAAACAACAGCAGTTCCTCATCCAGTGCATTAGTTGATGTTCAGCTTTCTGCAAAGCAGAATGGAGAAAAGCTTTCACCGGCTGTTCCAAAAGAAGATGAACCTGCGATTGACAATTATATTGCCGAAGTAGAACCAGGAAGTACAGTAACCGTCTGCTACGCATTCTCTCTGAATGATAAATCTGATGTTACTCTGGAAGCATCTGAAGCATTTGCTTTCGGTGGGGGCAATGTCACTTCACAGACAATTAAATTACAGTAAAAAAATATTCGCGGCAGAGCAGATCTGTCGCGAATATTTTTTTATTATCCTGCCATACTAGCACTATGAAAGGATGGTGACTTATGGGAAATAAATTTTTACAATACTTTTCACTGACACTCACTGTAATCGGTGCCATCAACTGGGGACTGATTGGTTTTTTCAACCTGAATCTTGTGGCTCTTCTTTTTGGAAGTATGAGTTTGCTTTCCAGAATCATCTATGGACTGGTCGGCCTTTGCGGGCTCTATCTGCTTTCTTTTTATGGTCTGGTTGAACAGGACAGAACTTCTTCCTGATCAGCATGCTTCCAGGGCTATCTTCATCATATTTTCAAAAGACTCCTGTCTCGCCAATGAAGATAATTCCTCATGTGTCACAAAAGAGTCTGAAATAGTCAGAAGACACGCCGCATTTTTGCCAAGAAGCTTCGCATTGTGAAACAGTGCGAAGCTTTCCATTTCCACACATTCACATTGGTGTTTCTTGATTATCTCTTTATAACCATCCACATTATCTTCTGTATAAAAAACATCAGAGGAATGAATACGCGCAGTCTTAAGCGGAATCTGCAAGCAATGCGCCGCATCAAGGATTCTGGTATTCAGCGCCTCAGATGGGTACAACACATCATCCATACACCCATTCTGCACTTTCGCAAAACTGGACTGACTCCACGCGCTGTCTGCAAGAACTACATCGTATACAGCAAGTCTGTCCGTATAAGCGCCTGCCGAACCAATACGGATGATATTGTCCACATCATAAAACTTATACAGTTCATAAGAATAAATACCGATAGACGGCATTCCCATTCCACTAGCCATAACCGTAAGTTCTTTTCCTTTATATGTTCCTGTATAAGCATATACATTCCTGACCTGGTTGACCAGTCTGGCATCCTCTAAAAAATGTTCTGCTACATATTTCGCACGGAGAGGATCTCCTGGCATCAGAACATTCTTAGCAATCTCACCTTTTTTCGCTTCAATGTGAGGGGTTGGTACTGGCATCTTTCATTCCTCCTTACTTTTTTATATAAAGAAAAAAGGACTCTGAAAACTCAGAGTCCTTAAGAGCGATAGACGGGGCTCGAACCCGCGGTCTCGACCTTGGCAAGGTCGCGCGTTACCAACTACGCCACTATCGCATAAGAGCGGGTGATGGGAATCGAACCCACGTATCCAGCTTGGAAGGCTGGTGTTCTACCATTGAACTACACCCGCATATCGCTGTTCTCGCGTCACGCTTGTATCCGCTCGCTTCAACGATATTGAGTATATCTTATAACTCATAGTTTGTCAACAGGTAATTTTAATTTTTTTAAATTATTTTTATTTTATATTTTTTTCTGTTATTTTGTATTGTTTTGTCAGTTTTGAAAATCAGTCCTGCCAATCCCAGACATCTGTTTTGGATACTGCACTGCGAGATTTCTTGATCACCAATTCCGGGCTCTTGGCACTGACCTTGGTGTTGGCCGGAACAGATTCTGTAATAAATGTGTTACCTCCAATGATCGTATTTTCTCCCACAACCGTTTCTCCGCCAAGTACAGACGCATTGGAATAGATTGTCACATTATCCCTGATCGTTGGATGACGTTTCACATTGGCCAACTGTTGGCCCTGTCTCGTAGAAAGCGCCCCAAGAGTTACTCCCTGATATAATTTTACATTGCAGCCGATCTCAGTTGTTTCACCGATTACCACACCTGTACCATGATCAATAAAGAAGTAATCTCCAATCGTTGCTCCCGGATTAATATCGATTCCGGTCTTACCATGTGCATATTCTGTCATGATTCGCGGAATATACGGAACTTCTTCTTTATATAAAAGATGAGCCAGGCGATATACATAAATGGCAAACAAACCAGGATACGATGATATGATTTCTTCTTTGCTCTTGGCAGCCGGATCACCGTCGAATCCCGCCTGCACATCTTTCAGAAGACGCTGCTGCACCTCTGGAAGCTGTTCAAAAAAGCCTGCACAGATACGGTCTGCCTCTTCTTCTGCGCCCTCCTGTTCTAATTCCGGCTGTGCATATAAAAGAGCAATTTCAATCTGTTCCTTGAGTCTGTCATAAAGATCATTCAGACGGTATCCCGCAAAATATTCCGGAAATACCTTTGCTGCCGAATCATTCCAGAAGTAACCCGGAAAAATAACGGAACGAAGTTCCTTGACAACATCGATCACTGCTGCCCTGCTTGGAAGTTCTCTGTTATTTTTTGGCATAAATAACTCTTCTTTTTTATAATTTTCAGTCAAAGCCACAGTGGCCCTGAGAATCACATCTTTTTTTCTGTTCATAAAATCCAAACCTCCTTCCGCAATTTCTGCAAAGATGTTAATACCTGATGTATTATTACTCTGCGGATATCTTTCCTTATATCATATTATAGGATTCTTTTCACGTCAATAAAAAAAAGAATTGACCTTTCGACAAACTGCTTATATAATAAACATGTTTGAGACAATTTTCAGGACATGGAGATGTACCCAAGTGGCTGAAGGGTCCGCACTCGAAATGCGGTAGATCGGGTAACCGGTGCGAGGGTTCAAATCCCTCCATCTCCGCTTGACAAATTTCAGCATATCTGCTATAATTTGATTTGTTGCAGATAAATTTGCAATTATTTTAATAATACAGGGGATTGGTCAAATGGTATGATAGGGGTCTCCAAAACCTTTGGTGGGAGTTCGATTCTCTCATCCCCTGCTCATTAGGAGTCTGAAAGCCTTTAAAATCATGGCATTCAGGCTCTTTTGTTTTGCCCGAAAAGAGCAGGGTACCACTCAGGGTATCAAAATTGGTACCCTGAGTTCGATACCAGACAAACTAATATTTGGTTTGATTTACTTTTCCTGAATTTCTTTACCACTGATATGTTCAATTTCTATCTCAAAAAGCTGTACAGCTTTTCCCGAACGTTCTATTTCTTCATCGATCAGTTGTTCATTCGGATAGTATTTCGCCGCAAGCTTTTTCAGGATTTCTGTTGCTTCTGCTCCTTTTTCTACCAGATGGCATCTGCCAAATACAACTGTGCTCTGTACAAACGGTGCCCACACCTCTTCTTTGATGGTTTCATTTCCGTAAACGGTAAAACATACCTTGTCGCTGGCTTTTAAGGCATCTACTTTGTGTCCGACACGTGCTCCATGAAAATATATTTTTCCTGCATCGCTGTCATAAAAATAGTTGACAGGGACTGCATAAGGATATCCATCATCCCCATTTACTGCAAGCACCCCTCGTCTGCTGCACTGCAGAAGTTCTTTTGCTGCATCAATATCCATTTCTTTTTTCTTTCTTCGAATCGGTCTGAACATTGCTTTTCTCTCCATTCACAAACAAAATTTTATTGAATAAAATGTGTCACTACTCTTTTTCCTTACGTTTCTAAACTTGCAATCGTCTCTATCTATTTAATAACTTCTTATACGACAAATCGATGGCAAATGCCCCCAACGGTGCCGTAAGTACTATCGCAAGAACCGCCACTGTAAGTACCAGATCTCCACAGGTAAAACCTAATGCAAGCGGAATCCCCCCAATTGCAGCCTGGACAGTTGCTTTCGGTGTATATGCCAGCATCGTAAACAGCCTTTCTTTTCTTTTAAGACTTGTTCCTAACAGGCATACAAATACGCCAAACATTCTAAATACCAATGCACCAATAATAACAATCAGAGCCTTCACTCCGACTTTTCCAAGGTATCCGATGTTTACCGTTGCTCCTACAAGCACAAACAAAAAGACTTCTGCCGCAACCCATAGCTTTCCATATTTTACAGAAAGTCTTTTTGCAACAGTTTCCCTCTTTTTCTGTAATCCTATGCCGATAAACATAATAGCGATCAATGCTGAAAATGTAATTGGAGTTGACAATTTATCTTCCATTACTACAAGTAAAAACGAAATACTCAAAATAATAAGAACCTTTGACGTATCCCGAATATGCATCTTCTTAAAAAAATATGCTAACAAAACTCCAATTAATAATCCTATTGCAATTCCCAAGAATATTGAAATGGGAATATTGACAAACTTAAGTATGGAAGCACCTTCCCCCTGCATCATCCCAACAAAGGTAGAAAACAGAACTATGACATACACATCGTCAACGGATGCACCTGCAAGAATCAATTGTGGAATTCCTTCGTTTACTCCATAGCCTTCATCCATAAGCTTCACCATTCTGGGTACAACAACAGCCGGTGAAACTGCCGCAAGTACTGCCCCCATAATAGCCGCCTCCAATACGGTTAATCCCATTAATTTTGGTGCCAGCAAAATCATGCCGATCAGTTCAAAAGACGCAGGCACAAAACACATAAGAACAGCAGGTCTTCCAATCTTTTTAAGCCCAGATAGATCCAGTCCAAGACCTGCTCTTGTGAGAATAATGATCAATGCTATTTTACGAAGTTCTGCAGATATTCCAAGAATACTGTCATCCAACAGATTAAGCACATATGGTCCCAGAACAATACCGGTGATCAGCATGCCAAGTAAACTCGGCAATTTGATTTTCTGGCATATCCATCCCATAAACATCCCTAAAATAAGAATCAGCGAAATACTTAATAACATAATTTTCCTCCTCATATACGCAGAAAAAGCTGACACTCTCTGCGTTCATTTACTCGCAGAAGTCATCAGCTTTCATAAGCGGTTTAAGTAATTTTATTACTTAGGGAGAACCTCATTCCCTTTATATTTTTTGGTAAGGATAACACACAAACTGCTCTTTCGCAAGAAAAACTGGATTTATTCTAAATCATCTCAATTCCATATTTCTTCAGATCAACCTTACCGTCAATCACTTCTACTCCATCCTCTTCAAGAAGTTTTGCCTGCGTTTGTTCTCCGCCAAACGCAAATGCCCCTGCAAGTTCTCCCTTCGCATTCACAACTCGGAAACACGGAATATGTTCCGGGTCCGGATTTTTGTGGAGAGCATTTCCCACTGCTCTTGACATCTTCGCATTACCTGCCATCTCTGCAACCTTTCCATAGGTTGCGACATGACCTTTTGGAATCTTTTTGACTGCCTCGTATATTCGTTTTGTCGGGCTGTCTGTGATGATATCATAGCTTTCCGCGATCATTCTTTTGATATCTTTATCTGGTATAGTTCCATCCAAAATGATGGTATTCCAGTGCTCTTTATTCTGGTGGTAACCTGCGATCACGGCATCATACGCCGATCGCCAGAAGTCACGCCACTCCGGATTTACCTTGACATTCAGATTGATATATCCGTCTTTTTCGTAGATCCAGAGGAATGCTTTCTTACTTTCCTTCACGCGCACCAACTGCCAGTTTTGGTCTTTGAACGGGCGTTCCTCATATACATTTTTAAAGGATAGACCAAATTTCAATACCTCTTCACGTGTTTTCATAGATGATCCTTCTCTACTCTGCTTTCGTTTCTATTTTGCTGCATCACCCAGGCAAATGCCCTCGCAGTTCTAGTCATCGGTTCTTTGAAATGTCCCCCCTGGTTCCACTCAAACGTACAGTTCACTCCTTCTGCTTTTATCCATTCATGCCCTTCTCTGATACAGTCTCCTACTTTTGCCATAACAGGATTTCGAGTTTTTTCTTCTTTATTTCCAAGACTAAGATATACATTTTTACTCTTTATCTTATACTCTTTCATGTAATCTATAAATCCCGGAAACCAGACAGACGGCGATGCTGCCGCAATCCCGGAGAACAGATCTGTCTGACAGGCAGCCCATAATGAAAACAGCCCTGAAAGAGAATATCCCCCAATATAATACGTTTTACTTTTATCTGAACATAATAGCAAAATCTCTTCCAATGTCTGTACCGCTCCGTCTCCAAAATCCTCATTTCCAAATACGGCAGGAGTCTTCCATGGGGACAATTCCTTATTCCAATCATCAACTTTCACTGCAATAAGTTCAAAATCCATAGAGGTCAGATGCTGAATTTCTGCTACTTCATCTTTGATTTCAGATATATCATGATTACCAGCCAACTGAATTAGAACAATATCTGCCTCCATGTTTCCATATCTGTAAACGTGCATTATACCGACCTTTCTATCCGCAACAACTCTTTCCTCACTTCCTGATAATACAACTTTCAAGAACGCCCATAATACCTGGCAAAGCTCTTTTTCCAACATCGCAAGGATTTATCTTGTCATCATTCATAACATCTGTTATGTTAGTATATACTAACCTCCTTGTCAATGTTTCACTAATTCCCAGGCTTCCTCATCAATCTCTTCATTATTGCAAAAACAGAAAACTGTCTTTCATTGTCAGAACAGATATCACAAATCCTCATTTGATTAGATTGCAAGAAGATTTTTGATTGCTTCCATATATACAAGCACAGCTTCTTCCATTCCTGATACAAGAATAAATTCGTCTGCCCCATGGATACGATAATCAATTCCCGGCATTTCCGGTCCGAATGCGATAATGTTCTTGAGTGACTTCGCATAAGTTCCACCACCGATTACCATTGGTTTGTTTTCTGTATCGCCGGTCACATCTACATATGCCTTGTACAGAGCGTTTACGAGCGGGGATTCTCTCGGGAAAAACAGGGAATCACCGATCATATGGATCTCGATACGTCCATTCTCATCTTCCAGTTTGTCTTCGCACATCTTGCGTACTTCGTCTCCCTTAAGAGTAACCGGTACACGGATATCGATCGTACAGGAAACCACTCCGTCCTCTGTCTTAACAATTCCGTTGCACAGAGTCAGTTCTCCGTACTCATCTTCAAATTTAAGACCAAGTCCGGAGCCATCGCATGCCGTTCCGATATGTTCATTATAGAATTTTACGAAGTCATCTTCGAATCCGGCTTTTGCAAGGCATTCAAATGTCACACCTGCTGCATTAACACCAAGAGTCGGTGTGCTGGCATGTGCCGGAACACCTTTTGCGTAAATACTGATCTCACCGTTTTCTTCTGTTATTTTGTATTCCTGAAGTTTTGTTTCAGCAAGAGCTGCTTCCAGTTTTTCTTTCAGCCCTGCTTCCGCCGGAACAACGGTATTACAGGTATCGCAGACAGCGTTAGAAACAAAGCCACCATTCATGGAAATAATCCTGGTGTTCTTAGAATATGCTGTCATCATCACCATTCCCTTTTCACCATGAATGCACGGGAAATTCGCATCTGGTGTGAAACCACAGGATACTTCTTCTGCAACTTCGTTATAATGTTCCATACATTTTGATCCAGTTTCTTCGTTGCATCCCATGATCAAACGAACTCTCTTATTGAGTTTTACGCCGGAATCACGAAGCAGTTTCATTGCATAAAGTGCTTCCAGAACCGGACCCTTGTCATCTGTAGTTCCACGTCCATAGACATGGTCACCTTCTCTGGTCAGTTTGAATGGATCATAAGTCCAGTCTCCACCAACCGGTACAATATCAAGATGTCCGGCAATACCAACGATTTCTTCGCCCTCGCCCATTTCAGCATATCCACAGTAATTGTCCAGGTTTACAGTCTTAAACCCAAGTTCATCGGCAATCTTAAGTGCCTCTTCCAGTACCTTGGCCGGGCCTTCCCCAAACGGTTTCCCTTCTGACGGAGTTCCAAGCTGTGAATCAATTGCAACCAGTCTTTCGAGATTTGTCAGTATCTCATCTGTTAATCCATGAATTTCTTCTTTGATACTCATTATCATTTCCTCCAGATTATATTTTCTACTATAATTCTTTCTACAATATACACTATTTTATCCTACATCACAAGTGTCTGAAGTTTTTCAAATACCATATCCGTATACATCTGCTTGATCTCATGCCGATTCATTCCTGCAACCTCTGCATGCACCTCAAAAGTATTTTCTTTATCTTTTACGCGAATGCAAAAATACACAACTCCCTGCATACTGTCTGCATTATTCGGATCAATATTTCCGGTCGTCCCGGTTATTCCAATGGCAATGTCTGTATGCATTTTTTCCTGCACGGTTCTCGCCATCTCTTCGGCACATTCTTTTGAGTACACACCATACTTTCGGATGATTTCTTCCTCCACGCCGATGAAAATTTTCGTTTCATTCAGATATGTCACATATCCTCCCGGAAAGATTGCAGATGCTCCTTCTGTATCTGTGATCGTAGATGCAATCATACCTGACGTGCAGCTCTCCATCGTGGAAACCGTTGTATGTGTATCAATCAACTTCTTAATGATATTGTCTTTTTGTGTCTGTTCCATATTTTCTGTCTCCCGATCCCATCAAAATTTCTGATGCGATTATAGCAAATTTTCATGCATCAGGCAAATTTGCGAATGTTGATATAATAACTGATCATCAGCAAAACAGCAGCTCCTGTCCACGCTGCAATCTCTGCATAGAAAATCCCATTCTGACCAATCAGTTTCGGTAGTAAAAGTGCCACACCGACTCTGACAAAAAATTCTACCACTCCGCTCAACATCGGAATCATGGTATTTCCGAGCCCCTGTAATGCAGAACGGTATACATACAGAAAATAAAGGATACACAGGCAGGATGCCATAATAGAAAGATAATGCCAGGCGATTGCCAGTACCTGACTTGTCTGCTCTGGATCTCCGGAAATAAACATCGAAAGCAGCGTCTTTCCAAAAAGAAACATCACTATACTGATAAACGCAGATGTAAGAAAGGCAAGAAACGAGCTCGCATGAACTCCTTTTTTGATTCTCGTGATCTCTCCGGCTCCCAGATTTTGTCCGACATAGGAGACCACTGCATAGCCGTAAGAGATTGCTGCCATCTCCAATACTCCGTAAAGTTTATTTGTCGCAGTAAAACCGGCAACAAACAAAAATCCATATCCATTAATAACAAACTGAACAGCCAGCCCACCCACAGAAATGATCACGTCCTGAAACAGAATTGGCGCTCCAAGTCCAAATAATTTTCGATTCAACCCTGGAACTTTTGCAAAATCGTCCCTGTCTGTATGTACGATTTCAATTTTACGAACAATAAGGAAACAGTAAAAAGCTGAAAAAGCCTGTGCGATAACGGTTGCCAGTGCAGCTCCTGCCACACTCCAGTTAAAACCTGCGACAAAAACAAGATCCAGCACTACATTGATAAAAGCTGCAATAATCATTGCGATCAACGGTGTCCTGCTGTTTCCAAGTGCCCGCAGCACAGATGCAAAAATATTATAGGCCGCTACGATCGGAATCCCGCAAAATACGATTCTGAGATAAATCAGTGACATTCCAATAATATTATCCGGTGTATTTAACAGAACAAGGAGCCATCTGGCAGCAAGCTGACTGATCAGAAGGAGCAGTATAGCCGTCACTGCGGTAAGCAGATAACTATGGGCAACTGTCTTTTTCAGATCATTCCATTTCTTTGCCCCATAATGCTGCGAGATCAGGATTGAGAATCCCTGCGTAACACCGGTAGAAACTCCAAGTGTCATCCACATGATCCACTCAACTGCGCCAAGCGCTGCAAGTGCCTGTACACCGGCAACCTGGCCAACAACAATCGTATCCACCATTGTATACAACTGTTGAAAAATATTCCCCAGCATTAACGGTACTGCAAAAAGCAGAATCAGTTTTGCCGGAGATCCTTTGGTCATATCACGAACCTGAGCTGACATAAAAACCTCCATATTTCTTAAAATCTTCCGGCACAGGTACCTCCAGTTCTATCTTCCTGCCGTTGAATGGCTGTCGAAGTCTTACTTTCCAGGCATGTAATGCTGCACGATAAATTGTACACTGTTCTCGGTTCATTGTTGATGTATTATATATGGAATCACCAAGCAGTGGATGTCCAATTGCCTGCATATGCACCCGAATCTGGTGCGTCCGTCCTGTATCCAGTTTTAACTTTATTGCCGACCATTTATCCGTACTGTAAAGGACATGATAATGTGTCACTGCCTGAAAACAATTTATATAATCAGTTAACTGATGTGCAATATATTTTTCATTTTCTGCACTGCTGCTCTTTTTTACTGCTTCCATTCGAAGCGGATGATTTCCAATTTTTTTAATCGGAAAGTCTATCGTATGCCAAATATCATCCTGATCCTTCGGCAGGTTTCCATCCACCAAAGCAAGATACTGTTTTTCTAAGACTCCTGTTTCACGCTGTTCCTGCAATCTCTGTGCTGCAACCTGATTTTTGGCAAACAAAACGATTCCGGATGTTTCCTTATCCAATCGGCCGATTGGACGTATACAGACTGAAAGATTTCTTTCCTGAAAATATGCAGCAACCTGATTTGCCAGGCTATCACTATAGTGCATACCCGCCGGATGCGTTAACACTCCTGCCGGTTTATTTACTGCCAGTATGTCTTCATCTTCATACAAAATACACAGTCTCTCTCCCTGAATCTTTGCCAAAACCAGCTGTGCAGACTGTATTTCATCTGTTTCCAGGCATATACAAATTTCATCTCCCATAGAAACTTTCTCTGTTACTCTGCACTGTACTTTATTTTTGCAAATACCATCCGGGCGGAATTTTGCACGACTGACCTGCTTTTTGGTCAGTTCCAGATAATCATAAAGGACTTTTTCAACAGTCATTCCCTGCATCTGCTCCCTTACTGTTATCGTAAGATATTTTTTCATAAACTTCCCTTCGTATTTATCTCAATATTCCAGCATTTTCCGGTATCTCTACGTTTCGATAGGAATGCAGGATTCTTTCCAGTTCATGGACCGCAGGCGTCAGAAATTTATTTTTGTGATACACAAGTTTAAATTTCCGATTCCACTCGCCATTTTCATTCTGAAAAACATGAATACTGTCATTTCTGATCTCGTGATACATCAGCCGCAAAGACATCACCGAAAGGACACCATCATAAAGCACGGCATTAAGTAATGTTCCAGGGCTGTTTGCCTCCCATACTGTCTGAAAAGAAATCTGATGCCGTGTCGCATAATCTTCAAACAACTGCCGTGTCCCACTCCCCTGTTCTCGCATTGCAAACTGTTCCTGCTCAAGATCCTGCACATGCAATACTTTTTTTAAATAAAAAGGATGTTCTTTCCCCACTGCAAGAACAAGGCGATCATCTACGATTGGAAGCACATGAAGATCAGGAGAATAAATTTCTCCTTCTACAATTCCTACATCAAGCTCAGAACGCAGTAATTTCTGTTCAATCGCTCTCGTGTTGCTTACATACGAAGAAACTTTTACATCAGGACAACTTTTCTGAAGTTCAGGAATCAAACGCGGAGTCAGACAGGTTCCTACTGTGATCGTTGAACCCAGTTTCAGGGTTAATGACTGGCCCTGATTCAATATCAATTCTTCTGTTTCCTCAAACTGGCGGACCAGTTCTCTTGCTCTCGGCAGAAGAAGTTCCCCCCGTTCTGTAAGATACAGCTTTTTCCCTAGGCGTTCAAACAGCAAACCATTATAATGTTTTTCCAGTTCCCGTATCGCCTGGCTTACCGTTGGCTGAGATAAATATAAATGTCTTGCAGCTGCACTCATGGAACCATAATCTGCCACTGCAACAAAAATATTCAAATGCCGAATCGTCATTTTCCCTCTCCTGTTCCAGTCATTTTTCATATATAGAAAATATCTATTATTTATATAAAATAATATCATTTTTCAAATACATACTCAAGTGGTATATTATGAATTGCAAATAAAAATTACTATCTATAGACAGTTATAATAATAAACAGAATGGAGAATTTACTAATGTCAGCATTAACAATCAGTAAAGAAGATGAAAAAAGAGTAAAAGGGATGGGCTTCCTCAACAATCGAGGAACTGATCTGTTTTCTGCACGGGTACTCACCGTAAACGGAAAGGTAACCGCCGCACAACATCACTGTATGGCCGATGCTGCCGAAAAATTCGGCAATGGAAATCTATTATACACCACACGGCTTTCTGTTGAAATTCAGGGAATTCCCTATGATAAAATTGAAGAGTTTCAGGAATTTATCGCCAAAGAAGGCTTAGTGACCGGTGGCACCGGTGCAAAAGTTCGTCCGGTTGTCTCCTGTAAGGGAACGACATGTCAGTATGGGCTGCTTGACTCTTATGCACTTTCTGAGGAAATCTACCGACGTTTTTATGAAGGATTTCAGGATGTTGCCCTGCCACACAAATTCAAAATTGCAGTAGGTGGATGTCCAAACAACTGTGTAAAACCCAATCTGAATGATGTCGGTATTATCGGTCAGCGTATTCCTGAAGTAAACAGTGAACTCTGCAAAGGCTGCAAAAAATGCGCAATTGAAGCAGCATGTCCAAATGGTGTTGCCAAAGTTGTAGATGGAAAAATCACAATTGACGAGATGCAGTGCCGACATTGTGGTCGCTGTGTCGGAAAATGTCCGTTCCATACAATTGCAAATGGTATTTATGGATATAAAATTTATATCGGTGGACGCTGGGGGAAAAAAATTTCTCGCGGAAAATCTCTCAGTAAAATCTTCGCATCCAAAGAAGAAGCGCTGAATGTTATTGAAAAAGCAATTTTATTTTTTCGTGATAACGGCCTGAAGGGAGAACGTTTTGCAGAAACAATTGAGCGTATCGGCTTTGAAAACGTAGAAAAAGCTCTGCTTCAGGACTAATTTTTCGTAAAAAAAGAACAATTGGAAGCACGGTTACTTTATTTCGTGGGCTCGGAGATTCCAAAAGTCCAATATATTTTATCGCCATTGCCTATATAGTAAACATCTGTCTGATTGTCTTCCATTGGATGAAATAACACGTGATCATGCCCATGATGGCATAAATATACTTACTCAGGAATTTGTAATATTTTTAATAAGTCTTTTTGGGGAAAATCCGGATTACTTTGGTAGATATCAATGTAGTCCGGATCTTCTGTTCTGGAATTAAATGCCGGAAAAATGAAACCACATTCTGGTTTACCAGGTTCATAATCACCGGAAACCGGACAGATTGCACAGATGATATATTCGTAGGTTTCTTCGGATTCCCAGAGGCTTTCGTGATCGGCTGCTTTGAGAGGGATATCATAAGTATTATGGAAGAGATATACTGCATAATCATGATTTGTATGGTAATTTTCTGCAATGTAGTCATAAAAAGATTCCAAAAGTGCATCATTTTTGAGAGCACAGGATTTGATTCCCAAAAGGAGCTGACGGATTCCACCTAATGCATATGCTTCTTTAGGAATTTTATAGCGTTTGAGATTCTGGTTGGTTTGCGCGAACGGAATTGCCTTGGCTATAGTAAGGTTTTTTTCTTTTTCAGAGTTTTTCAGTTTTAGGAAGTTGGTATTGAAGGTTCCATCGATAAATCCATCTGCGTCCATGTAACTGCCAGCTATGCGTGTCATGGATGTACGGGCAATTGTCATTCGACGGGTGAGTTCGAGCATATCGTCGCGGTTGATTCGTGTGATTGAGGACATGGGGATTCCTTTCTAATATACAAAAAAAGAAGCAGATCTCTCTGCTCCTAATATTATCTTATCTTCAAAACCACATACATGTTGACAACCAACCGAATCAATTCTGACCATGCTTTTTGGTCAAGCCCTCACCCTATTAGTAGCAGTCAGCTCCATGTGTTACCACACTTCCACCCCTGCCCTATCGACCTCGTCGTCTTCAAGGGGGTTTACTCCTTTCGGATGGGATATCTCATCTTGAGGGGGGCTTCACGCTTAGATGCCTTCAGCGTTTATCCCTTCCGGGCTTGGCTACCCGGCTATAGACTTGGCAGTCTAACCGGTGCACCAGCGGCCCGTCCATCCCGGTCCTCTCGTACTAAGGACAGCTCCTCTCAGATATCCTACGCCCACGCCGGATAGGGACCGAACTGTCTCACGACGTTCTGAACCCAGCTCGCGTACCGCTTTAATGGGCGAACAGCCCAACCCTTGGGACCTACTACAGCCCCAGGATGCGATGAGCCGACATCGAGGTGCCAAACCACTCCGTCGATGTGAACTCTTGGGAGTGATAAGCCTGTTATCCCCAGGGTAGCTTTTATCCGTTGAGCGATGGCATTCCCACTTAATACCACCGGATCACTAAGCCCTACTTTCGTACCTGCTCCACCCGTCGGTGTCGCAGTCAAGCTCCCTTCTGCCTTTGCACTCTTTGGATGGTTTCCGTCCATCCTGAGGGAACCTTTGGGCGCCTCCGATACCCTTTCGGAGGCGACCGCCCCAGTCAAACTCCCCGTCTGGCATTGTCCCACCGCCGGGTCACGGCGGCTGGTTAGAAACCCAATACTGCAAGGGTGGTATCCCAACAGCGGCTCCTCGGCAACTGGCGTTACCGATTCTCAGCCTCCCACCTATCCTGTACATGCAGTACCGGATCCCAGTACCAAACTGGAGTAAAGCTCCATGGGGTCTTTCCGTCCTGGCGCAGGTAACCAGCATCTTCACTGG